>NZ_QEZG01000022.1:0-123773 GCF_003993495.1 Xanthomonas sp. BRIP62418
GTGAGGGTAGGGGGGGAAGCCTCGCTGGAATTCGATGCGGGTGGCGTCGCTCTTACCTCAAGGAAGGTGCATGTGGCTTCGCTCGCAGCCTCATCCGCCCCTGCGGGGCACCTTCTCCCGACGGGAGAAGGAAAGAGGGTCATGCGCGCTTCCAACGTACGCCTTGCGGGGTGTCTTCCAGCACGATGCCTTCGTCGGCCAGCTGCGTGCGGATGGCATCGGCGCGGGCAAAATCCCTGGCCTTCTTCGCGGCATTGCGTTCTTCGACCAGCGCAGTGATGCGCGCATCGTCGCCGGCGTCGGTGCCGCGCGAGAACCAGGCGGCCGGATCCTGCTGCAGCAAGCCCAGTGCCAGGCCTGCGCCGAGCAGCCGGGACTTCAGCCCGGACAGCGCGGCAACGCCTGCCGGTGCGTCGCCGCCATGCGCGAGTTGGGTGCGCAGCGCGCGTGCTTCGGAGGCGATGCTGGCGATGACCGACAGCGCGAGCGGCGTATTGAGGTCGTCGTCGAGCGCGGCCTCCACCTCGTCGGGAATCGCGGCCGGCGACGCGGGGGCGATCCCTGCGGCGTGCTCGGCCGCCGCCAGGTCGCGCACGGTGCCGTACAGCCGATCCAGCGTGTTCTTGGCCTGTTCGATCAAACCATCGGACCAGTCCAGCGGCTGCCGGTAATGCGCGCTCAGCAGCGCGTAGCGCAGCGCCTCGGGCGGGTGCCTGGCGATCAGGTCGTGCACGGTCTCGATGTTGCCCAGCGACTTGCTCATCTTGGCGCCGCTGAAATTGAGCATGCCGTTGTGCAGCCAGAAGCGGGCGAAGGTGGCGCCGCCATGTGCGCATTCGCTCTGCGCAATCTCGTTCTCGTGATGCGGGAACTGCAGGTCCACGCCGCCGGCATGGATGTCGATGGTCGGGCCCAGGTGCGCGGCGGCCATCGCCGAGCATTCGATATGCCAGCCCGGGCGGCCGCGGCCCCAGGGCGAGTCCCAGCCGGGCAGCTCGTCGCTGGACGGCTTCCACAGCACGAAGTCGCCCGGGTCGCGCTTGTACGGCGCCACGTCCACGCGCGCGCCAGCCAGCATCTCGTCCGGATCGCGGCGCGAGAGCTTGCCGTAGTGCGCGAAGCTGGCCACCGCGAACAGCACATGGCCCTCGGCGGCATAGGCATGCCCATTGGTGATCAGCTGCTCGATCATCGCCACGATCTGCGGGATATGCGCGGTGGCTTCCGGTTCGATGTCCGGCGGCAGCACGCCGAGCGCGGCCATGTCCTGGCGATAGATCGCCGCGAAGCGGTCGGTGATGGTCGAGATCGGCACGCCCTGCGCCTGCGCGGCGGCATTGATCTTGTCGTCCACGTCGGTGATGTTGCGCGCGTAGCGCAGCGCCCCGAAGCGCCGCCGCAGCAGTGCGGCCAGCACATCGAACACGACCGGGCCGCGGGCGTTGCCGATATGCGCGTAGTTGTAGACGGTGGGGCCGCACACATACAGGGTGGGGCTGGACGGATCGAGCGGCGCGAACGGCTCGACCCGCCGCGTCAGGTTGTTGTGCAGGCGCAGGCTCATCGGCATCTGGAAAAGGATAACCGGGCGATTCTAGCCGGTCGCGGCGGGATGGCGAACCAGCCGTCTGCCTCCCGCGATGTCGGTGACCGGATGGGCTGCGTTCAGCCCAAGGGATCGCAAGCTCCATACACTTACGTATTGCTTCGCTCCGCCCCCCTGGTACTGATGCGACCTTCCCCGTTCTTCCTGCTGCTGTGTGTGTTCGCCTGGCAGGCACCGTCAGCGCATGCGGCAGAGACCGATCCCAAGAACAGGGTGGTGGTGATCGAGAACGTGAAGCTGGATTACGCGCAGGTGCTCAACGTCGAGCCGGTCTACCAGACCTTGCGTGCCACCCGCATCGAGGAGCAGTGCGAGGCCGAGCCGGTCGCGCCGGTAGTACCGGCCGAGGACGAAGGCCGCATCAACCGGATGGTGGATTCGGTCAAGGAGATGTTCTCGCGGCGCCCCGAGCCGGCCGCCGTGCCGATGGCAGTGCCACCGACCAGCACGCGGCGCAACTGCCGGGTGGTGGAGGTGCCGCGCGAGTTCCGGCGGCCGATCGCCTTCGACGTGGACTACGTCTACAAGGGCACCAAGTACCGCTCGCGGCTGCCGGAAGACCCGGGCAACCGGCTGCGCATCCGTGTGTCGGTCACCCCCTACATCCCCGACGCCATCGTCGCGCCGCCGCGCTGAGTCGCGCAGCGGTTGCGCCGTACCCGCATGCATGCGAGGATTCGCGCCCTATGCACGCAAACGCCTTTCAGCACGACACCAGCGCCGCCCGGATGGCCTCCGGCATGACCTCGCGTGCCCGCCGACCGGAATCCCACATTTTCGCTGGGTAACCGGAGCGTTTGGCTGTTCCGCTGTTGAAAACCCAGCCCTGAGGCTGGGTTTTTTCGTTTTGACGTCACAAAAGTTTCAACCGCAAGAAACGCGCATGTCGCGCACCCCGTCGCTCCTGGCGGACCACGCAGCAGAAGCACGCAGCACAAGGATCGATCGATGTCACTGAAGCACTTCTTGAACACCCAGGACTGGAGCCGCGCCGAACTGGACGCGCTGTTGACCCAGGCCGCGTTGTTCAAACGCAACAAGCTGGGAAGCGAGCTGAAGGGCAAGTCGATCGCGCTGGTGTTCTTCAACCCGTCCATGCGCACGCGGACCAGCTTCGAGCTGGGCGCGTTCCAGCTGGGCGGGCATGCAGTGGTGCTGCAGCCGGGCAAGGATGCCTGGCCGATCGAGTTCAATCTGGGCACGGTGATGGACGGCGACACCGAGGAGCACATCGCCGAAGTGGCGCGCGTGCTGGGCCGCTATGTCGACCTGATCGGCGTGCGCGCGTTCCCGAAGTTCGTCGACTGGTCAAAGGACCGCGAGGACCAGGTGCTCAGGAGCTTCGCCAAGTACTCGCCGGTGCCGGTGATCAACATGGAGACGATCACCCACCCGTGCCAGGAGCTGGCGCACGCGCTGGCCTTGCAGGAACACTTCGGCACCCAGGATCTGCGCGGCAAGAAGTACGTGCTGACCTGGACCTATCACCCCAAGCCGTTGAACACCGCGGTGGCCAATTCCGCGCTGACCATCGCCACCCGCATGGGCATGGACGTGACCCTGCTGTGCCCGACGCCGGACTACATCCTGGACGAGCGCTACATGGACTGGGCAGCGCAGAACGTGGCCGAAAGCGGCGGCTCGCTACAGGTCAGCCACGACATCGACAGCGCCTATGCCGGCGCCGACGTGGTGTATGCCAAGAGCTGGGGCGCACTGCCGTTCTTCGGTAACTGGGAGCCGGAAAAGCCGATCCGCGACCAGTACCAGCACTTCATCGTCGACGAACGCAAGATGGCGCTGACCAACAACGGCGTGTTCTCGCACTGCCTGCCGCTGCGTCGCAACGTCAAGGCCACCGACGCGGTGATGGATTCGCCCAACTGCATCGCCATCGACGAGGCCGAGAACCGCCTGCATGTGCAGAAGGCGATCATGGCTGCCCTGGTGGGCCAGGGCAGCCGGGATTCGTGATTGGGGATTTGGGATTCGCAACGGCGAACCCGGCTCCCGACCCAACCTAGTTAACTTCTAAAGAGACCCCCATGTCGCAGCAGACCGCTTCCACCAATCCCGAATCCCCACTCTCCAATCCCGGCACAAATAAGGATATCGTTCTCGCCTTCTCCGGCGGCCTCGACACCAGCTTCTGCATTCCGTATCTGCAGGCGCAGGGCTATGCAGTGCACACCGTGTTTGCCGATACCGGCGGCGTGGATGCGGAGGAACGCGACTTCATCGAGAAGCGCGCCGCCGAGCTGGGCGCGGCCAGCCATGTCACCGTCGATGGCGGTCCGGCCATCTGGCAGGGCTTCGTCAAGCCGTTCGTGTGGGCCGGCGAGGGCTACCAGGGCCAGTACCCGTTGCTGGTGTCCGACCGTTACCTGATCGTCGATGCTGCGCTCAAGCGCGCCGAAGAACTGGGCACGCGCAGCATCGCCCACGGCTGCACCGGCATGGGCAACGACCAGGTGCGCTTCGATCTGGCGGTCAAGGCGCTGGGCGACTACCAGATCGTGGCGCCGATCCGCGAGATCCAGAAGGAGCACACCCAGACCCGCGCCTACGAGCAGAAGTATCTGGAAGAGCGCGGCTTCGGTGTGCGCGCCAAGCAGCAGGCCTACACCATCAACGAGAACCTGCTCGGGCTGACCATGTCCGGCGGCGAGATCGACCGGTGGGAAGCGCCGGGCGAAGGTGCGCGTGGCTGGTGCGCGCCGCGCAGCGAGTGGCCGGCCGAAGCGCTGACCGTCACCCTGACGTTCGTCGAAGGCGAGGCGGTCGCGCTCAATGGCAAGACGCTGCCCGGCGAGCAGATCCTGGCCCAGCTCAACAAGCTGTTTGCGCCCTACGGCGTGGGCCGCGGCGTGTATACCGGCGACACCGTGATCGGTTTGAAGGGCCGCATCGTGTTCGAAGCGCCCGGCCTGATTTCGCTGCTGACCGCGCACCGTGCGCTGGAAGATGCGGTGCTGACCAAGCAGCAGAACCGCTTCAAGCCGGATGTGGCGCGCAAGTGGGTGGAGCTGGTGTACGAAGGTTTCTACCACGACCCGCTCAAGACCGATATCGAGGCGTTTTTGAAGTCGTCGCAGTCCAAGGTCAACGGCGAGGTCACGCTGGAAACCCGCGGTGGCCGCGTCGATGCGGTGGCGGTGCGTTCGCCGCATCTGCTCAACACCAAGGGCGCGACCTATGCGCAGTCGGCCGACTGGGGCGTGGAAGAGGCGGAAGGCTTCATCAAGCTGTTCGGGATGAGCTCGACGCTGTATGCCCAGGTGAATCGCTGAGGCGACCGCTCCGCAGGCAGCCGGCATCTTGCTTCTCCCGCGTGCGGGAGAAGCTGGCGCATCGCGCCGGATGAGGGCGACCTGCCGCATGCCCCCATCCGCCCTGTCGGGCACCTTCCCCCGCAGGCGGGGGAAGGGCCAGATGGGCGTTAGTAAAGACCGACCACCCTCTGGCCGACGCAATCAAGACGCGATCAATGACCACACTGCTCGACAACACACTGACGCATCTGCAAAAGCTGGTGTCCTTCGACACCCGCAACCCGCCGCGGGCGATCGCTGCCGAGGGCGGCATCTTCGATTATCTGCGCACGCAGCTGCCCGGGTTCCAGGTCGAGGTGATCGACCACGGTGCCGGTGCGGTAAGCCTGTATGCGGTGCGCGGTGCGCCCAAGTACCTGTTCAACGTGCATCTGGATACGGTGCCGGATTCGCCGCACTGGAGTGCCGATCCGCACGTGATGCGGCGTACCGACGATCGCGTGATCGGTCTGGGCGTCTGCGACATCAAGGGGGCGGCAGCGGCGCTGGTGGCGGCGGCCAATGCCGGGCAGGGCGATGCGGCATTCCTGTTTTCCTCCGACGAGGAAGCCAACGACCCGCGCTGCATCGCCGCGTTCCTGGCGCGCGGCGTGCCGTATGAGGCGGTGCTGGTCGCCGAGCCGACCATGAGCGAGGCGGTGCTGGCGCATCGCGGGATCAGCTCGGTGCTGATGCGCTTTGCCGGGCGTGCCGGGCATGCGTCGGGCAAGCAGGATCCATCCGCCAGTGCGCTGCACCAGGCGATGCGCTGGGGCGGCAGGGCACTGGAGCATGTCGAGTCGCTGGCGCATGCGCGCTTCGGCGGCCTGACCGGCCTGCGTTTCAACATCGGCCGCGTCGAGGGTGGCATCAAGGCCAACATGATCGCCCCGGCGGCCGAGCTGCGTTTCGGCTTTCGTCCGCTGCCGTCGATGGATGTGGATGGCTTGCTGGCCACGTTTGCCGGCTTCGCCGATCCTGCGGCAGCGCAGTTCGAAGAAACCTTTCGCGGGCCGAGCCTGCCGTCGGGTGACATCGCGCGTGCAGAAGAGCGCCGCCTGGCCGCACGCGATGTCGCCGATGCGCTGGACCTGCCGATCGGCAATGCAGTGGATTTCTGGACCGAGGCCTCGCTGTTCTCGGCCGGTGGCTACACCGCACTGGTGTACGGACCGGGCGACATCGCCCAGGCCCACACCGCCGACGAGTTCGTGACGCTTGCGCAGTTGCAGCGTTACGCCGAGTCGGTCCATCGCATCATCAACGGCTGCAACTGAAGCCGCGTTCCGCGCCTGGCGCGGCCATTCCTCTCTTCGATCACGGCAATGTCCCTCTCCGCACAGCCTCACAAACAGACCCGTCAGACCATCGTGCGCCTGCTTTCGAGCATGGCCAGCGCCAAGGAAATCAGCCAGTACCTCAAGCGTTTCTCGCAGCTGGATGCCAAACGCTTTGCGGTGGTCAAGGTGGGCGGCGCGGTGCTGCGTGACGACCTGGACGCGCTGACCTCATCGCTGTCGTTCCTGCAGGAAGTGGGCCTGACCCCGATCGTGCTGCATGGCGCTGGCCCGCAGCTGGATGCGGAGCTGTCTGCAGCGGGCATCGAAAAACAGACCGTCAACGGCTTGCGGGTGACCTCGCCCGAAGCGCTGGCGATCGTGCGCAAGGTGTTCCAGGCCTCCAACCTCAAGCTGGTCGAAGCGCTGCAGCAGAATGGCGCGCGTGCGACCTCGATCACCGGCGGCGTGTTCGAAGCGCAGTATCTGGATCGCGACACCTATGGCCTGGTCGGCGAGGTCAAGGCGGTGAACCTGGCGCCGATCGAAGCCAGCCTGCAGGCCGGCTCGATTCCGGTCATCACCAGCCTGGGCGAGACGCCGAGCGGGCAGATCCTCAACATCAACGCGGATTTTGCTGCCAACGAACTGGTGCAGGAGCTGCAGCCATACAAGATCATCTTCCTCACCGGCACCGGCGGTCTGCTGGATGCCGATGGCAAGGTGATCGATTCGATCAACCTGTCCACCGAGTTCGATCACCTGATGCAGCAGCCGTGGATCAACGGCGGGATGCGGGTCAAGATCGAACAGATCAAGGACCTGCTCGATCGCCTGCCGCTGGAATCGTCGGTATCGATCACCCGGCCGGCGGATCTGGCCAAGGAGCTGTTCACGCACAAGGGCTCGGGCACGCTGGTGCGGCGCGGCGAGCGCGTGTTGCGCGCGACCTCCTGGGACGAACTGGACCTGCCGCGGCTCAAGACCCTGATCGAATCCAGCTTCGGCCGCACGCTGGTGCCCGAGTACTTCAGCAACACCAGGTTGCTGCGTGCCTACGTCAGCGAGAACTATCGCGCGGCGGTGATCCTCACCGATGAGGGCATGCTGGGTGCAAGCGCGTTGATCTACCTGGACAAGTTCGCGGTGCTCGACGATGCGCAGGGTGAAGGCCTGGGCCGTGCGGTGTGGAACGTGATGCGCGAGGAAACCCCGCAACTGTTCTGGCGCTCGCGGCACAACAACCAGGTCAACATCTTCTACTACGCCGAGTCCGACGGCTGCATCAAGCAGGAGAAGTGGAAGGTGTTCTGGTACGGGCTGGAGAGCTTCGAGCAGATCCAGCACTGCGTGGCGCATTGCGCGACGCGCCAGCCGACGCTGCTGGGCTGAGTACGATGGCGCCCGTCGCATTGCCATCGCTTTGGCGCGAGCTGCCCACGCTACGTGGGCAACACGCACTACTGGAACCCTTGCAGGCTGCGCATGCCGATGGTCTGCGCGGCGCGCTGGGCGATGGGGCCCTGTCGCGGCTGTGGTACACCGGCGTGCCGGCACCGGCGCAGGTGGACGACTACGTGGGCGCGGCCTTGGATGCGCAAGCCGACGGGCGGGTGCTGCCTTACGTGGTACGCGATGCGGCCGGTGAGATTGTCGGCTGTACGCGTTATTACGGGCTGGATGCGACAGTGCCCAAGCTGTCGATCGGCTACACCTGGTACGCGCCGCGCGTGCAGCGCAGCGGCGTCAATACCGACACCAAGCGGATGCTGCTGCAGCACGCCTTCGAAACGCTGGGCTGCCTGAGCGTGGTGTTCGAGACCAGCTGGTTCAATCACACCTCGCGCGCGGCAATTGCGCGGCTCGGTGCAAAGCAGGACGGCGTGCTGCGCAATCACACCCGTCACCCTGACGGCACACCGCGCGATACCGTGGTGTTCTCCATCATCGATACGGAATGGGCCGGGGTCAAACGCCACCTGCAGTTCCGCCTGGAAGCAAACGCATGACTGTTCAAGCAACGACCATCGGCATCGTCGGTGCCCGCGGGCATACCGGATCGGAATTGATCAAGCTGGTGGTGGCACACCCGCATCTGCAGCTGGTGTTCGTGTCCTCGCGCGAACTGGCCGGGCAGCCGGTGGCCGACCACAACGCTGCGTATCGTGGCGAATTGCGCTACGAGAGCCTGGATGCCGACGCGGTGGCCGCCAAGGCCGCCGACGTGGTGATCCTGGCATTGCCCAACGGCAAGGCCGAACCCTTCGTCGCGGCGATCGATGCGGCCAGGCCGCAGACACTGCTGATTGATCTGTCGGCCGATTACCGCTTCGATCCGGCCTGGTATTACGGGCTGCCCGAGCTGACGCGCGGCAGCTACGCCGGGCAGAAGCGCATCAGCAACCCGGGTTGCTATGCCACCGCGATGCAGCTGACGATCGCGCCCTTGCTCGACCAACTGGCCGGCCCGCCGCAGTGTTTCGGCGTGTCCGGCTATTCGGGTGCGGGCACCACGCCGTCGGACAAGAACAACCCCGAGCTGCTGGCCGATAACCTGATGCCGTATGCGCTGACCAACCACATGCATGAGCGCGAAGTCTCTGCGCAGCTCGGGGTGCCGGTGGAGTTCATGCCGCATGTGGCGCCGCATTTCCGTGGTATCACCATGACCGTCAACCTGTGGCTGCAGCAGCCGCTGACACGCGAGCAGATCCAGGCGCGCTACACGCAGCGTTACGCCGACGAGCCGCTGATCGAGATCGTCGATGAAGCGCCGTGGGTCAGCCGCATTGCCGGCAGGCATGGCGTGCAGATCGGCGGCGTGACGCTGGCGCCGGGCAACAAGCGGGTGGTGGTGGTGGCCACGCTGGACAACCTGCTCAAGGGCGCGGCGACACAGGCGATGCAGAATCTCAACCTGGCGTTGGGCTGGGACGAATTGACTGCGATTGGCTGATGATGCGAGTCCCTCGCAAGAGCCCGCACATCCATGTGCGGGGATTCGAAGATGCGAGTCCCTCGCAGCAGCCCGCACCTCCATGTGCGGTGATTCAACTGGACGACTTACTCGAGACGCTTTCCGATGACCAATCTGTTGTGGCAAAAACCCGGCGTGGCGGTGGACGCCAAGATCCAGAGTTTCCTGGCCGGCGACGACGTCATCCTGGACCGCGAGTTCTTCCTGTACGACATCGCCGCCAGCAAGGCGCATGCGCAGGGGCTGCAGCACATCGGCATCCTGTCGCTGCAGGAGCTGGGCGGGCTGAGCGAGCAACTGGATCTGCTGGCTGCCGATTTCCGCAGCGGCGCGTTCGTGCTGGACGAGCGCTACGAGGACTGCCATTCGGCGATCGAGGCGCGCCTGACCGAGCGGCTGGGCGATGCCGGCCGCAAGATCCACACCGGGCGTAGCCGTAACGACCAGATCCTGGTCGCCACCCGCCTGTGGTTGAAGGACAAGCTGCAGCGCGTGGCCGAGCTTGGCGCGGAGATCGCCAAGGTGGCGCTGGATCGCGCGCAGGCAGAAGCCGCGTTGCCGGTGCCGGGCTATACGCATATCCAGCGCGCGGTGGTGTCTTCGGCCGGCATGTGGTGGGCAGGCTGGGCCGAGGCCTTTATCGACAATGCGGTGCGTGCGACCGACACCCTGCGTCTGGTGGACAGCAATCCGCTCGGTACTGCGGCCGGCTATGGTGTCAACCTGCCGCTGGACCGTGCGCATACCACCGCCGAGCTGGGCTTTGCACGGCTGCAGGTCTCGCCGATCTATGCGCAGCTCTCGCGTGGCAAGTACGAACTGGCCGCGCTTGAGGCGCTTGGCAGCGCAACGCTGGACCTGCGCCGGATTGCCTGGGACCTGTCGTTGTTCACCAGCGGCGAGTTCGCCTTCGTCGCGCTGCCGGCGCAGTACACCACCGGCAGCTCGATCATGCCGAACAAGCGCAACCCAGACGTGATCGAGCTGATGCGCGCCACCCATGCCAGCGTGGCCGCCGCGCGCACCGAGATCGAACAGCTGCTGTCGCTGCCGTCGGGCTATCACCGCGACCTGCAGAGCAGCAAGGGCGCCATCGTGCACGGCTTCGGGCGCGGCATGGCGGCGCTGGAACTACTGCCGGCCCTGCTGGCCAACCTGGAATGGCGCCCGGACAAGCTGCGTGCGGCGATCGATTCGGGCATGTACGCCACCGACGTGGCGGTGGAAGCGGCCGTTGCCGGTGTGCCGTTTCGCGAGGCCTACAAGGCCGCGGCGGAATCGGCCGACACCGCCGGGCAGGGCCGCACGCCGGAAGGCAGCCTGGCCGCGCGCGTCTCGCCAGGCGCCGCCGCGGACCTGCAGCTGGACGTGCTGCGTGCCCGCTGGGAGGCGCTGGTCTGATGGCCGTGATCAGTACCGACAGCGCAGAACATTATCCCTGGGGCGAGGCCAGCGATGGCTGGCACCTGCTGCGCGACCCCAACCTGAGCGTGCTGGAAGAACGCATGCCGCCGGGCGCTGCCGAACTGCGCCATCGGCACAGCCGCGCACGGCATTTCTTCTATGTGCTGGCCGGCGAGGTGATGCTGCAGCTGGATGGCGAGCAGCATGTGCTGCGCGCGGGGCAGGGCCTGCATGTGCCGCCCGGTTCCACCCACCAGATGCACAACCTGTCCGAGAGGGAAGCGCGCTTTCTGGTGATTTCCACGCCGTTCGGCCGTAGCGAAGCAACACCCGACAAGGAGGCCGGCTGATGGCGACGCGCTATCTGGTATTGGCGATGCGCAAGCCGGATTTCCCGGCCGATGTGGTGCAGCCGCATCGCGCATTTCTCGATGCGCTGCGGGCGGCCGGGCAGCTGGAGCTGACCGGCGGCTTCAGCGATGGCAGTGGTGGCGCCTACGTGCTGGTCAACGTGGACAGCCTGCAGCAGGCGCAGCAGATCGTGGCACGTGATCCGCTGGTACTGCGCGATGCCTCCACGCTGACCGTCCATGAGTGGAACACGCACTGAGCAGATTGTCGCCATGAGCACGCCCATCGCCACTGCTGTGTCGTTTACCGAGCAGGCGCTGCCGCCGTGGCGACGGGCGGTACTCAAGGTCGGCAGCAGCCTGCTGGCCGCCGATGGCGGTGGCTTGTCGCCACGGTTCGCATTGGGCCTGGCGCAATTCGTCTCGGCCAATCTGGCCGCCGGGCGCGAGCTGGTGATCGTGTCGTCGGGCGCGGTGGCGGCCGGCCGGGCGATCCTGCCCAGGGCGGCCGAGGCCGGCGCACCGATCGCCGCGCGCCAGGCGCTGGCTGCGCTCGGGCAGGCGCAGTTGATCGCGCTCTGGCAGCGCTTCTTCGAGCGCCCGGTGGCGCAGGTGTTGCTCACCCACGACGACCTGCGTAACCGCCGCCGCTATCTCAATGCACGCGCCACCCTGGGCGAGTTGTTGCGGCTGGGCGCGTTGCCGGTGATCAACGAAAACGACACCGTGTCGGTGGATGAGCTCAAGCTGGGCGACAACGACAACCTGGCCGCGATCGTCGCCGCCCTGGTCGATGCCGATGCCTTGTTCATCGCCACCGATATCGACGGGCTGTACAGCGCCGACCCGCGCAGCAATCCGTTGGCGCGGCCGCTCGACGAGGTGCCCGAGCTCACTGCCGAGGTGCTGGCGATGGCCGGCGGCAGCGGCAGCAGCGTGGGCACCGGCGGCATGCGCACCAAGCTGGAGGCCGCTGCCAAGGCCGGCGCGGCCGGCATCGAAACCTATCTGTTCAACGGCCGCAATGGCGATGTGGTGCGCGCCCTGGCGCAGGATCGCCTGCATGGCACGCGGATCCATGCCGCGCGTACGCGCATTGCCGCCCGCAAGTACTGGCTGCGCCACGCACCGGTGGAGGCGGGCGCGATCCTGATCGATGCCGGTGCCGCCGCCGCGCTGACCGACAAGGGCGCCTCGCTGCTGCCGGGCGGGGTGGCCGGTGCGCACGGCGACTTCCGGCGTGGCGACATGGTGGAGATCCGCCTGCGCGATGACGCCGGCGAGCGCTGCCTGGCACGCGGCGTCAGCCAGTATTCGGCCGTGGATATCCGCCGCATCGCCCGCCGCCACTCGCGCGAGATCGATAGCGTGCTCGGGTATAGCTACGGCGAGAACGTGGTGCATCGCGATGATCTGGTGCTTTTGTAGCGGGGAATCGGGAATCGGGAATCGCAAGAGCGTTTCCAGCCAACTTTCCTGCTGCCGATTCTGTCGCAGTAAAGTGATGGCGCGTGCTTTTACCATTCCCGATTCCCCACTCCCGATTCCACAATGACCATCAAATCCCTCGCCCTGCAATGCCGTGATGCGGCGCAAGTACTGTCGCAACTTTCCGCGCAGGCCAAGCAGGCCTTGTTGGAGGCGATGGCTGCCGCGCTGGAAGCCGATGCCGCATCGATCCTTACCGCCAACGCGCGCGATCTTGAAGCCGCCCGCGCCAAGGGCACCGGCACGGCCATGCTCGACCGGCTGGCACTGGACGACAGGCGCCTGGCCGGCATCGCCGCGGCCTTGCGCGAGGTCGCGCAATTGCCCGATCCGGTCGGTCAGGTCACGCGCGAGGATGTTCGCCCCAATGGCATCGTCGTGCAGAAGGTGCGCGTGCCGCTGGGGGTGATCGCGATGATCTACGAAGCACGCCCGAATGTGACTGCCGATGCGGCAGCGCTGTGCATCAAGGCCGGCAACGGCGTGATCCTGCGGGGCGGCTCGGAAGCGATCCACTCCAATACCGCGATTGCGCGCGCCCTGCAGCGCGCCTTGCGCGAGGCCGGCGTGCCGGAAGCGGCGCTGACGCTGGTCGAGGATCTACGCCGCGAGACCATGCTGGAGCTGCTGCAGCTCAGCGATATCGTCGATCTGGCGATTCCGCGTGGTGGCGAAGGACTGATCCGCTTCGTCGCCGAGCATGCGCGCGTGCCGGTGATCAAGCATTACAAGGGCGTGTGCCATCTGTTCGTGGATGCGTCGGCGGACGTGGATCTGGCCGTGCGTCTGTTGGTCGATGGCAAGGCCAGCCGGCCATCGGCCTGCAATGCGCTGGAGACCTTGCTGGTGCATGCCGACATCGCCGCGCGTTTCCTGCCGGCGGCCGCGCAGGCCCTGCGCGACCGTAACGTGGAGCTGCGTGGCGATGCGGCAACGCGTGCACTGTTGCCGGATATTGGCGCAGCCAGCGACGAGGATTACGCCGCCGAATTTCTCGACCTGATCCTGGCCATCCGCGTGGTGCCGGATCTGGACACCGCGCTGGCGCATATCCGCCAGTACGGCTCGGACCACACCGAGGTGATCGCCACGCGGGACGCCGCCAATGCCGAGCAGTTCGTGCAGTCACTGCGCTCGGCCGTGGTGATGGTCAATGCGTCCTCGCGCTTCTCCGACGGCGGCGAGCTCGGCCTGGGTGCGGAGATCGGCATCTCCACCACGCGCCTGCATTCCTATGGCCCGATGGGCCTGGAAGCGCTCACCGTCGAGCGCTTCGTGGTGCGTGGCGAGGGCCAGGTACGCCATTGAAGTGGCATGCGTTGCCGGCTCAGTCCTGTGGCGCTGTGCATTGCAGCGCCACTGGCCGACATCGACTCGATCACGTGGCCCGCTTTTCTCCTCCAAGCACCGTGCTCATCCATTCATCGCTTGTTGGGGAAACGAAGCCAGTTCCTGACAGCCACACCTGTTTCCCCGCGCGGTCCCACTTTTCCATCTTTTCTTTGAATTCGGCGGGATAGTCGTTTGCCCTGCAGGCGATATTGCACCAGGGGTCGCAGACATAGATGTCCGCGTCCCAATCTGTCATGTCCGAAGGTAAGGTGCCTGCGCGCGGCACTGGGCCGACGATCGCGGCGGTGTGCGTTGTTCCATTGAAGAAAGCAAGGCGTGCGATCTGGTTGTGATCTTGCTGCAAATAGTGGACGGCCAGGGTAGCCAGCTCACCGCAGTTGTGCGCATTCCCATCCATGGCCGCCGACACCACATCCTCTTCCAGGTTATCCACCTGCTGTCGCATCCGGGCGATCTCTGCAGTCGCATTGTGGATTCGAACGGCCTCCTCAAAGCCAGCGTTTCTCTTTTTGTTGCTCGACTTCAAGCGGGGCGCCTTGTAGTACTCGGCCCTGACGGACTGCATGACCTCGCTGACAGCCCTGAGGCTCGGCGAGAGGGAGCGCTGTCGTGAGGACGGTCTGCTCGCACTCCTGCGATGGCTCGCGCTGCTCAGTCCTGCCAGCACGCCACCTGTGTGGTCGGGGCTGTTGACACGCTGCGAAGTGCTGCCCGCTGGCGGCTGCTGGGCCGGAGAACTTTCGGTATATGTGAATCTTCCCGACTGGACACGATCGACGGAACCGCAAATACCCATGGATGAGCACCTGATTGTTAAAGGCCGCTCCATCATGTGCGGGAACATCCCTTTCGAAAAATGGAAGCGCGAAGCGATCGACTTGCGTGCGAATCGTTGATATCAGCATCGCCTCCAGCACGCGATGCGCGAGCAATGGCATATTTCGCTGCTGATCGTTGGGCTTGATCGCGCGCGACTTGGCGGCAGTGATGCGCTGGTCATTGTTCTCGCCAGGCCTTCGCGGCTGCCAGCTGAGCGATACATGGACTCCGTTGGTTCAGATGCCGGGGCCGCGCCTTGCGGTTGGCCCGCGTGTCCCCATCCCGCCAACCACGACCTTTGACACTCCCCCGGCAGGCCGCGTCCTGCCTACAGTCGAGGACTGCCCCCGCACGTTCCGGAGTCGTCGATGCGCCGTTTTGCCGCCTGCCTGCTCGCCACCGCCATTGCCGCCGCCACCGGCGGCGCGCTGGCGCAAACCTCGCCGATGACGCCGGACATCACCGGCAAGCCGTTCGTGGCCAGCGATGCCGCCAACGACTACATCAAGCGCGAGGTGATGATCCCGATGCGCGACGGGGTCAAGCTGCATACGGTGATCGTGCTGCCCAAGGGCGCACGCAACGCACCGATGGTGCTGACGCGCACCCCGTACAACGCCAGCGGGCGCACCGAGCGCATGGCCTCGCCGCATATGAAGGACCTGCTCGCACAGGGCGATGACGTGTTCGTGGAAGGCGGCTACATCCGCGTGATCCAGGACGTGCGCGGCAAGTACGGCTCGGAAGGCGATTACGTGATGACCCGGCCGCTGCGCGGTGCGCTCAATCCCAGCGAGGTGGACCATGCCACCGATGCCTGGGACACCATCGACTGGCTGGTGAAGAACGTGAAGGAGTCCAACGGCAGGGTCGGCATGATCGGCTCGTCCTACGAAGGTTTCACCGTGGTGATGGCGTTGACCAACCCGCATCCGGCGCTCAAGGTCGCAGTGCCGGAAAGCCCGATGATCGACGGCTGGATGGGCGACGACTGGTTCAACTATGGTGCGTTCCGCCAGGTCAACTTCGACTATTTCACCGGCCAGCTCACCCGGCGCGGCAAGGGCATCGGCATCGCGCGCCAGGGCCATGACGACTACAGCAACCTGCTGCGTGCCGGCTCGGCGGGGGATTTCGCCAAGGCCGCCGGCCTGGAGCAGCTGCCGTGGTGGCACAAACTCACCGAACACGCCGCCTACGACACGTTCTGGCAGGAGCAGGCGCTGGACAAGGTGATGGCGCGCACTCCGCTCAAGGTGCCGACCATGTGGCTGCAGGGGCTGTGGGACCAAGAGGACATGTGGGGCGCGATTCATAGCTACGCGGCGATGGAGCCGCACGACAAGGGCAATACGCTCAACTACCTGGTGATGGGCCCGTGGCGGCACAGCCAGGTCAACTACGACGGCAGCGCGCTGGGCGCATTGAATTTCGACGGCGATACCGCGCGCCAGTTCCGTCACGACGTGCTGCGCCCGTTCTTCGATCAATACCTGGTCGATGGCGCGCCCAAGGCGAGCACGCCGCCGGTGTTCATCTACAACACCGGAGAGAATCACTGGGACCGTCTGCAGGCCTGGCCGCGCAGCTGCGCCAAGGGCTGTGCAGCGACCAGCAAGCCGCTGTACCTGCAGGCCGGCGGCAAGCTGTCGTTCCAGCGGCCGGCGGCGGGGCAGCGGGGCTTCGAGGAATACGTGGCCGACCCTGCCAAGCCGGTGCCGTTCGTGCCGCGCCCGGTGGACTTCGGCGATCGCAGCATGTGGACCACCTGGCTGGTGCAGGACCAGCGCTTCGTCGACGGCCGCCCGGATGTGCTGACCTTCGTCACCGAGCCGCTGACCGAACCCCTGCAGATCGCCGGCGCACCGGAAGTGCATCTGCAGGCCTCCACCAGCGGCAGCGACAGCGACTGGGTGGTGAAACTGATCGATGTCTATCCGGACGAGATGGCGTCCAGTCCGAAGATGGGCGGTTACGAATTGCCGGTGTCGCTGGCGATCTTCCGCGGCCGCTATCGCGAGAGTTTCAGCACGCCCAAGCCGCTGGCGTCCAATCAGCCGCTGGCGTTCCAGTTCGGCCTGCCGACTGCCAACCACACCTTCCAGCCGGGGCACCGGGTGATGGTGCAGGTGCAGTCCAGCCTGTTTCCGCTGTACGACCGCAACCCGCAGACCTACGTGGACAACATCTTCTTCGCCAGGCCCGGCGATTATCAAAAGGCCACCCAGCGCGTCTACGTGACTCCGGAGCAGCCCAGCTACATCAGTCTGCCGGTACGTTGACCACGCCGGCGCCGCGCGGCGCCGGTGCCCAGACGTCTTCCAGCAGCTGCGGGCGGCAGGCCACCCAGGCTGCCGCCAGTTGCAGCAGGATGCAGATCACCAGGAAGGCGAATGGCGAGGTCCAGCCGCCGTGGTGGGCGTGCAGCCAGCCGAACAGGAACGGTCCCAGGCAGCTCATCGCATAGCCCATGCCCTGCGAAAACCCGGACAGGGCGGCCGAGCCGGCCGCGGTGCGGCTACGCTGGTTGACCAGCACCAATGCCAGCGGAAACGTGCTCGGCCCCAGGCCGAGCAGGGTCACCCACAGGATCGGCGCGGCCAATGGCGCCCACCACAGCCCGGCGAACGCGACCAGATGGCAGGCCGCGCACAGCAGCACGATCGGAAACGGGTTGCGCATGCGCACTGCCAGCGCCGGCATGGTCAAGGCACCGACCATGCCCAGTGCGGCGAACAACGCCACCATGGTGCCGCCGAACGCGGGCGAGGCGCCGGCTTCGCGCAGCAGGGTCGGCAACCAGGTGAACATCGAATAGGTGACCAGCGAGGTCATGCCGAAGGTCACCGCCATGCTCCAGCCCAGGGCGGTGCGTGCCACGCGGCCCTCGGCTTCGGGCGTGGGCGTGACCGGTGCCGGTCCGGTCGCGCGGAGACGGCGGTGGTTGGTGTGCACCATGGCCCAGGCCACCAGTGCCAGCAGCGCCGGCAACACCCACACCACCATCGAGCTGCGCCAGCCCAGCGCATCGGCCACCGGTACCGCCAGCAGTGCCGGCAGCAGGGTGCCGACCTGCAGCACGGTGATGTAGAGCGTGCTGACGCCGCCGACGCGATCGCCGAAATAGCGCTTCACCAGCGGCGGCAGCACCACGTTGCCCATGCCCATGCCGGCCAGCGCCACCAGCGATCCGATGAACAGTCCGGTGGTCTGCGGCAACAGCGGGCGCAACACCAGGCCGAGGGTGGCCAATGCCATCGACAGCAGCGCCGTGCGCAGCAGGCCGAAGCGGCGCAGCAACGCCGGCGTGGCGACCCCGGTGAGCGCGAATGCCGCGGTCGGCAACATGCCGAGCGCGCCCATGGTGGGCGCGCCGAATGCGTACTCGTCGGCAATGCGTTCCAGCAGCGGCGTCAACGAGGTCACCGCGGTCCGCAGATTGAACGCGGACAACAAAATGGCAGCCAGCACCAGGCCGCGACCACGCAACCGGGCGGACGGGGAGGCAGCGGCAATGACAACAGACATGACAGACCATCCGCACTGCGCACCTGCATGCGCCAGCGCCTGAAAACACAAAACCGGCACGAGGCCGGTTTTGTGTTTTGAAACTGGTCGGGGAGACAGGATTCGAACCTGCGACCTCTACGTCCCGAACGTAGCGCTCTACCAGACTGAGCTACACCCCGAAGGAGCCGCGTATGTTACATAGGGAATGCCAGATCGGCAAGCATCTATCGAAAATATTTTTTACCGATGCGGCTGGCCACGCTCGGGCTCGCGTGCTTCGAACCACATGCCGTTGAGCACCGCAGCCAGTGCGGCCAGACCGGTGCCGAGGATCCAGGCGAAATACCACATTGTCATTCTCCTTGAGTCGTTGAAATGCGTGAGACGTTGAAATACGTGAGACGTTGAAGGCCCGCCGCGGGCGCCATGTGCGCAGCAGCGCAGCGGGGCTTGCTCAGTAGGCGTTTGGATTGGCCGACAGTTCGTCGGCGGTGACCTTGCCCTTGAGCACGCGATAGACCCAGCTCGTATAGGCCAGCACGATCGGCATGAACAGCGTGGTCGCCAGCAGCATGATCCACAGCGTCAGGCGGCTGCTGGAGGCATCCCACAGCGTCAGGCTTGCGCTCGGTGCGGTGGACGAGGGCAGCAGGAACGGGAACAACGCAAAGCCGACGGTGAAGACGATGCCGACAATGGCGCAACCCGACGCGATGAATGCCAGGCCGCCGCGACGTACGCGCAACAGCAGCGCATTCATCGCAAGCCCGATCAGGCCGACCAGCGGTGCGATCAAGGTGGCCGGCATGCTGCTGTAGTTGTGCAGCCAGCCGCCGGCCGCGGTGAGTGCGGCGGTCTTGGCCAGTGGATTGGTCGGCGCATCGGTGGCCAGCACAGAGGTCACTGCATACCCCGGCAGACCCAGCGCCACCCACGCACCGGCGGCCGCAAACAACGCCACCGCGCCGAGCGCGGCGATGCTGCCGAAACGCGCGGCGCGCGCGGCGACCGGTCCGTCGGTCTTGAGCACCAGCATCGCTGCGCCGTGCGCCATCAGCATGGCCACGCTGAGCAGGCCGGCGAGCAGCGCGAACGGTGTCAGCAGTCCGAACAGGTTGCCGGTGTAGAAGATGCGCATGCTGTCGTCGAAGTGGAACGGCACACCGAGCAGCACGTTGCCGACCGCCACGCCCATGATCAGCGCCGGAATGCAGCCGCCGACGAACAACGCCCAGTCCCAGTTGTTGCGCCAGCGCTGATCGACCAGCTTGCCGCGGAACTTGAAGCCGACCGGGCGCAGGATCAGTGCGAACAGGATCAGGAACATCGCCAGGTAGAACCCGGAAAAACTCACCGCATACAGCGGCGGGAATGCGGCGAAGATCGCGCCGCCGCCCAGGATCAGCCACACCTGGTTGCCTTCCCAGACCGGGCCGATGGTGTTGATCACCAGCCGCCGTTCGGCATCGTTGCGGGCAACCAGCGGCAGCAAGGTGCTGACGCCCAGGTCGAAGCCGCCCATCACCGCGTAGCCGGACAGCAATACGCCAAGCAACAGCCACCAGATCACGCGCAGTGTGGTGTAGTCGAGCAAGATGAAATCCATGGTGTCTCTCCTGGCTTACGGTGCGCCGCCGGCCAGCGCGCCGGTGCTCAGTGGGGCGTTGGGTGAGGACGCGTGGGGCGAGTCGTTGTGCGGTGCCGGGGTGCGGTGCGTCGGCGGGAACAGCGCATCCGGGCCCTTGCGGATCGTCTTCAGCGACAGCTTGATCGCGATCACCAGCAGCGTGGTGTACAGCGCGGTGAAGCCGACCAGGGTCAACACGATCTCGTACAGGTCCAGTCCCGAGGCGGCATAGAAGGTCGGCAATACGCCTTCCACCGCCCACGGCTGGCGGCCGTATTCGGCCACGAACCAGCCGCACTCGATCGCGATCCACGGCAGCGGCAAGGTCCACAGCGCCACCGTCAGGAACCAGCGTTTGTCCTGGAAGTTGTGCTTGCAGGCGAACCAGAACGCGATGGCGAAGAACGCAATCAGGTAGATGCCGATGGCGGCCATGATGCGGAAGGTCCAGAACAACGGCAGTACCCGCGGCACCGTGTCCATGGCGGCCTGGGCGATCTGCTGCGGCGTGGCATTGCCGATGTCGTCGCGATAGCGCTTGAGCAGCAGGCCGTGGCCCAGATCCTGCCAATGCGCATTGAAGACCTGGCGTGCCTGGGCATCGTCCTTGTTGGCACGGATGCGCTCCAGTGCGCCGTAGGCGATCTGGCCCCCGCGGATACGGTGTTCGGCACGGCCGACCAGTTCCAGGATGCCGGGGATCGGCTGGTCCAGCGAACGTGTGGCGATCAACCCCATCAGATACGGAATCTTGATCGCGTAGTCGTTGCGATGGGTCTGCTGGTTGGGAATGCCGAACGCGGTGAAGTCGGCCGGCGCGGCTTCGGTCTCCCACATGGCCTCGATCGCGGCCAGCTTCATCTTCTGATGTTCGTTGGCGGCATAGCCGCTCTCATCGCCGAGCACCACCACCGACAGCGACGACAACAGGCCGAACGCGGCAGCCACCGCGAACGAACGTCGTGCCATCTCCACATGCTTGCCGCGCAGCAGGTAGAACGCGCTGATGGACATCACGAACACCGCACCTAGCACGTAGCCGGCGCTGACGGTGTGCACGAACTTGGCCTGCGCCACCGGGTTGAACAGCACCGCCATGAAATCGACCACTTCCATGCGCATGGTGTCCGGGTTGAACACTGCGCCGGTCGGGTTCTGCATCCAGCCGTTGGCGATCAGGATCCACAACGCGGAGAAGTTGCTGCCGAGTGCCACCAGCCAGGTGGTGGCCAGATGCTGCACCTTGCTCAGCCGGTTCCAGCCGAGAAAGAACAGGCCCAGGAAGGTCGCTTCCAGGAAGAACGCCATCAGGCCCTCGATCGCCAGCGGTGCGCCGAAGATGTCGCCGACGTAATGGCTGTAGTACGACCAGTTCATGCCGAACTCGAACTCCATCACGATGCCGGTACCCACGCCCATGGCGAAGTTGATGCCGAACAGCACGCCCCAGAACATGGTCATGCGCCGCCAGATCTCCTTGCCGGTCATCACATAGACGCTCTCCATGATGCCGAGCAGGAACGACAGGCCCATGGTCAGCGGCGGAAAGATGAAGTGGTACATCGCGGTGACTGCAAACTGCAGCCGCGACAGTTCAACAACTGTCGAGTCGATCATGGCGGGTGGGCCTGGTTGGGTGTCGATGAAGGAATGCAGCCGATCATCTGCGCTTGCCGCGACATGCGCGTTGATCCAGATCAATGCCGCGGCGGACGGGTGCGGCACAATGCGCAGCCCGGAGCGGGAGGTGGCGCCTTACAATCGCCTGCAACACGATGTCTTCCCAGAGAGCGATGTGAGCCAGCCCAGCGTGCGAGCCAGCGAAACGCCAGCCCAGCGCCGCCAACGCGGCCGGTGGCTGGATGCACTGGCAGCCCCGGCCACGCGTGCGCGGCGCCTGGCCGGCGTGGCGGTGGCGGTGTCCGGCGTGCTGCTGCTGGCGCAGGCGGCGGCGATCGCCTGGTTGCTGCAGGCCGTGCTGGTGCAGCATCTGGCGCTGACGCAGCTGCGCGACGTGGGCGCGGGACTGGTCTGTGCGCTGGTGGGGCGGGCGATGCTCAATGCCTGGGCGCAGTCGCTGACCGGCGAGGTGGCCGATGT
Source organism: Xanthomonas sp. BRIP62418 (assembly GCF_003993495.1). Lineage (NCBI taxonomy): Bacteria > Pseudomonadati > Pseudomonadota > Gammaproteobacteria > Lysobacterales > Lysobacteraceae > Xanthomonas > Xanthomonas sp. BRIP62418. Next base: position 21,823 of record NZ_QEZG01000022.1, read on the forward strand.
GGCCAAGCGCGAGCTGCGCGCCCGCATCGCGCGGCGCCTGGTGCAGCACGGGCCGGTGTGGTTGCGCCGGCAACGCAGCGGCGAACTGGGCGAGCTGAGCCTGGCGCACACCGATGCGTTGGAGGGCTACTTCGTCGGCTACCAGCTCGCGCGCACCGAAATGACGCTGGTGCCGCCGCTGATCCTGCTCGCGGTGTTCTCGGTCGATTGGGTGGTGGGCCTGGTGTTGCTGCTGACCGCGCCGCTGATTCCGTTTTTCATGATGCTGGTGGGCTGGGGCGCCGAAGCCGCCGGGCGCGAGCAGTTGGGCGAACTGGCACGCATGGGCGGGCACTTCGCCGATCGCCTCAAAGGCTTGGGCTTGCTGCGCGTGTATGGCCGCGGCGACGCCGAGTTGAGCGGCATTGCCGCCGCGGCAGAAGGCGTGCGCGAGCGCTCGCTCAAGGTGCTGCGCATCGCCTTCCTGTCGTCCACGGTGCTGGAGTTCTTCGCCTCGGTGAGCGTGGCGATCGTGGCGCTGTACTTCGGCCTGACCTATCTGGGCATGTTGAATCTGCACGGCTTGCCGACGCTGGGCGCGGGCATGTTCTGCCTGCTGCTGGCGCCGGAATTCTTTGCGCCATTGCGGCGGCTGGCCGCGCATTACCACGACCGCGCCAATGCCTTGGCGGCGGTGGCCGAAGCCGAGCGTCTGCTGGAAGGATTCGAGCCACCGTCGGCAACGGTGCGGGTGCCGGTGCCCCCGTTGCGCGTGATGGAACCTGCCCAAGCGCAGGCCCCGTTGCTGCAGGCGCATGATCTTGCGCTGCGGCCGCCGGGCGCGCCACACAGCGTGGTCGCGCATTTTTCGCTGACCTTGCAGCCTGGCCAGCGCGTGGCGGTGATCGGTGCCAGCGGTAGCGGCAAGAGCACCTTGCTCGAGGGGCTGGCCGGCTGGCTTGCGCCGGAGGCAGGCAGCGTGGTGCTGCGTCCGGATGCCCGCATCGGCTATGCCACGCAGCGGCCGTACCTGTTTCACGGCAGCATCGCCGACAACCTGCGCCTGGCCGACCCACAGGCCGGCGCGGCGCGCCTGCATGCGGTGGCCGATGCCGCGCAGGTGCTGCGCTTTGCTGCGCAGTTGCCTGCGGGCCTGGACACGGTGATCGGCGAACGCGGTTTCGGGCTGTCCGGCGGCGAGGCGCGACGCGTGGCCCTGGCACGGCTGTTGCTGCGTGAGCCGGACCTGTTGCTGCTGGACGAACCCACCGCCTTTCTCGACCCGGACACCGAAGCGGAGTTGCTGCGCACGCTGGGTATGTTCGCACGCGGCCGCGCGGTGGTGGTGGCCACGCACAGCGCTGCGGTGATGCAGTGGGCCGATACGGTGATCGACCTGCGCGGCGCCACCGTGGTATCGGAGCAGCCATGAACCCCGCACAGCCCGATCGTCTGCGCACCGTGTTTCGCCGGCATGCCTGGCGCCTGCTGCTGTCGGCCCTGCTGGTACTGGTCACCATGCTGGCCGGCGTGGGCCTGCTCGGCCTGTCCGGCAGCTTTCTGACCGCCGCTGCCCTGGCCGGTGTCGCGGGCATGGGCGCCGGTTTCAATTTCTTCTCGCCTTCGGCCGGCATCCGTGCGCTGACCTTCGCGCGCATCTTTTCGCGCTATGGCGAAAAATTGATCGGCCACGACGCCACGCTGCGCATCGCCCGCGATCTGCGCGTATGGTTCTTCCGCCGCGCGTTGCCGCTCGCGCCGGGGCGCCTGTCGGCCACGCGCACCGGCGATCTGCTGGCGCGGCTGATGTCCGACATCGGCGAGGTCGATGGCGTGAGCGTGCGCGCGCTGGCACCGTTGAGCGCATTGCTCGGCATCTGGCTTGCCGGTGTGGTTGCCGCGGCGCTGATCCACCCGCCGGCTGGCCTGTTGCTGGTGGTGCTTGGCGTGGTCATCGGTGGTGTGGTGCCGTGGCAGGTGGCGCGCGGCGGGGCGCAGCGCGAACAGCTGCGCGCCCGGCAACGCACGGCATTGCGCACGCATGCATTCGAGGGCCTGGAAGGTGCGGCCGATCTCGCCGCGGTGGATGCGCAAGGTGCCTGGCTGCATCAGGTCGATGCGGCGGCGGCGGCAGTGGTCGACGGCGATCGCCTGCAGCGCCGCCGGCTGATCGGCGGCAATCTGCTGCATGCAATCTGCGGCGGTCTCGGCCTGGCCGGCATGCTGTGGCTGGCACTGGGCGCGGCCGAACGCGGATCGATTGCGGCGGGCATGGCGGCCGGGCTGGTGTTCCTGACCATGGCGCTGCTGGAAGTCTGGGCCGGCGCCGGGCTCGCCTTGCAGGCGCTGCAGAGCGCACGCGTTGCAGCCAGGCGCCTGCAGTCCATCGTCGATCAGGCGCCATCGGTGCTCGATCCCCCGCAGCCGGTGGAGGTGCCACGCAGCGGCACGCTGCAGCTGGATCAGGTCGGCTTTGCATGGCCGGGCAGCGCACGTCCGGTGCTGCAGGCGCTCGATCTGACGCTGGCGCCCGGCGAACGCATCGCCATCAGCGGCGACAGCGGCAGCGGCAAGAGCACCTTGTCCGCAGTGCTGCTGCGGCTGTGGGACCCGCAGGCCGGGCAGGTGCGCTACGCCGGTATCGACCTGCGCCACGTGGCGCAGACGCACTGGCATCGCCGCATCGCCTGGCTGCCGCAGAATGCCCCGGTGTTTGCCGGCACGGTGCGCGATAACCTGGCCATCGGCGATGCGGACGCAAGCGATGCGGCGATGTGGAGCGTGCTGGACCAGGTGCGTCTGCGCGCCTGGGCCAGCGCGCAGAACGGCCTGGACACCTGGGTCGGTGAAAACGGCGCCACGCTCTCGGCCGGCCAGGCGCGCCGGCTGGCGCTGGCGCGAGCCTTGCTGCGCGATGCAGCGATCCTGTTGCTGGACGAACCCACCGACGGCCTGGACGTGGATACCGCGCACGCCTTGCTGCTGGATCTATCGGCGGCACTGGGCGAACGCAGCCTGGTGATGATCACCCACGACAGCGTGCCCGAGGGTGTAGTGCAGCGGCGCTACCGCATGCGCGCCGGTGCACTGGAGCCGTTGGTCTAGGGGTCCTTGCACAGGCGGCTGCCATCAGCGAGGATCGGGTAACCACTTCGACAGGAATCGATGATGCAGCACATGCAAGGATGGATGAAGGCAGTGCTCTGTGCGGCTGCGTGCATGACGCAGGCCGCAGTGGCCGAGGTCTCCAAGCCTTCGGCGTTCATGACACAGGTCAGGGTCGAGGTCGGTCCCGATGGTTCCATCGTTTCGGCGCAGGCCGATCAAGGCCTGCACGAAAAAGTGCGGGAATCCATCGAGCGTCGCGTAAGCGCCTGGAGGTTCGCACCGCCAACCGAGCAAGGCAGGCCGGTCTCGGCGGTCACTTATGTGCAGGTCGCAGCATGTCTGGTGTCGAAACAGGATGCAGTCGGTCTGGCGATCGCCAATGCGGGCAATGGTCCTTACCGGCCGCCGCGTGTTGAGTTCCAGCCCAGATCGGCGCCACCTCCGGGCCTGCTGTCCGCCACGGCGTTGCAGCTGACAATTGACTACAACGTGCTGGCGAACGGGCGCGCAACGTTCGAGCAGGTGCACATCAACAGCCCGACCGACGCACGCGGAGCGCGCTGGTTGGAGGGAATGGCTGCGCAATGGGTCAAGGCGCAGCGTTTCAAACCCGAGCAGTTGAACAATGTGCCGGTGTCCACCCGCATGCAGACGAATATCACGCTGTCGGGCGGCCCGACCACTAAGCGCGATCTCGACAACCAGCGCTCGTTGGAGTTGCCGCGGCAGGCATTGTCGCGGGAATGCCTCCAGGCGCTTGGAGACACCGTAGACCAGACCGTGGTGGTGGACTCGCCGGTAAAGCTGCTGTCCAGGGGCGAGTCGTAGCCCGCTGACCAAAGCACCGCGCATGCATGCGGGCAACGCTCGGTCGCAGTGAGTGCGTGCGTTGCCTCAACCAGGCAATGTGTCCAACGCAGCCATCATCGTGGGGTGTTGCCATGCCCAACACAAGGCAGCGACGTTCACCACGACGGTGATCCAGAACCGTAGCTGGAAGGTCGTCTTGCTGGATTTGTGCCGGAACAGTTGCTGCACCAGCAACGCGCCCGGCCAGCCGCCGAGCAGCGCGATGAGGTGCAGGGTCGCTTCCGGTGTGCGTTGCCCGCCGCGTTGGGCCGCGCGCTTGTCGCGCCAGTAGGCGAGCATCGCCACGATGCTGGTGGCCGCGTACCACAGCGCCAGCAGCATTGGCAGGCGACCTGCAACCGCCATCGCGGCCATGCCGACCAGAAACAGCATGGCCAGCGTCTTGCGCGGCAGGCCATGCTGTCGTGACGGGCCACGCCGCCGTTGCGCGGTTCGAGAAATCAGCTGGCGTCCAGAAAGTCGCGCACGGCCGGGCCGAAGCGCGCGAAGTCGACCAGGAAGGCATCGTGGCCTTGTGGCGAATCCAGCCCGATGAAGCGTGCATCGGCACCGCCGGCGCGCAGGCCTTCGGCGATCTGTTCCTGTTGCTGCACCGGGAACAGGATGTCGGTATTGGCACCGATCGCCAGCGCACGCGCGATGCGGATCTGCGCCAGGCCGGCCAGTACCGTGGCGTCGGTCGAGGCGCCCATGTCCGGCTTGGCGGCGACAGCAGCGCCGCCAGCTTGCGTGCCATCAGAACGTGTGTCGATGGCCGGTGTGTCATCGACATACTCGGCCAGGTCGAACCAGTCCATCGAGCGGCTCAGATACAGATAGCAGTTGGGATCGAAGAAGCGCACGAAGCGGCGCGCATGGCCTTCCAGATAACTTTCGACCTGGAATTCCAGCCCGAACGGATCATCGGCAGCCTGCTCGGAATCCAGCCGCACCCGGCCAAAACGGCCGTCCCATTCCAGCGCCGAGCGATAGGTGATCACGCCAAGCTTGCGCGCCATGCGCATGCCCGATTCCGGGTAACGGGTGTCGTCGTAATGGCCGCCGTTCCAGTGCGGATCCAGGCGGATGGCTTCGCGCTGCAGCGAGCGGATCGCGATCGAGAACGGCAATGCCTGCGCACTGCCGGAGATATTGATATGGCTGCGCGCGATACCCGGGTGCCGCAGCAGCAACGCCAACGCGGTCATGCCGCCCATCGAATTACCGATCAGGCAGGCGAGTTGTGCGATGCCCAAGGCGCGCACCACGTCGGCGGCGGCATCGGCCACGTCTTCGATCGACAATTCCGGGAAGCTCAGGCGATACGGCGCGCCGGTGGCAGGGTTGATCGATGCCGGACCGGTCGAGCCCTTGCAGCTGCCCAGGGAATTGACGCAGACCACGAACCAGCGCCCGGTATCGATCGGCTTGCCTGGCCCCAGCATCGCCTCCCACCAGCCCGGCTCGGCATTGGCCTGATTTGCCGCAGCATGGGCGTTCGGCGACAAGCCGGTGACGATCAACACCGCGTTGCTGCGATCGGCTGCCAGCGTGCCCCAGGTTTCGTAGGCCACGTGCGCCTGGTGCAACAGGCCGCCGCGCTTCATCGGAAACGGCGAGGGCAGCGCGTGGAACAGCGTGCCGGGGGGAATGAATTCGGTCATGCGGCAATTCTATCTGCCATGGCATGCGCCAGGGTGCAGGATGGGAATTGGGAATTGGGAATTGGGAATTGGGAATGGGGAGTCGGGAGTCGGTTTGAGGCCTTGCGCTGTGCGATGCCATTCTCCAGAGCGGCGGACCTGTGGCCTGGCTGCAAGGTCCTTGCCCGCCCACCATCGCGGGACACGCCGCAAGTACGTCCATGTAGGCTCCGGCGCGGCATCCATGCCGCTCAGGGTCCCGCGACGGTGAGCGGGCAAGGACCAGTCGAGATGGTCGGTGTGCATGGGAAGAGCAGTGCTGGAAGCGCCTCGTTTGATCATGAGCAACGGTTCCACGTCTGATGCATACCGCACGACAGACGGCTTTTCAGGTGAGCGCCGACCAATTGTCTGGTGCGGTGCCCTTGCCGGTTGCGGGACCGTGTGGCGGCATGGATGCCGCCACCGAGCCCCCAGGGATGGGTTTACGGCGTGTCCCGCGAGCGGTGAGGGCACCGCGCCTTCGATTCACTGAGCTTTTGATTCAAGCATCCGATCGCGGCTGAACAACCACGCTGTTCCCGGTCTCGACTGCTTTCTGGGTTGGGTGGTTGGGCTTGGAAAGTGCGGATGGATCAGCGGCAGAGCGGCCGATCTGGCGCTTGGTTGCAAGGCCCTTGCCCGCCCACCATCGCGGGACACGCCGCAAGTACGTCCTTGTAGGCTCCGGCGCGGCATCCATGCCGCTCAGGGTCCCGCGACGGTGGGCGGGCAAGGACCAGTTGAGATGGTTGGTACGTAAAGTAAGAGCAGTGCTGGGTGCGCCTTGTTCGACCATGGAGCATCGGCTCCACGTCTGATGCGCATCGTACGAGAGACGGCTTTTCAGATGAGCGCCGACCAGTTGTCTGGCGCGGGGTGCTCGCAGGTTGCGGGACCGTGTGGCGGCATGGATGCGGCCACCAAGCCCCCACCGCCAGGGACGGATTCACGGCGTGCCCTGCAAGCGGTGACGGCGCCGCGCCCTCGATTCAGTACTTGATCGCAGCATCGCTGCACATCGATGGAACCACCGCGATCTGGCATGGTCACACCCTGGATGGTGTCGATGTAAGGAGTTCCATGATGCAATCCAAGTCTTCGCGTTGGCCGTGGCTGCTGGCAGTGCCGGTGGTGGCTGGCGCTGCCTGGTGGCTGTTCAGCGGGTCACCCACCGCGCCGGGCGCGTTGCCTGCGCCGATCAGCCAGACCGCCAGCGCCGTGGCCGCGGCGGTGACCCCCGCGCCGCCGGCACCGGCCGGGCCGCGCCATCCGGTGCAGCAGCCCTCGGCCGATGCCGCCGACGCCGCGATTCCTGCGCTGGCACAGAGTGATGCGGCTGCGTGGCAGGCCTTGCTGGAGCTGGTGCAGGACGATGGCGCGTTGTCGATCGTGCTGCGCAAGCACCTGATCGAACGGGTTGTGGTGATGATCGACAATCTCACCCAGCCCAGCATCAGCCGTCGCGCATCGGTGCTGCAGCCGGTGGCGGATGAATTTGCGGTGTCCGATGCCAACGGGAGTGTGGTGATCGATCAGGCCAATGCGGCGCGATATGCGCCTTACGTGGCGGCGTTCACCCAGGTGGATGCGCAGGCGCTGGTGCGCAGTTATGTGCGTTTCTATCCGCTGTTCCAGCAGGCCTATGCCGATCTTGGTGCGCCGGACCGCTACTTCAACGACCGCGTGATTGATGTGATCGATCATCTGCTGCGCACGCCCGACCCGGTACAGCCGATCAAGGTGCAGCGCGACGAGCGTGGCCGTTATCGTTTTGTCGATCCCGCGTTGGAGTCGCTTTCAGTCGGTCAAAAGGCACTGCTGCGGCTGGGGCCGGCGCAAGCGGCTGCAGTGAAGGCGCAGTTGCAGCGGATCCGCACGGCGTTGCTGCAGGGACGTTGAAGCGGCGTGTGGTGGCGCGAGGATAAGGCCGCCCGGTGCGGCCTTGCGTGCATGGTTGCAGCTTCGCGCGGCATTCCGGCATGAAGCAACGCAGGTTCGGCGGCACGCGCTACGCCACGTGCCGCCATTGCTTACGCCGCATCCAGTTCCGGATAGTGGCGGAAGATGCCGTTGGTATTGAACGCCACGCGTCGTTCGGAGGCGAGATAGGCCGCGATGCGCGGGCGCGCGGCCACGCGTTGCTGCAAGGCCTTCAGGCCGGGAAGATCGGCTGACAGTGTCTTCATGCGCTCGGGGAACATGTAGTCCAACCCGCTGATCAGCTGGAACAACGACAGGTCCACGTACGAATGCGTGCCAAGCACATGCGTGCCGCCGGCCTGTTGCAGCACCTGCTCGAAGTAGCCCAGGAACTTGGGCAGGCGGTTGTCGCGCAGATCCTTGGCGCGCTTGGCTGCCTCGGCTTTCTGGTCTTCGTAATACAGGCCGGTGGCGATCGGATGATGGCTGTCGTGCACCTCGGCCACCAGGTCGGTGATGGTCAGTTGCAGTTGCAATGCCTGGATGCGCTGCGCGTCCGAGTCCGGCATCAGTTGCAGTTGCGGCCCGATGACATGCAGGATTGCAGCGACCTGTGCAACCACCGTGTCGCCGGCCTTGAGGAAGGGCGGCGCGAACGGCTGCGCGCCGGCCTGGTGGCCTTCCAGAAAGGCATTCATCACTTCATCGCCTTCCACGCGCGCCACGTCGATGTAGTCGGCGCCGGCGTCTTCCAGTGCGAGTCGGACGAATTCGCCGCGGCCTTGCAGGCCGGTCCAGTAGTAGAGCTGGTAGTGCATGCGCTGCTCCGCGATCGATGGCGTTACAGCGTAGAAACCGCGCGGCTAGGCGGGCGTGAGCGAAGCGTCAGCGGGCTGTGACCCGATATCATCGTGCGGTTGCGCCAGCAACCAGGCCAGCTTGCGCGCGCGTGGTTGCTGCTTGAGCTGCCACTCTGCGCGCGAGGCGGCGGCGCGGTCCGCATACGGATGGCTGGCAAGCAGCTCCAGCGGCGGGTTTGCACGGGTATAGCGCGCGCCGGTCCCGCGCTGATGCGCCTGGAAGCGCCGTTCCAGATCGTTGGTGATGCCGGCGTAATAGCTTCCGTTGCGACACAGCAGCAGATAGAGGTGCCAGGGCTTGGGTGCATCCATGGGCCCATTATCGCCATTGGCCTGGTGTCATGCAGCGAAGATCTTGGCGAGCGCTGGGCACGGGGGGCGACACGCTGCGGCGCGTGAGTGAATAACCACCTAAACATTGGTTATTTGACGCTCGCGGCCGCTGCAAACAGCATGCGCTACTGCATTGCAGTGCCGTTTCGGCCTGCGCTGCGCCTGGGTCGCCGTGCATGCACAGCGCCCGCCAACTCGCAGTTCCCCACGCTGCTGCAAGACAGCCGACGCCACGAAAGGACGTACATGCCTGCGCGACACCGGACCCCTGCAAGGATCCTCGCTGCTTCGAAATGGTTGGCCAGGCCGCAGGTGTTGGCGTGGAGTCTGGCGTGGGCATGTACGCCGGTGCTGGCCGATGAAGTGGGCGAGGCTGCCGCGACGCCGGAGGGCGCCGCGCAGACCTTGGGCGCGGTCACCGTGACTGCCACGCGCCGCGAAACCACCTTGCAGCAGGTGCCGGTGGCGGTATCGGTGGTAAAGGGCGAGACGTTGGAGCGCGAAAACCGCAACAGCGTGGCCGACCTGCCGGCGCTGGTGCCCAGCCTGACCTTTCGCACCGGTGCCTCCAACAAGGACACCTCGTTGTTCCTGCGCGGCGTGGGCACCATTTCCACCTCGCCGGGCGTCGAACCCAGCGTGGCCACGGTGATCGACGGTGTGGTGCTGGGACGTCCGGGCCAGGCCACGCTGGACCTGCTCGATGTCGAGCGCATCGAGGTCCTGCGCGGGCCGCAGGGCACTTTGTTTGGCAAGAACGCCTCGGCCGGCGTGCTCAATATCGTCAGCAAGCCGGCGCCGGAACTGTTCGGCGGCTACGTGGATTATTCGCACTTCGGTGGCGGCGACGAAGATCGCGTGCGTGCCAGTGTCGGCGGCACGCTGGTGCCGGAGCTCCTCAAGGCCAGCGTGTCGGCGTTGTGGGCCGAGTACGGCGGCAATGCGCGCAATGTGGCCGACGGCCAGACCGTCAACGGCTACCGCCGCGCCGGCGCGCGGTTGCGGCTGGACCTGACCCCGAACCCCGGCTTGAACGCGACGCTGCTCGCCGACTACCTGCAATCGCACAGCGATGCGCCCAGCGGGGTGGTGGTGGCCAGCACGCGTGCGGACTTCGCCGCGGCGCTGGCACCGGTTGTCGCCAGGGCCGACAACCGGCAGATCAACAGCGATTACCGCACGTATCTGGACGACATCAACAAGGGCGCCTCGCTGCAGCTGGACCAGCAGCTCGGCGATGCGCTGCTGACCTCGATCAGCGCGTGGCGGCAGTGGGACAACACCCAGTTCCAGGACGGCGATCGCACCGCGCAACGCAGCGCGGCGTTTCCGTCCTCGCACGACCGTGGCGACCTGGGGTACACGCAGTATTCGCAGGAATTGCGCCTGCAGACCCCGCGCGATCGCGCGGTGGAAGCGGTGGCCGGGCTGTATTACCTGCATGCGCGCAACGACGAAACCTATCGCCGCACGGTGACGACGCCAACCGCCAGTGCCGTGGGTGTGGCCGATTACGCCACCCGCGCGCAAACCTATGCCGCGTTCGGCGAGGCCACCTGGCATTGGCGCCCGGATCTGCGCGCCCTGCTGGGCGCACGCCTTACCCGCGATACGCTCGACTACCGACATCAGCGCGTGTCCAGCTCGGCAACCGCAGTCACCGGCATCCAGCCGTCCACCGCAAGCAGCGGCAGCACCTCAGAAAACGGCGTGTCGGGCCGTACCGGCCTGCAATACGATTTCGATGCGCGGACCACCGGCTACCTCACCTATTCGCGCGGCTACAAGGGCCCGGCCTACAACGTGTTCTTCAACATGCAGCCGCGCGATACGCCGGCGCTGAAGCCGGAAACCTCCAACGCCTGGGAACTGGGCCTGAAGGCGCGTGCGTTGGACGATCGCCTCAGTGCGAACGTGGCGCTGTTCCACACCGAGTACGCCAACTACCAGGCCAACTTCTTCGACACCGTGGCCGGGCAGGTGGTGACGCGCCTGATCAACGCCGGGCAGGTGCGCACGCAGGGCCTGGAGCTGGACCTGGAGTATCGGCCCACCGAGCGGCTCAGCCTGGCCGGCTCGCTGGCTTACACGCAGGCGCGCATCCAGCGGTTTGCCTGCCCCGCCGCCGCGGCGGCCAACTGCAATGTCGACGGCAGGCCGCTGCCGTTTTCGCCGGACTGGAAGGGCAACCTGCGCGCCGGGTATCGGGTGCCGCTGCGCGGCAGCCTGGCGCTGGAATTCAACGGCGACGTGAGCTGGCAGGACAGCGTGCAGTACGACCTCAGCCAGACCCCGCAAACCGTCCAGGGCCCGTATGCGATCTGGAACGCCAGCATCGCGCTGGCCGACGATGCGCATGGCTGGCGGGTGGCGGTGCTCGGCCGCAATCTCGGCGACCGCACGTACGCGCCATTGTTGGCCAATGCCACCGGCAACGTGTACCGGCTGGTGCCGCGTGACGACCAGCGTTATGTCGGGCTGCAATTGCACAAGGATTTTTGACGATGTCCGTGATGTGTTTCGAGAGTGATCCGAGCCATGCAGGCGCGACGCGCGGTGGACTGCGATGAGCGCCGCACGACAGCTCTCGCTCGGGGCGTTCCTGATGGCCACCGGCCATCACGTGGCCGCGTGGCGGCACCCGCAGGCCAGTGCCGATCCGCTGGTGTTCGATCATTACCGTGAGATGGTGCGCATCGCCGAGGCCGCCCGGTTCGATGCGGTGTTCGTCGCCGACAGCCTGGCTGCGGCCGGTGGGCCGGTGGCATCGCGGATGGCGCGCTCCAGCCTGTTCGAGCCGCTCACGCTGCTGAGCGCGTTGGCGGTGGTGAGCGAGCGTATCGGCCTGATTGCCACCATGACCACCAGCTACAACGAGCCGTACCACGTGGCGCGCAAGTTCGCCTCGCTGGACCATCTGTCCGGCGGGCGTGCCGGCTGGAATCTGGTCACTTCCGATGCCGCCGACGAAGCATTGAACTTCAACCGCGACGCGCATTACGTGCATGCCGAGCGCTATGCGCGGGCGCGCGAATTCCAGCAGGTGGTCGCGGGGCTGTGGGACAGCTGGGACGACGATGCCTTCATCGCCGATACCGCCGCCGGCATGCACTACGATCCGGCGCGGTTGCATGTGCTGGACCATCGCGGCGCGCACTTCCAGGTCCGCGGCCCGCTCAACATCGCGCGTGCGCCGCAGGGGCATCCGGTGCTGGTGCAGGCCGGCTCGTCCGAGCCCGGGCGCGCGCTGGCGGCGGAAACGGCCGAGGTGGTGTTCACCGCGCAATCGTCGCTGGCCAAGGCGCAGGCGTTCTATGCCGACATCAAGGGGCGGCTGGAACAGTTCGGGCGTTCGCGCGATGCGTTGAAGGTGATGCCGGGTGTGTTCATCGTGGTCGGGCAGAGCCAGGCCGAGGCGCAGGAAAAGTTCGAGCAGTTCCAGGCGCTGGTGGAGCCGGAGGTCGGCATCGCGCTGCTGTCGCGCATGCTGGGCAATTTCGACCTGTCCGGCTATCCGCCCGATGGCCCGTTGCCGGAGTTGCCGCTCACCGAAACCGGGCAACGCAGTCGCCAGCAGTTGTTCACCGAGCTGGCCGGGCAGGAGCAACTGAGCATTGCCCAGCTTGGCCGGCGCATCGCAGGCGGGCGCGGGCATTACAGCCTGATCGGCACGCCCACGCAGATTGCCGACGAGCTGCAGGCCTGGTTCGAGCAGGGCGCCGCCGACGGCTTCAACGTGCTGGTACCCCATCTGCCCGGCGGCCTGGCCGATGTGGCCACGCACGTGGTGCCCGAGCTGCAGCGGCGTGGACTGTTCCGGCGTGAATATGCCGGGCGCACCTTGCGCGATCATCTGGGGCTGGCACGCCCCGTCAATCGCTTCAGCGCACGCTGACTCACCGGATACCCTGATGACCTATCTCGCACATCCCGATCGTTACGACCGTATCGCCTACCGCCGTGTCGGCCGCAGCGGTCTTGTCCTGCCTGCGCTGTCGCTGGGCCTGTGGCACAACTTCGGCGACAGCACGCCGATCGACACGCAGCGCGCATTGCTGCGTACTGCTTTCGACCTGGGCATCACCCATTTCGATCTGGCCAACAACTACGGCCCGCCGTATGGCAGCGCGGAAATCAACTTCGGCCGCCTGCTGCGTGAGGACTTCAGGCCGTATCGCGATGAATTGATCCTCTCCACCAAGGCCGGCTGGGACATGTGGCCGGGCCCGTACGGGCAGGGCGGCAGTTCGCGCAAGTACCTGCTGTCCAGCCTGGACCAGAGCCTGCAACGCCTGGGCGTGGACTACGTGGACATCTTCTACTCGCACCGCTTCGATGCGGACACGCCGCTGGAAGAGACCGCTGGCGCATTGGCCAGCGCGGTGCAGCAGGGCAAGGCGCTGTATGTGGGCGTGTCGTCGTACTCGGCGGCGCGCACGCGCGAAATCGCCGCGTTGTTGCGCCAGTGGAAGGTGCCGTTGCTGATCCATCAGCCGGCCTACAACCTGTTCAATCGCTGGGCCGAGCACGAATTGTTCGATGCAACCGAGGAGGTCGGCGCCGGCGTCATCGCCTTCACGCCGCTGGCGCAGGGCCTGTTGACCGGCAAGTACCTCAATGGCGTGCCCGGCGATGCGCGGGTGAACCGGCCTGGTGGCGACTCGCTGCGGCCGGAACATCTGTCCGAGGACAACCTGCAACGCGCACGCGGGCTGGAGGCGATCGCGCAGCGGCGTGGACAGAGTCTGGCGCAGCTGGCCTTGGCCTGGGTGCTGCGCGACCGGCGGGTGAGCTCGGCATTGCTGGGCGCCAGCCGCCCGGAGCAGTTGATCGAAAACGTCGCGGCCTTGCAGACGCCCGAGTTCAGTGCGGAAGAGCTGGCCGAGATCGATCGCTTTGCGGTCGAGGGGGGCGTGAACCTCTGGGAAAAACCGTCCACCGACTGGCAATGAGGAACACGCCGATGCGCTACCGTTTTTTGTTTGCTGCGTTGCTGTTGTTCGGCATCGCGTGGCTGCAACCCGCAACGGCCGCCGAGCCGGCGCAGCTGCGTATCGGCTATCAGAAAGCGGTGTCCAGCCTGGTGCTGGCCAAGCAGCATCGGTTGCTGGAGCAGCGCTTCCCGCGCACCAGGATCAGCTGGGTAGAGTTCCCGGCCGGCCCGCAGCTGCTGGAAGCCCTGAACGTAGGCAGCATCGACCTGGGCGGTGCCGGTGACATTCCGCCGCTGTTCGCGCAGGCCGCCGGTGCCGACCTGCTGTACGTGGGCTGGGTGCCGCCCACGCCCAAGGCCGAGACCATCCTGGTGCCGGCCAGCAGCTCGCTGCGGCGTGTGGCCGACCTCAAGGGCAAGCGGGTTGCCTTCCAGAAAGGCTCCAGTGCGCACAACCTGTTGTTGCGCCTGTTGGCCAAGTCCGGCCTGGGCATGCGCGACATCACGCCGTTGTATCTGTCGCCGGCCAATGCACGTGCGGCGTTCGCCGCCGGGCAGGTGGATGCCTGGGCGATCTGGGACCCGTGGTATTCGGCACTGACGCTGGATGGCAGCGCACGCCTGCTCGCGAATGGCGAAGGGCTGGGGCTGACTGGTGGGTTCTTCCTGTCCTCGCGCCGTTACGCCACCGCCTGGGGCCCGTTCGTGCAGCAGGTGATGGGCGCGCTCAACCAGGCCGATGGCTTGCTGGAGCGCGACCGCGCCGGCAGCATCAAGGTGCTGGCGCAGGTCAGCGGGCTGTCGCCCGCGGTGGTCGAGCGCACGCTGACGCACCGCCCGCCGGCCAGCGTGCAGCCGCTCAGCGCCGAGGTCGTCAAGGCGCAGCAGGCCACAGCCGATCTGTTCTACGCGCAGCGCCTGTTGCCCAAACGCGTGCTGGTGGCGCCGGCGGTATGGCGTGCGCCCGCGGCGGCGGCCGCGCAAACGGCGGGCAAGCCGGCGGGGGGCAAGTGATGCGCGCAAGCCGCAGCACACGCGCAGGTGCGGACGCGTGCCGGACATCGGCAACGGGCAGCTGCGCGCCGTCGCGCCGAGGCCCCGCCACGACACCGCGGTTGCGCGATGCGTAGCCGCCTGCAGCGTCTGGGCAATGCACTGGTGCCCTGGGTGTTGCCGCTGACCTTGCTGGTGGCCTGGCAGGTCGCGGCCTCCGGCGGCTGGTTGCCGCAGCGCATCCTGCCCGCACCGGATGCGGTATTGCGTGCCGCAGTGACGTTGGTACAAACCGGCGAGTTGTGGCAACACCTGGCCATCAGCAGCTGGCGGGCGGCCGTGGGCCTGGCCATCGGCGGCAGCATCGGCTTTGCGCTGGGCCTGCTGACCGGCGTGTCGCGGGTGGCCGAGCGCCTGCTCGACAGCAGCCTGCAGATGCTGCGCAACGTGCCGCATCTGGCGCTGATTCCGCTGGTGATCCTGTGGTTCGGCATCGACGAGGGCGCCAAGCTGTTCCTGGTGGCATTGGGCACGTTCTTCCCGATCTACCTCAATACCTACCACGGCATCCGC
The DNA here is from genome assembly GCF_003993495.1 of Xanthomonas sp. BRIP62418. NCBI lineage: Bacteria > Pseudomonadati > Pseudomonadota > Gammaproteobacteria > Lysobacterales > Lysobacteraceae > Xanthomonas > Xanthomonas sp. BRIP62418. The sequence goes on from NZ_QEZG01000022.1 coordinate 37,056, forward strand.
AGCGTGGACCCGGCCTTGATCGAGATGGCGCGCAACTACGGCTTGCGCGGGCCGCAGCTGTTCGTCGATGTGTTGTGGCCCGGGGCATTGCCGTCGATCCTGGTCGGCTTGCGCTTTGCGTTGGGGCTGATGTGGCTGACCCTGATCGTGGCCGAAACCATTTCCGCCAGTTCCGGTATCGGCTATCTGGCGACCAACGCGCGCGAGTTTCTGCAGACCGACATCGTGGTGGTCGCCATCGTGTTGTATGCACTGCTCGGCAAGCTGGCCGATCTGGCCGCACGCGGACTGGAAGCCTGGTGGCTGGGCTGGCATCCGGCGCAGCAACAACGTGCGGAGCTGCGCCGATGAGCGCGACCGAGACCGGCCTGCCGCTGCACTTGCGCGGCATCGGCAAGCGCTACGGCGACAGCGCCGTGTTGCGCGACATCGACCTGGACGTCGCACCTGGCGCATGTGTGGCGGTGGTCGGGCGCAGCGGCTGCGGCAAGAGCACCTTGCTGCGGGTGATCGCCGGGCTGGAGACGGCCGATACCGGCACCGTCGACAGCGGTCATGCCGCGCTGGCGGCGCAGCGCGACGCGGTGCGGCTGATGTTCCAGGACGCGCGGCTGCTGCCGTGGAAGCGCGTGATCGACAACGTGGCGCTGGGCCTGGGGCGTGCCGGGCGTGCGCAGGCACAGGTGGCGCTGGACGCGGTGGGGCTGGGCACGCGTGGCGGCGACTGGCCGGCGACGCTGTCCGGCGGCCAGCGCCAGCGCGTGGCCCTGGCGCGTGCGCTGGTGCATCGGCCGCGGCTGTTGCTGCTGGACGAACCGCTGGGCGCGCTGGATGCGTTGACGCGCATCGAGATGCAGCAGCTGATCGTGCAGTTGTGGCGGCAGCATGGCTTCACCCTGGTGCTGGTGACCCACGACGTGGCCGAGGCCAGTGCGCTGGCCGATCGCATCGTGCTGATCGAACACGGCCAGGTCGGCCTGGATCTGCCGGTGCCGGTCCCGCATCCGCGTGCACCCGGCGCGCCGGCCCTGGCGGCAATCCAGGCGCAGGTGCTGGCGCGCCTGCTGCGGACGCCGGACGTGGTGGCGCCAGCGGGCGCGGAGACTCCTGCTGTGGAGCAGGAGGGTGCCATGCCTGCACCTTTGTCTCTCCGGCGGATCATCTGACGGTTTGCCGGTGGGCCTGGGTCGCTCAGGCCACTGTGCGAGCCCGCAGCGCGCAGCCCATGCCACGGATAGGAGCCGGTCCTGGTGCCCCGCATCGGCGCCTGCGCAGCCGCCACACCTTGAAACGCCGCACAGCAGCCGCATCTGCACGGTATTGTCGGCGTTGCCGGCCACCAGTTCAGAGGATTCTCCCCATGCGGATGGACAAGCTCACCTCGCGGTTCCAGCAGGCGCTGGCCGACGCGCAGTCGCTGGCCGTGGGCCGCGACCACAACATCATCGAGCCGGTGCACGTGCTGGCCGCGCTGCTCGACCAGAGCGGCGGCAGCACGCGCCCGCTGCTGTCGCAGGCCGGCGTCAACGTGCCGCTGCTGCGCGAGCGGCTGGGCGAGGCGCTGGACACGCTGCCCAAGGTTTCCGGGCAGGAAGGCAACCTGTCGATCGGCAACGATCTCAACCGCCTGCTCAACCAGACCGACAAGCTGTCCCAGCAACATGGCGATGCGTTCATCGCCAGCGAGTGGTTCGTGCTGGCCGCCGCCGACGATGCCAGCCCGCTGGGCGTGGCGCTGCGCGCGGCAGGCGGCGACAAGAAGAAGATCGAAGCGGCCATCGACAAGCTGCGCGGCGGCGAGACCGTGCAGTCGGAAAACGCCGAGGAACAACGCCAGGCGCTGGAAAAATACACCATCGACCTGACTGCGCGCGCGGAGAGCGGCAAGCTCGATCCGGTGATCGGCCGCGACGAAGAAATCCGCCGCACCATCCAGGTGTTGCAGCGGCGCACCAAGAACAACCCGGTGCTGATCGGCGAACCGGGCGTGGGCAAGACCGCCATTGTCGAGGGCCTGGCCCAGCGCATCATCAACGGCGAAGTGCCCGAAGGCCTGCGCGGCAAGCGCGTGCTGTCGCTGGACATGGGCGCGTTGATTGCCGGCGCCAAGTTCCGCGGCGAGTTCGAAGAACGCCTGAAGGCGGTGCTCAGCGATCTGTCCAAGAACGAGGGCCAGATCATCCTGTTCATCGACGAGCTGCACACCATGGTCGGCGCCGGCAAGGCCGATGGCGCGATGGACGCCGGCAACATGCTCAAGCCGGCGCTGGCGCGTGGCGAGCTGCACTGCATCGGCGCCACCACGCTGGACGAATACCGCAAGTACATCGAGAAGGACGCTGCGCTGGAGCGGCGCTTCCAGAAAGTGTTCGTGGGCGAACCGACGGTGGAGGACACCATCGCGATCCTGCGTGGGCTGAAGGAACGCTACGCGGTGCATCACGGCGTGGAGATCACCGACCCGGCGATCGTCGCCGCCGCCACCCTGTCCAACCGCTACATCACCGACCGCCAGCTGCCGGACAAGGCCATCGATTTGATGGACGAGGCAGCCTCGCGCATCCGCATGGAGATCGACTCCAAGCCGGAAGAGCTCGACCGCCTGGAGCGCCGCCTGATCCAGCTCAAGATCCAGCGCGAGATGCTGAAGAAGGAAAAGGACGACGCTTCGCGTCAGCGCCTGGCCGATCTGGAAACCGACATCGACAAGCTCGAGCGCGAGTTCTACGACCTCAACGAGTTGTGGAAGTCGGAAAAGGCCGCGTTGCAGGGCACCACCAAGGTCAAGGAGCAGATCGAGCACGCCAAGCTGGAACTGGAAGCGGCGCAACGGCGCCAGGACTACGCCAAGATGAGCGAGATCCAGTACGGCGTGCTGCCGCAGCTGGAAAAGCAGATGGCGCTGGCCAACGAGGTCGAACACCACGACTTCAAGCTGGTGCAGGACCGCGTCACCGCCGAGGAAATCGCCGAGGTGGTGTCGCGCTGGACCGGCATTCCGGTCAACAAGATGCTCGAAGGCGAGCGCGACAAGCTGCTGCGCATGGAAGAGGAACTGCATCAGCGCGTGGTCGGGCAGAACGAGGCGATCAAGGTCGTGTCCGACGCGGTGCGGCGTTCGCGCGCCGGCCTGTCCGATCCCAATCGCCCGAGCGGCTCGTTCCTGTTCTTAGGTCCCACCGGCGTAGGCAAGACCGAGTTGTGCAAGGCGCTGGCGGACTTCCTGTTCGACAGCACCGAGGCAATGATCCGCATCGACATGAGCGAGTTCATGGAGAAGCATTCGGTGTCGCGCCTGATCGGTGCGCCCCCGGGCTACGTGGGCTACGAGGAAGGCGGCTACCTCACCGAGGCGGTGCGTCGGCGTCCGTATTCGCTCATCCTGCTGGACGAGGTGGAAAAGGCGCATGCCGATGTCTTCAACATCCTGCTGCAGGTGCTCGACGACGGCCGCCTCACCGATGGCCAGGGCCGCACGGTGGACTTCCGCAATACCGTCATCGTGATGACCTCCAACCTGGGCTCGCACCAGATCCAGGAGCTGTCCGGCGACGGCAGCGCCGAGGCCTACACGCAGATGAAGGCGGCGGTGATGGGCGTGGTGCAGGCGCATTTCCGCCCGGAGTTCATCAACCGGCTGGACGACATCGTGGTGTTCCATCCGCTGGACAAGGCGCAGATCAAGTCGATCGCGCGCATCCAGTTGCATGGGCTGGAAAAACGCCTGTCCGAGCGCGGCCTCAAGCTGGACCTGGACGATGCGGCGCTGGAATTGCTGGGCAATGTCGGTTTCGACCCGGTGTATGGCGCGCGCCCGCTCAAGCGCGCGATCCAGTCGCAGGTGGAAAACCCGCTGGCCCAGCAGATCCTGTCGGGGCATTACCTCGGTGGCGACACCGTGCGCGTGCGTGCCGAAGGTGGGCGCCTGGTGTTCACCAAGGGCTGAGAGCCGGCATCGGTTGTGCGCCGCATCGCTGGTTGCGTTTGAAGCAAGCAACGGGCACTGCGCAGGCAGTGCCCGTTTGCGTGATGTGGATGGCACATGCGGCGCATCGTTGTGCTCACAACGTGGTGGCATAAGGTCATCACCGCTGGTTTGCAGACACGCGCGCAAGGCCGGCTATGGTCGGCACTCCTGTCCGAGCGAGCCGCGCCATGACCGATCCGCAGTGGAAGCCCGAAACCATCGCCGTGCACGGCGGCTATACGCCCGATCCCACCACGCGTGCAGTGGCGGTGCCGATCTACCAGACCGTCGCCTACGCATTCGACGATACCCAGCATGGCGCGGACCTGTTCGACCTCAAGGTGCAGGGCAATATCTACAGCCGCATCATGAATCCGACCAACGCCGTGCTGGAGCAGCGCGTGGCTGCGCTGGAAGGCGGCATCGGCGCGTTGGCGCTGGCGTCGGGGCAGGCCGCGGTGACCTATGCGATCCAGACCATTGCCGAGGCCGGCGACAACATCGTCTCCTCCAGTGCGTTGTATGGCGGCACCTACAATCTGTTCGCGCATACCTTGCCGCAGTTCGGCATCGGCACGCGCTTTGCCGACTATCGCGATCCGCAGGCGTTTGCCGGCTTGATCGATGAACGCACCAAGGCGGTGTTCGTCGAGTCGATCGGCAACCCGCGCGGCAACATCACCGATATCGAGGCGGTGGCGGCAGTGGCGCACGCGCACGGCGTGCCGCTGATCGTGGACAACACCGTGGCCACGCCGTCGCTGCTGCGCCCGATCGAGTTCGGTGCCGACATCGTGGTGCATTCGCTGACCAAGTATCTGGGCGGCCATGGCAACAGCATCGGCGGGGCGATCGTGGACAGCGGGCGCTTCCCGTGGGCGGCGCACAAGCAGCGGTTTCCACGCCTCAACGAGCCGGATGTGAGCTATCACGGCGTGGTGTACACCGAAGCGCTGGGCGATGCCGCGTACATCGGCCGTGCGCGCGTGGTGCCGCTGCGCAATACCGGCGCGGCGTTGTCGCCGTTCAATGCGTTCCTGATCCTGCAAGGCATCGAAACGCTGCCGCTACGGATGGAGCGCATCAATGCCAACACGCTGGCAATAGCAACCTATCTACAGCAGCACGCGCGGGTTGCCTGGGTCAATTACGCCGCGCTGCCGGATCATCCGGAGCATGCATTGGCGCAGAAGTATCTGGGCGGGCATGGCTCGGGCGTGCTGACCTTCGGCCTGCCCGGCGGTCGTGCGGCAGGCGCGCGTTTTCTGGATGCGCTGCAATTGTTCACGCGGCTGGTGAACATCGGCGATGCGAAGTCGCTGGCCACGCATCCGGCATCGACCACGCACCGTCAGCTGGGCCCGGCCGAGCTGGAACATGCCGGCGTCAGTGAAGACACCGTGCGGCTGTCGATCGGCATCGAGCACATCGACGATCTGCTGGCCGATCTGGAGCAGGCGCTGCAGGGAGCATGAGGTTGTACGCCCGCCTTTATGTGCAGGAATGCAGAGCCTCGCTCTCTTCGGGGCACCAAGGCACGGGCTGCTTGCCAGCTTCACCTGCGCCTTGGTGCGCCCGCGCTGCTGGCGCGGGCCGGGGCGCGGAGTGGGAGTGGGAGTGGGAGTGGGTACGGCGATGCACGATGCCTGTGGGTACTGGCTTCGGTAGGGGCGGCAGCGCGGCCGGGGACTGGCTCCTCGGCTCGGTCAGACATCCTGTCTGACTCGCCGCCGCGGCACATCCGTGTGCCGCTCTCCGCCAATCCCCGGCCACGCTGCCGCCTCGGCACGTCGCTTCCATGCCCTGGGAACCTTGAACAAGCCGGCAACGCGTGATTTGAAGCTCCCGTTACTGTTGGGCACCAATGCACGGGTTGCGCGCCAGCTTCACCTGCGCCTTGGTGCGCCCGCGCTGCCGCCTCCGCACGTTGCTTCCATACCCTGGGAAATTCGAGCATCCCACCGACGCGTGGCTGGATTTGGGGCATGCCGATGCGCGGCGCCTGGCCTGTTGCCAGAGCGCGCCGGTGCCCCTGGCCAATCCTGCTACCATGCGCGCCCCTGAGGTGACTGCCGCGGTTGCGGTTGTTTAAACGGGAATCCGGTGCGTAGATCGCCTTGGCGAGCTGCAATGCCGGAGCTGCCCCCGCAACGGTGGGCGAGGTCAGATGCCGCATTACGCCACTGTGCAGTCGCATGGGAAGGCGCGGCATCGGAGGCGCAGGCTTCCACTCGCGAGCCCGGAGACCGGCCTGAGGGATTGAACCGGCACGCGGTGGGCGTGGCCTTGCTCGTCTGGCGCTGCGCGTTGGACGCCTGGCCCGTTGCTGCCTGCCGCCCCATTGCCCCCGCGCGGGTAGGCGCGGTTCCAGGAGCAGCAGTCGATGTCCCTTTCTTCCGTTTTGCCGCGCCGTGCGGTGCTGGCCGCAGGGCTGTCGCTGTGCGTGGCCCACCTGGTCCACGCCGAGGCTGCCATCGATCTCGACCAGGTCGTGGTCACCGCCTCGCGCACTGCGCAGACCCAGGACCAGACGCTGGCGCCGGTCACGGTGATTGACCGCGCGCAGATCGAGCATCGCCAAGTCAACTCACTGCAGGACCTGCTGCGTGGCGAGGCCGGCGTGGCGCTGGCCAACAACGGCGGCCCGGGCAAGCCGACCTCGCTGTTCCTGCGCGGCACCGAATCCGACCAGGTGGTGGTGTTGATCGATGGCGTGCGCATCGGCTCGGCCACCTCGGGCGGCGCGGCGTTGCAGGACGTGCCGATCGAGCAGATCGAGCGCATCGAAATCGTGCGTGGCCCGTTCTCCAGCCTGTACGGTTCCGACGCGCTGGGCGGGGTGATCCAGATCTTTACCCGCCGCCCGCAAGGCCGCTTCGTGCCGACCTTCAGCGCGGCGGCCGGCAGCGACAACGCGCGCCGCTACAGCGCGGGCGTGGCCGGGCGCAGTGAAGGCGATCTGAGCGAAAGCGGTGGCTGGTATTCGGCCAACGCGGTGCATGACGAAACCGATGGCATCAACGCGTATCTGGACACCAGCTCCAGCGACTACGATCCGGATCGCGATGGCTACCGCAACGATTCGGTGAGCGTGCAGGGCGGCTGGCGCTTCAATCGCCAGTGGGATGCCGACGTGCACGGCCTGCGCGCGCAGAGCCGCAACGAATACGACGGCTCGGCTTTCGGCGGCAACCTGTCCAAGGGCGTGCAGCAGGCGGTCGGCGGCCGCGTGCGTTATGCGCCCACCGATGCGCTCAAGCTCACCGCCAGCGTCGGCAGCAGTTCCGACTTCAGCGATGCGTATTACGACGGTGCGTATGTGTCCACCTATGACACCCGCCGCAAGCAGGGCGCGTTGCAGGCCGATATCGCTGCCGGTGCGGGCCTGCTCACGGTCGGCTTCGACTGGCAGCGCGATGCCATCGCCAGCAGCGACACGTACAATGCCGACAGCCGCATCGACCGCGCCGCATTCGCGCAGTGGCAGCAAAGTTTCAGTACGCAGTCGGTGCAGGCCAGCCTGCGCCGCAACGACAACAGCCAGTTCGGCGGCAAGACCACCGGCAGCCTGCTGTGGGGCTGGGATGTTGCCGAGCACCTGCGCCTGACCGCCAGCTACGGCACCGCGTTCAAGGCGCCGACCTTCAACGAGTTGTACTACCCTGATTTCGGCAATCCGTTGCTGGGGCCGGAAACCTCCCGAAGCGCCGAGCTCGGCCTGCGCGGCAGCTACGACTGGGGCACCTGGACGCTGCGCGCGTTCCAGACCCGCATCGACGACCTGATCGCCTACGACGCGGCGCTGGTGGATGCGGCGCATCCGTTCGGGCAGCCGAACAACATCGACCGGGCGCGCATCCGCGGCGTGGAAGCCGGCTACGACACCGAGCTGGCTGGCTGGACCGTGCGCAGTGCCTTGACCTGGCTGCAGCCGGAAGCCGATGGCGGCATCAATCAAGGCAACTGGCTGCCGCGGCGTGCGCGGCAGAGCGGGCGCATCGATGCAGACCGCAGCTTCGGGGCATTCGGCGTCGGCGCGAGCCTGTTCGGCTCCGGCAAGCGGTTCGACGATCTGGCCAACACCGAGCGCCTGGCCGGTTACGGCTTGCTGGATCTGCGCGTGAGCTATGCAGTGACTGCCGACTGGAAGGTCTGGCTCACCGCCAACAACGTGTTCGACCGCCAGTACGAAACCGCACGCTGGTATGCGCAGCCGGGGCGCAATTATCTGCTGACCCTGCGCTATCAAGCCGCGCAGTAAGCGCGGCTGTTGCACCGGCCATGGCCGCTGAGCGGCCTCACGCGCCGGGCACCGACGCGGGTCCTGGAAGACACGCAGTGCCAGATTCGTACGCAGGCGCGAGGCCCTGCTCGCCACCCTGCCGCAACTGCCGTGGCGGCTCATGCCGGTCAGCAACCGGGTGGGGCAGGGCAGCGTGCCGCTGGGCGAACTGACGCGTCGATTTGTCGATCAGGCCGGCCGGCTGCACCAGGCATTGGCGCTACAGTGCGAGCCTGTGGTGCTGGTGGTGGCAGGTTGCCGATGGTTCTGAAGGGAGAGGTGGTGTGACAAGCGATTGGATCCATGGTGCCTGCGCGATGCCGGACGCGCGCGTGCGCGGCTGCGCTGGCGCGGCAGGAACAACTGACCAAGCCGCCCGGCGCGCTGGGCCGGCTGGAACAGCTGGCGGTGCAACTGGCGGCCTGGCAGCGCAACGAGCATCCCACCGTGCAGCGGGTCTGGATCGCGGTATATGCCGCCGACCACGGGGTCGCCGCAGAAGGCGTGTCTGCGTTTCCGCAGGCGGTCACCGGCGAGATGGTGCGTAATTTCGCCCGGGGCGGCGCCGCCATCGCGGTGCTGGCGCGCGAACTCGGTGCACGCCTGGAAGTGGTGAACCTGGGCGTGGTCAACGACCCGGGCGAGTTGCCGCGGGTGCGGCGTGCCTGGATCGCGCCGGCCAGCGCCAACATCTGCGAGCAACCGGCGATGACCTCCACCCAGTTGCGCGATGCACTGGCCGCAGGCGCCGAAAGCGTTGCGCAGGCAAGAAGTTGCGACACGCAGCTGTTTGTCGGTGGCGAAATGGGCATCGGCAACACCACCTCGGCCGCGGCGCTGGGCTGCGCGCTGCTGTCGCAGTTTCCGCAGGCGATGGCCGGTGCCGGTACCGGGCTGGATGCCGAGGGCATCGCCCACAAGGCCACCGTGATCACCCGTGCGCTGGCCCTGCATGCCGATGCCTCCACCGCGCTGGAGCGGCTGCGCCGGTTGGGCGGCTTCGAGATCGCCGCGTTGGTCGGCGCCTACATCGCCGCGGCGCAGGCCGGGATTCCGGTGCTGGTGGATGGCTTCATCAGCACCGCCGCAGCGCTGGTCGCCACCCATCTCAATGGCGGCGTGCGCGAATGGCTGCTGTTCGGGCATTGCTCGCAGGAGCGCGGCCATGCCGCCTTGCTGCGCGCACTCGACGCCGAACCGCTGCTGCAGCTGGATCTACGCCTGGGCGAGGCCAGCGGCGCAGCGGTAGCGATTCCGCTGCTGCGCCATGCCTGCGCCTTGCACAACGGCATGGCCACCTTTGCCGAGGCCGGCGTGTCCGACGCATGAGTGCGTAGATCGGCGTGCTGCGCGACGGCGACACCGGTCAGCGCAACGACCGTGGCCAGCTCGACGACCCGCTCACTGCACCGGGCTGGCAGCAACTGCGCGCGGCCACCGCCGACGGCGCATGGGGCGCGGTGGTCGCCTCGACGCTGTAGCGCTGTGCCTTGTTCGTCATCGAACTGGCCAGCGCACGTGCGCTGCCGCTGCAGCCGGATCCGCGGTTGCGCAGGTACCCCTTCGGCCACTGGCAGGGCCCGTCGGCGGCCGACATCGATCGCGCCGACGGCGCCGCGCTGGGGCGCTTCCGGGCCCTGGCGCCGTAAGCGAGCTGAGCATACGGGATGTTCCTGGCAGGGCCGCACCGCCTATCGACGGTGACGTGCATCCGGCGCACGCGCCGCAGCCAGGCCGTTCAACGTGGACGCCTGCGGCGCGTTGTCTGCGCCCGGGCGCGCCACCGACACTGCGCAAGATCGGGACCGCAGGCGGTGCCGATCTGCGCGATGCTGGGGCCGCCCATCAGGAACCGCCCATGCCAGCAGCCACCTCGGTCGTCTTCAACCGCCAGCGCAGCGTCGAGCGCGTCGTCGCCCATCTGCAGGCCAGCATCCGCGCCGGCGAACCGCTGCCGGACCTGGCCGCACTGGCGGCAGTGGCGCAGCAATCGCCGCATCATTTTCATCGGGTCTATCGCGCACTGGCCGGCGAAACCCTGGGGCAGACCATCGCGCGGCTGCGCCTGAGTCATGCGCTGCATCTGCTGGGCGAGCAGGCGACATCGGTCACCGAGGTGGCGCTGGCGGTGGGCTATCACACCCCGCAGGCGCTGGCACGCGCGTTTCGCACCGTGCTGCAGGCCAGCCCGAGCAGCTTGCGCAACGCGCCCGCCGTGCGCGCGCAGAAACTGCAGCAGCTGGCCAGGCCCTCGGTGCCGCCGCAGGTGTCCGGCGCGCCCCTGCAGGTGCTGGTGCAGGTGCTCGATCCGCTGGAAGTGGTGGTGCTACGCCAGCGTGGCGCCTTCGACGACCTGGACCGTGGCTTCGGCCGCATCGCGGCCTGGGCCGAGCGGGTCGGTGCGATCGCGCACCTGCAGTCCTTGATCGGCCTGCCGCTCAGCGACCACCGCGACATGCCGGCGCACCGGCACCTGTTCGAATGCGGCATGGTCTTCGACGCTGCCCTGGCACCGCCCGCGCCGCTGCAACTGCGCCGGCTCGACGGCGGCACGCATGCGGTGTTGCGACACATCGGTGCGTATGCCGGTATCGAAGACGCACTGGACCTTCTGCTCGCGCAATGGTTACCACACAGCGGCTACGTCTTGCGCGCCGCGCCGCTGCATTACCTCTACCTTGACGACCCGGAAGCAGTGGCAGAGGCAGCGTTGCGTGCAGACATCCGCGTGCCGGTCCAGCCTTCGACCGACGCCGTTGCCGCCGCCTGAGCCGCCGCCGGCAGGAACACCATCTGCGGCGGCGGATGCATCAGGAACTGCTGGTGCGAAATATTCCAGGCATATGCGCCGGCCAGCGGGAAGGCCAGGCAGTCGCCCGGTGCCAGCGCGGCGACGTGCTGGTTGCGCGCCAGCACGTCCTTGGGCGTGCACAGCTGCCCGACCAGGGTGACCGGGGTGTCGCGCAGCACCGGGGCATGCGCGCCACGCAGCACACGGAACGGGTGATCGTGCCCCTGCGCGGCCGGGGTGCGGAAGTGATGGGTGCCGCCGCGGGCGATCGCAAACCACGCGCCGTGGCTGCGCTTGAGGTCCAGCACGTCCATCAGGTACCAGCCGCAGCTGGCGCTGACATAGCGGCCGGGCTCCAGCCGCAGGCGCAGCGCCTGGCCATGTTCACGCAGCAAGGCAGGCAGGCCGGCGCAAAAGCCGGCCCAGTCGAACGACGATTCCGGCGCCAGATAATCCACCCCGAAGCCGCCGCCTGCATTCACCCGCAACGGGCCGAGCCCATAGCGTTGCCGCCACTGCTGCACGGTGCGCAGGTAGGCGGCGATCAGATGCAGCTGCGCGCCGGCGTCGCGCTGGTGCGACATCAGGTGGAAATGGAAGCCCTCCAGCCGCAGCGAGGGGCTGGCCCGCAGGCGCTGGATCGCCGCATCCAGATCGTCCGGGTCCAGGCCAAACGGCGAGGGCTGCCCGCCCATCATCAGGCGCGTGCTCTGCGCACCGGCCACGGCGATGTTCATGCGCAGGAACACCGGCACGCAGCGGCCGGCCTGCGCCGCGATCGCGGCCAGGCGTTCCAGTTCGCCCAGGCTTTCCACATGCACGGTGCAGTCGGGCAGTGCGGCGGCCTGGGCCAGTTCGGCATCGAGCTTGCCCGGGCCGCCGAACAACAACGCGGCCTGGGGCTGTTGCCGATGCAGCCAGGCCAGTTCGCCGCCGGAGGCCGCCTCGAAGCCATCCACGTGCGGGGCGAGCGTTTGCAGGATCGGTGGCTCTGCATTGGCCTTTGCCGCGTAGAATAGTTCGCACGCTTCGGGCAGTTGCGCGCGCATCCATGCCGCGTGTGCATCCAGAGCGGCCAGGTCGTAGACGTAGGCGCACAGCGGGCCATCGCTTTGGTTGCGGATGCCCGGCAATGCCTGCATCACTGCGTCACCATCGATGCGCAGGCTCATGCCGCCACCCGCCGTGTCGCCGCGCTGCATGGAATCGGGTTGGGCAGCGCGGTGTAGTCGGATTGGCGGTCGGCGCGTTGCCACAGCCGCGTGCCCAGGTTGTTCTTGCCGGGCAGCGACGCGCCCTCGAGCAGGCCCTGCAGCGCGGCCTGCGCGCCATGGCGCTGCTGCCAGCGCGCGGCGAGCTCGCCCACGCACTGCCACAGGCGCGCGTCCAGCACGGCATCGCCTTCGCTCAGGTGGAAGATCGCCTCGGCCAGATTGTTGACCAGCGCGCAGTACGCCACGCGATTCCAGCCCTGTTCCGGCGTGTAGTACAGCGATTGGCGCGCGCGTTCGCCCACGCCCTGCAAGCGCGTGGCGGGCCAGTGGTGCGCGAGCAGCTTGGTGCCTTCCAGGTCGCGGATCCACACCCGCGTCGGCCAGCCATCGGCAAACCCGATCACGGTGTTCTGCAGATGCGGTTCCAGCGCAATGCCGTGCTGGAACAGCGCGCTCCATGCGCCATCCAGCAGCAGGCCTGCATAGGCGCGGAACCACAGCAGCGTGGCGGTGTGGCGATCCAGCTGCGCGCCACCCAACGCCTGCAGTCTGGACGCACACACGCTGTTGCCCTGCGCATCGCAGGTGAACAAGGCCGCGGCCACCTGCGGCTGCCACCGCACCCGCTGCGCGGCAGTCAGGGTCTGCCGATACAGGATGCCGAAGCTCTCCGACAGGCCACGCGCCGCCAACGGGTCGGCATCGTGCAGGGCGGGATCGACCTGGGCGATCTCCAGCGAGGTCGCCGCAGGCTCCAGCATCACGTCGAAGCCCGGCACCTGCGCTGCCAACGCACGCCAGCTCGGCGCCAGCAGCTCGGTCAGCGCGACCGCACTTTCCAGCTCGTACCAGGCGTTCTTGCGCACGCAGTTGGTCAAGCGCACATGCACTGAGCACTTGAGGAAATAGTCCAGCTCCGGGTGATACAGCGTGCGCACCGACGAGGTGGGCCGCAGGGCGTCGCCCAGCGCACCGACCGGCGTGATCAGGCCGCGCCCCTGCAGGGTGCGCAGCAACGGATCGTCGAGCAGGCGCTGCGCTTCCCACGGGTGGCAGGGATACAGGTCGTCGTCGCCGGAGAGCCGGCGCAGGCTCGCGCGCACATCGCGGCCCTGCATGCGCAGCAGCCGTGGGTCGATGCGGAACCAGAACAGCTGGAACGCGGCGCGCGCTTCCGGCGCGCAGGCCAGCACCTGCGCCAGGTCGACGCCTTCGCGGCTCTTGGGCGTGGGATGCAGGGCATGCCCCCACAGCATCGATTGTTCGGCGTCGATCATCGCCTCGCCGGTCGGCGCGGTGCGGTGCGCCTGTCTCAATAACGCAGCGGTGACCGCCACGCTGTTGGCGCTTTGCGCGAGCAGTTCCGGATTGACCGTCTGCGCGCTGCCCAGCGCCCGCAGCAGGCAGCGCGCCAGGGCATGCGCGTCCAGGCTCTGCCACGGTTGGCCCGCGCCCTTGAGGAACGGCGTGGAGGCAAAGCGGCAGCGGCCCAGGCGATCGGCGTAGGCAATGCGCACGCACAGCACACCGGCATCGCCCAGATCGATCCGCAGCCAGCGCTGCTCGGCCACGCGCGGGCCGGGGCGATCCAGGCCGCGGTAATCGAAGTCCACGGCGCGTTGCGGAATCGCGAACTCGCGCAGGTAGCAGTTCAACCAGCAACTGCAGGCCTGCGCGTCGGCCATGCTGTCGTACCAGGGGTCATGCATCGTGTGCGGCGACATCGGTCGATCTCCTCGAAGGGAAGCGCACCAGGACGGTGAGCGCAGCAGCCGCCGCAGCCAGCGCGGCAGCCAGGAAGGGGGTGGCGGGGCCGGCCGCCTGGGTCAGCGCGCCGGCAGCGGCACCGGCAAACACGCCGGCCCATTTGCCGCAGGCGTCGAAGCGGCCGAACAGGCGCCCGGCGCCATGCCCGCTGGCAACCTGCGCCAGGCGGCGGTTGAGCCCGCGCAGGCCGAACAACATGCCCAGGCCGAACAACAGCCGCGCCGCTGCCAATGCGACGGCGTCGTGCAACAGCGCCTGCCACAGGCAGGCCACCGCAAACAGCACCAGGCCGGGCACCAGCCAGGCGTCGCCATCGCCGCGCCGCCACCACGGCAGCACCACCAGGTAGACCAGATGCGGCAGGCTGTAGAGCAGGCCGGCCAGCGCATCGTGGCCGGCACCGCGCGCCAGCGCATACGGGATGAAGTAGGGGAAGGTCACCACCATCGCGAAGCAGAACAGGAACTGCGCGACCAGCAACGCAGGCCACAGGGCGCTGGCCGTCGTGGCGGTCCGTGCTGACGCCGACAGCGACGCGGCAGCGTCTGCGGAGGGTGTTGACCGCGCAGGGGACGCTGCCGGCCGCACCGCAGGCCGGTCGGCCGGCAGGCGCCAGGTCAGCGCGAACGCCAGCAGCGGCAGCAGCGCAAGCGCGCGATACAGCGACTGCGCCGGGCCAAGCGCCACTGCCAGGCCCAGCAACGCCGGCGCGCTGACCATCGCCAGGCGTGCCGAGTACTGCGTCCAGTCGAGCGCGCGCGCCAGCGGGCCGGCCTGCGGCTGGCTGGCCAGGTACGCATTGGCCGCCGCCAGCGAGCCGCCGCAGGTGCCTTGCACGATCAGGCCGATCACCAGCCAGCTCAGCGACGGCGCAAAGCCGGCGATCGCAAAGCCCAGCGCCAGGCCCAGCTGCGCACGCAGCAACGAACGTTTGCGTCCATAGCGGTCGGCCAGGCGTCCCCAGGTGCCGGCCGTCAACGCGGTGCACAGCGTCGGCAATACGTACAGCACGCCGCTCCAGCCAACCGCCGCCGAAGGCGCCAGTTCGGCCAGCACCTGCGGCAGAAACAACGGCATGCCCAGTGCGGTGAAGGCGGCCAGGTAATGCGCTGCCAGCACCGGGCCCAGGATGCGCTTCATCGCGGGGCACCCGCCTGTTGGCGCGGCATCTGCTGTGCGCCGGCGAAGGCGGCGCCGAAGGGATTGGGCGCGCTATCGCCGTAGAACTTGTTGATGTCGCTCGCACCGGTGAGCTGTTTGCTGAGCAGGCTGCCGGCACTGAGCAGGTACTTCACCGGCAGCCGCGGTGCGGCCAGCAGGCGGCGTGCGGGGCCGGTGTCCATGCCGTCGCGGTCCAGCTGCGCCAGCGTCGCTGCAAACTGCGTCTGCAACTGCGCGTACAGCGGCGCGCGCAGCGCGGGCTGCCACTCGGCCAGGCCTTCCAGCACCGCCTGCAGGTCCAGCTGCAGCACAATGGTGCAGAACATCCGCGCCAGGGCATGCGGCTCGTCGACCGCGATGCGCGCATCGTGCAGGGGGCCCAACGCGTCCAGATCCGGCAGCTGTGCGCGCAGTTGCGGCAGTGCGATGCGCGCGGCGTCGTTGTCCTTCATCAGCAGCCGCGTCGCCTGGCCATCGGCATACACCAGCACGCTGTTCTGCTGATTGGCTTCCAGCGCGATGCCGTAGCGCAGCCACAGGCGCAGATGCACCGCCAGCATCAGCTCGGTGTACTCGCGCCACCAGCCGAGCACATCGCCGTGCGCAAAGCGCTCGGCCAGATGGATCGCCATCGGCCGGCCGTCCGGCAACAGCGCGCACAGCGCGGCCACCGGCACCAGCGTGGCGTCGTCCAGCGGTGGGTAGCGCCGCAGCAGATAGGCCAGGTGACGCGCCTGTCCCACGTGCCCGCCGAGCGATTCGTCCACGAACACGCAGCGGCCGCGCAACGCCGGATCCCGCACATCGATGCGGCGCAGTGCGCGCTCCAGCCAGTGACCGTCGTACAGCGTGGAGGGTTTGATCAGGCGCAGGTTGAGCGCGCCCAGCGTGCGCATCGGGATCGGCAGCTTGAGATGCAACTGCGGATGCTGCAGTGGCACCAGCGTGCGCACCGACAGGCTGGGGCGCACCTGCAGCCAGGCCTGCGGCGCGCGCAGGCTGCCCGCCGGCAACGCAAACCCATCCTGCTCCAGCCGCGCCCACACCAGCGGATGCACCGGCCAGGCAACGTGCGTGTCGGCCAGTTCGGGTGCCAGGCCCAGCGTGGCGAAGTCCGGCCACAGCTCGTCCGGCGCGGCGCCGGTGCAGCTGACCTGCGCCCGCGGAATCGCCAGCCAGCGCAGCGCGAAGCTGGGCGCGAACTCGGGCGCGTAATCGCGCAGTTCCGAGGCCTCCAGCCCGGCCTTGGCGCGTGCGGTCGGATAGAACGGATGGTCGCGGTAGCTGGCCAGTTGATCGCAGCGATACGCACGCTCGGCTGCATCCGGATGCTGCAATGCGTTGAGCAACGCAGGTGCCTGGGCATCGAAGGCCTGCCGCGCCAGGCCCAGGTGGGCGGCGGCGCACTCGGCTTCTTCGGCATAGGCGCGATGCAGCTGTTGCGTCTCCACGTCCAGTTGCGCGCTGATGCGCTGCAGCCAGGCCTGCGCACCGCGTTCGACATGCGTGCCATCGGCGCTCTGCACGATCCAGCTGTCGCCGCAGGCACCGATGTCCTGCAGATAGCCCTGCCGATGGATCGGCAACCACAGCGTGCCAGCGGGCAGGTGTGCGATGCGCCACCAGCCCTCCACCGGGCTGGGGTCGGTCCATGCCGCCAGCACGCTTGCCTCGGGTGTGGCGGCGCTGCCGCGCGAGGCGATCCCGCGCAGGTCCTCGCGCAGGCAGGCATCGATGATGCGGGTGGCGATGTAGCGCTGGTCGGCGGCGCTGCTCATGCGCGCAGCTCCGCGCCATCGATCCGCCATTGCAGTCCCGCTTCGGCATGCACCACCGCCTGTTGCAGCGCCTGTGCATCGCTGGCTACTGCGCTCAGCACACCCAGGTAATCCTTGTTGGAATGGCTCAGGCGGATGCGCTCGCCGGGCGCACGCATGCGCCGGTAGTGCACGTCGCTGTGCGCATCGTGGTGGCGGCGGTCTTCGCTGGCGGCCACCAGCTCGCCGTCCTGCTCGGCCACGTAGTAACGCAGCAAGGCATGGGCGCGATCGCAGCGCAGCTGCGGCAGCGGCAGGCCCAGGTGCGGTGCCAGCGCGGCGGTGAACCACTGCCTGCCGAACATGTCGTCGAGCAGGAATTCGCGGCGGTCGCCGATGCTGCGGTAGTTGATCTCCACCAGCACCGGGCCGTCATTGGTGAGGATGAATTCGCTATGGCACAACCCGAAGCCGACACCGAAGCTGCGCAGCTGTTGCAGCGCCTGCGCAATCACCGGCGTGTCCACGCGGGCATCCCACTGCGCCTCGCATTCCACGAAATGCGGCGGCGGCGACAGCCGCACCTGGAAGCCGCCCAGCGCCTGCAGGGTGCGGCCGTCGCCCAGCGTTTCCAGCGTGAACAGCGCCCCTTCCAGCATGCCTTCCAGCAGCACGGTGCGCTGCGGATGGCGCTGCCACACATCGTCCAGATAGGCCTGCAACTGTGCGGCGTCTGCGCAGTGGCGCACATCCACACTGGCCACGCCCTCGCGCGGCTTGGCCACCACCGGCCACGGAATGCCGGCCGGCAACGCCGCACCCGGCGCCAGCGTGCAGAACCACGGTGATGGCAGTCCATGCGCGCGCAGGCGCTGACGCATCGCCGCCTTGTTCTTGGCCGCGTAACAGACCTGCCAGTCCTTGCCGGGCAGGCCAAGACCCGCTGCGACCAGCGCCGTGCTGGTCTGCAGATGATCGCTGTTGCTGAACACTGCGCGCGGTGACACATCGGCGTCGTGCAACGCATCCAGCACGCCGAGCGGGTTGAACACATCGCATTCGATCACCCGCTGCGGCGCATGCGCGGGGTGCTCGCGGAAATGGCTCAGGTGATCGAGTCGGTGATCGGTCAGCAGCCATACCGGCAGGCCGAGCGCATGCGCGGCCGGCAGGAAGCCCTCGGTGATGGCCGGATGGCAGACATGGGTGAGGATCACCAACGGTGCAGCGGATGTCGCAGTCATGGCAGCTCTCGTTCAACAGGACGGTGGAAAAACCGGTACTGAAACGGGCTGCCTGGCGCCGCGATGGCGGTGGGTGGCCTGCGATACGGTGATCGCATGCCGCATGCTGCGGCAGGGATGCGTGCCTCATGCACGCAGTCATGTCTGCGGCGCGCGCCAGCGCGAGCGCCGTTGCCGTCAGGCGACCGACGCCCCTGTACGTCGGTCGCGACGGCATGTGCCGGGTGGAAGGCCTAAAACGTGTATTCCAGCCCGGCGGTGACGGTGCGCGACGGTGCGGCCTGGCGGCCCCACGGGCTGGTATCCACACCGCGGAACCAGTACTGCCGATCGAACAGGTTGTTGATCGCCAGCGACGCGCTGAATTTTTGTCCATCGCGTTCGAACAGGGTATGGCTCACCTGCGTGTTCCAGACCCAGTACGACGGCAGCTCGCCGACCGAGGCGATGGCGTTCTCCTGCACGGTGTTGGCGGCATCGCTGTAGGCCTTGCTGAAGTAGTAGCTCGACAGTGCGACAGTGGTGTGACCGAGCGTGTAGTTGCCGCCCAGGGTGATCTGGTTGCGCGAGGTGTAGGGCACGCGCAGCCCGCGGAACGCGCCCGACTCCTGGCTGGCATCCAGATACGCATAACCGGCGTTGAGGGTGAGCGCACGCAGGTTTTGCGGGCTCCATTGCAGTTCCAGCTCGCCGCCCTGATGGCGGGTCTTGCCGAGGTTGCGGAACACGCGCGTGGTGTTGTCCAGCTGGATCTGCTGGTCGAAGTCGATCAGATACGCACCGAGCTGGATGCGGGTGCGGTCGTTGGGCTGGTAGCGCGTGCCGGCTTCGTAATTCCACGCCAGTTCGGCATCCAGGTTGTTGCCGAAGATGATCTGGGTGACCTGCGGCGCGCGCAGCGAACGTTGCCCGTCCGCATAGAAGAACCATTGTTCGTTGGCCTGGAAACCCAGCGTCAACCCCGGCAATACATCGCGGGTCTGGTTGCGCGTGCGCAGGCCGGTGGCGCGATTGAAGTAGCGCGAATCCAGCCGCTCATAGCGCAGGCCCGGGGTGATGGTCAGGCGTTCGTCGGGCAGGGTGATCGCGTTGCTGACGTAGGCGGCCAGGGCGCGGTCTTCGAACTGCCAGTCGCGCACGCTGGTGAACAGGCCATCGCGCAGGCGCAGATTGCCGACCAAAAAATCGATGTCCTCGTGCACCGCACGCACGCCGGCAGTCCACTGCTGGCGCACGCCACCGGCATCGCCCATGGTCCAGCTCAGGCGCGGCTCGCTGCCGGCCACGCGGAAGTCGCGCGGTGCGGTCTGGCGTAGTTGCGGCGGCAGGTCCGAACGCCAGGTTTCGGTGGCGGCCTGGCGCATGCCGACGATGAAGTTGCGGCTGCTGCGCGCGCTGAAGTTGGTCCAGGACAACCGCACATCCTGCAGCGGCCCCCAGTCTCCAAGCAGTTGCTCATAGCTCAGCGACGCACGCGTGGTACGCCCGTTGAAGCTGTCCAATGGGCGCGTGGACTGGCGCGGATCGCGCCGGTAATCGTCCGGGCTGAGTGCGCCGGCCAGGTCCATGTCCACCAGATAGCGCTGCACGCTGGCCTTGAGCAACTTGGTGTCGTCCAGCCACCACTCCGCACGCACGCGCAGATTGCTGATGTCGGTATCGCTGTGTGCGCGCCAGTACTCGCCGTAGGTGCGATTGGCATCGACCTGCAGGCCGAAATTGTCGCTGAGGTAGCCGCCGCTGCTGAGCGCGCTGTCCTGCAGGAACTGGCCCTGGCCGCCGGCGGTGACCTTGTGCGCCAGCGTGGTGCTCCACTGGCTGGGGATCTCCTTGCTGACCAGGTTGATCACGCCGCCCACGTTGTTCGGCCCGTACTGCACGGCCGCGCCACCGCGCACGATATCGATACGGTCGATCTGATTCAGCCCCACCGGGAACAACGACAGGCTGGTCTGCCCGTACGGCGCCAGTGCCAGCGGAATGCCGTCTTCCAGCACCTGCACACGCCCGCTGCGGCTCTCGTACAGACCGCGCAGCATCAGCTGCGGCAACGCGCCGGTGCCGGTCTCGTCGAAGATCTTGATGCCCGGCACGCGCTGCAGTGCATCGTCCAGCGAGCGGTTGCCGCCATTGCGCAGTTGTTCGCGGTCGATCACCTGCCGGCTGCCGGCATAGCGCTGCACGTCGTCGGGCCTGGAGCGCCCGAGCAGGCTGCCTTGCACCTGGATCGTGTCCAGTGCGCGGATCGGCGGTTGCGCATCGGTGGCCGCCGCATCCGGCGACTCGACGGCAACTGCCAGCTGCGGCAGGGGCAACGTGGCCGCAGCGATGGCGATGGTCAGTGCGTGGAAACGGAACGTCGACATCTACGGCGTGCTCCTGCGGGCGGGTGGTGGAGTAGGGGCGGCGAAAGTGGCCAGATGAGCGCGCAGGGCGCGTTGAACCAGCGCGCGGTCTTCGCCGGCAAGCAGCCAGCGCAGGTCCGGTTGTTGCAGCCAGTGCGCGCGCTGCGCATCGGTGCGCGGATTGGGGCAGAACGGCACGTCGGCCGCAACGCAGTGCGCATGCAGTTGCAGCAGCAGCGCCCACACCCGTGGATGGGTCGGCTGCGGACCCAGGCCCAGATCCAGCGCAAGATCCAGTGCGCCTTCCATCACCAGCGCCACACCGGGCACGGCCAGCATCTCCGGTAGCGCCGCAATGCCGGCGGCACTTTCGATCATCGGCACGATGCGGATGCCGTCATTGGCCTGCGCGATGTAGGTGGGCAGGTCGACAGTGCCGAAGCCGGTGACGCGCCCGCCGGTGATGCCGCGCCGGCCCAGCGGCGGAAACCGCGCCGCGGCGATGGCATCAGCCAGTTGCGTGGCCGATTCGGCGCGCGGAATCACGATCCCGCGTGCGCCGGCATCCAGCACCCGGCCGATCAGTTTTTCGTCCACTTCCGGCACCCGCACCCAGGCTTCGCAGCCGGACAGCTCGCAGGCGCGGATGGCGTGTTCCAGGTCGTCCGGCGCGCGCAGCACGTGCTCCAGATCAAGCACCACAAAGCCGTAGCCGATGCGGCCCAGCAGCTCGCATAACTGCACGCTCGGCACTGCGTTGAGAACGCCAACCGCAAACGTCATGGATGAGGCCGCCAATGGAACGGGCGCTCATCCTGCTCCGGATGGGAATGATTATCAAGTGGATTTGAGGGGCAGTTTTCGGTGCCCTGGTCGCAGTTTGATCAATGCAGGTGTAAGGGGACACTTACTTTGCGCTACGCGGACAGATGGTCTGCGGTGGCAATTGAGGGGGCTTCAAGAGGCGTGTAAAGCCGTCTCGAAGCCCCCTCACTTCGGCCTCCCTGGCCGGACTCTGGTTACAGCAGGGTGGCCTGGCTGTCGTCCCAACTCTTGATGATCAACTCTCCGGACTGCTTGCCCCGGCTGGCGCTGGTACCAATGGTGTAGCCGAGCTGCAGAGGCACCAGGTCGAACCCAGCAAAGACCCGCCTAATTTCCGGATGGTCGTTGATGGACACGACCGCCTTGCCCTGCAGGGACCGCATCAGGTCAGCTATCCGCTCGTACTGCTCGAAGCCGAACTCCACCCCGTATCCTTCGGTCTGCCAATAGGGTGGGTCCAGGTAGAACAGGGTTCCCGGCCGGTCGTACCGCCGGATGCACTCCTGCCAGGGCAGGTGCTCAATCACCACGTTGGCCAGCCGCAGATGGACCGAGCTGAGCTCTTCCTCGATACGCAGCAGGTTGAGCCGTGGCCCTGGCCCGGCAGCGACCACCCCGAAGGTCTGGCTTTGCACCTTGCCGCCAAAGGCCAGCCGCTGCAGGTAGTAGAACCTGGCCGCCCGCTGGATATCGGTCAGGGTCTCCGGGCGCTCCATCGCCGCCCACTCAAACATCTGGCGGCTGACCAGCGACCAGCGGAACATGCGGACGAACTCATCCAGGTGATGCCGGATGCAGCGGTAGAGGCACACCAGGTCGCTGTTGATGTCATTGAGGACTTCAAGCGGGGCCGGCCTTGCACGCATGAGCAGCGCCGCTGCCCCGCCAGCGAAGGCTTCCACGTAGGTCTCATGCGTCGGGAAGTGGGGATAGAGGTGCTTGATCAGCCGGCGCTTGCCGCCTGGCCATGGAATGATCGGTTGTGTCATCAAATCTCAGCCTTTGCGAAATGGATCGCCGAGACTTGCCTCGCTCTCGCGGGAGCGACAAGGCCTCGGCTTGATTCGCGTGACACAACACGCGGTGATGGCGCCAGGCTGGTGCTTGCCGGCACCAGCCTGGCGCCTTGTCTCTAGATCGGTGGGATCTCTTCAAAGATCCAGCCATTGCTGGCGTAGTAGTCGCCGCCGCGATGTGCGATCGAGCCAGGGGTGAAGCGGCCGAACAGCGCGGTCCGATGCAGCTCGTCGCGGTTGATTGCGCCAGGCCCGCCCCAGCGCGGGATCACAGCTGAGCGGGCATTGCCACCCAGGGCATACGTCAGGCGGTCCCAGTCCATTCCTTGTGCCAGTGCCGCACCGCGCACGGCTGCGCGCTGTTCCGGTACCAGCGCGACCTGCAGGCGTCTGTATGACCGCCTGGGCACAACATTCAGACCACCGCCGAGGGTGCGCTCAGCGCTGCTCGGATCGACCCGGCTTGCTTCCCACTCGACCTGGATCGGAACATCTACCGCCTGCAGGATGACAAGCTCACCCACGTCGAGGTTCGAGGCAGCTACTTCCAGCTGCAGGCCAACCAGCTGATCAATTTCCGCCGGCAGGACGAACCAGGCAGCCCGACTTTCGTCGACCAATGCCCTGATCACCTCGGCACCCAACGGATAGGCATATCCCGTTTCCGCCTGGCGCCGTCCGGTCAAGGTCAAGGCGGTACCGGCAGGGCACGTGACACCGAGCAGCGCGACGATCCCGACCTGGACGGGTGACGTCCAATCCGCACGCAAGCGCACGCTACTCCCGTCGCCGCTAATGCGCGCCACGCTGGCCGGCCTGCCGTCGACCAGCGCGGCGAGGTTGACGGCACTGGCGCCTTGGACGCTTGGCGTCAGAATCGGCTGACCATATCCGATCAACATGCTCAGGCTCCCCAGAACTTCAAAGCGTGCTCACCGGTAACGCGATTGCTGGTCACTCCAGTGACCAGTACTTTGCGCCCGGCTTGCAGGCCATAGCGGTGGTAGGTAATGCGGCCGACTTGGCCAGGCCGCAGCTGTAGATCGGTACGGCCGGTCAGACGACCAGCATAGAAATAGCGCGGTACTGCATACAGCCGGATCACGCGATCAATCTCGGCCTGGGCGTCCTCGCGGCGGTCGAACCGCGACACCATTGGTGCGGCGGTCTCTGCGTGCGCGTAGCGGCTGGCTAGCGTGCCGGCGGCATACACCTGGCCCCGATACTCGGCTGTCAGCTGCTGGCGCGTGGCCGGTGGCAGCTGAGCCAGATCGGTGATCAGATCGCCTGCCGCCAGCACCAGGGCGTTCGGCTGATAGCCCATGCGCCTGGACAGGTTAGGGGCCAGATCGGGCATCACCACCAGGTCGGCCTGCAGCTCACGCCAATCCAGCTCGAAAGCCAGATCAGCATCGGTGGCATCGTCGGGATCGACCAGGCGAGACAGCCGCAACACGCCATCGCCGTCTTGCCACCAGTCCGCCGCATAGCTTGGAAGGATGCTGCTTAGGGCTTGGCGAGGCGTGGCCGCTTGCGCAGCGTAATAGCCGACGCCTGCGTAGCCGGTGGCAAGGTCCAATGCGTCGGCATCAGCACCGGACCAGGCGCTCTTGCCAATTCGCCCAAATACGGCCGCCAGCGCCTGGCGCAGCTTTGCTGGCTCCAGATCCGCATGCGTCGAGACATCCGCAACCAGCGGACCCAGTGGCGGTGAAGTCATCGCCAACTGCTGACCACCCGATGCAAGCGCGTAACCCGCTCTCGCGAGAATGGCGGCACCTCGATCTAAGACCGTCCCGACGCTCGCCAGCGGCGCATCGGATAACCACTGCGCGCTGCCATCGCTGTTGACCTTGATGCCTGGCACGCTGCGTACCGCACCGATGACGACGGGTTGCGGCTGCCATGCCAGCGTGTCGCCCTGCGGCGGAAGGAAAACCGCGCAATTCAATGGGCCATCAAGGTCTTCGTGCGCATCGCGCAGCACCAGCGCTTTGCTTCCATCGCTTTCGATATCGATGCGGTCCAACACATAGCGGCTGACAGGAGACGCGGAACCTAACGGCTGACCTTGCACGACCTGACGGACCGCAACAGGCACATCACGCGCAGAGCTGAGCGCCAGCATATCCAGTGCACCTTCGGCATCCTGCACGCGCAGCTGGGCAGTGCCGCCGCGCGATGATCCATCCCAAGGCCAGAAGCTCACCGATGCGATCGTGGCCAAACCTTCCGGCGAGATGATGCCTTGATACGCCTGGTTAGCCGGCGTATCCCCTGGAGCGCTCATGTAATCCTCGCTCGACACGAAGGTGGCAGGAGCGGTCTCAGTGGCCTGCATCCAGTTCACGCCGTCCAGTGCAGGGCTGAGCCCCTGCCACTGACCTGCGTTGACGATGCACCGCAAGCCCTGTGCCTTCGTCGACGCGATGGAAGCTGCAAAATGCATTGGCCCCGACAGCGCGGCATCGACCTGGGCAACCAGCTGGCCACCACGATAGAACGTGATGTGCGATGGCACGCCGATCACGATGCGAACGCCCACAGGCTCTTCCTTGGAAGGCGGTAGCAGCCCGGAGACCGCCACTGCACCGTTCACAAAGATCTGACCGGTATGCAGGCGCCAAGCCACGCCGTTAGATGCTCCGGCTTCAGCCGCCAACGACGCGGATGCCGAGACGACGCCGAAGGTGGCATCCAGCACATCATCGCCCCAGAACATCAGCTCAATGCCATGCGTGCCAACCGCTTGCGCGATATCGCTACGCGCCATGCCGGTGCGCGTCGTTGCCGCATTAGAAGTCAGAGTAAGGCCCGCATCTTCCACTAACAGATGTTCATCGATCGGGCTTGCAGCCCATCGAGCATAGCTATTGGTCACTGGGGTTCATTCCCTGCTGCAGTGCCCTGTGTGCTGGCAATAAGAGCTATGTCGGTAGCAGCTTTGATCATGGCTTCCAGCTTCCAGCCAGGCCAGTCGAGATGGCCGCCGCTTGCAAGATCGGGAATGACGTACACCTGTGCCGTCAGCTCGGCGATGGACTCTGCCAGCACTCCCAGCGCAACGCCTCGGTCCTCGACCTGGAAAGTAACGGTGCCGGTGTCGTTGGTGGGGTTCCAGACGATGATGATCTGCCGCGCAATCGGGTCAGCATCTGCGTCGGGCGCGGCGACGTTGGAATCATAGGCGGCGCGCGTGGCCGCCTTGATGCCCAGCAGCAGATGCACGCCGGGTTCGGTCACCATGTCGCCGGGCACCTTGATCGACTTGCCTGTCGCCGGGTCCGGCTTGGTCGTCGCTGGTGCGGTGATGTCGTAGCTGCGGCCAATTAGGTCGCTGATCTGCACGGTCAGCACGCGCAGGAAGAAACGCTCCAGCGTCTGGGTCCAGCCGTCGGGGTGTGGCTTGGTGGTCATCTGCTCCAGGTGGAACTCGACCGGCCCATCGTTGGTGGTCGGGTCCCATCGGATCTCGATGCGCGGCGACACAATCCGCGTCTGCGTGCCGAAGGCGGGGTTTTCGTTGATGATCATTATCAGTATCCGGTGACGTCGAGGATGGGAGAGCGCACCCAGGCCTGGCCGTAGTTGCCAGAGGGTGGCTGAGGATTTCGGTCGGTACCGGTGCGCAGATCCTGGGCGGTTTCGATAGCAGAGATGGATGCGACGTTGCCGTTGATGTTGACCACACCCTTGCGCCACAGCACCTGCACCTGCCACTGCGGGCCGCCACCAATCAGGCCGCCGATGGCCAGCATGATGTTGCCGGTGGAGCCGGCCAGCGCGGCGTAGGTCCGGCCTGCTGGCAAGGTGATCGACCCGCCCTGATTGGCATTTCCCTGCAGCAACGCCCGCACCTTCATGTACTTCAGCGTGGCGTCGAAGTTCACCTCACCGGTGTCGGGATTGGTAATCACCAGGTAGTCTCGACGCCCGAAGTTCGGCTCGTCGAAGACGTAGGCGGTAAAGCTGCCGCTGGTGGTGAAACCGGTGAAAGTAAAGCTGTTCCCGCTCCGGGTGCGCGTGGCAAGCGTGGCATTGTTCTCACCCAAAAACGCAAGCACTGGATTGGTGCCGGTGACAGTCAGGCTCCAGGTTCTGAGCGTCCCGCTGCCGGTTGGCGTGATGGTCTGCTTCGACGCCAGCGCCAGGTTCTTCCAGGTTTCAGAGATGACAACGCGATTGGGGCCGGCCTCAAAGATTGCATAGGCCATCAAAATCTCCCATAGAACAAGGTGCCGCCGGCGCGTGCGGTCAACGTTGCCGAAGGCGATACCCAAGTGATGGTGTTGCCGTCGTCACTGAAGTACGGCAGCAGGCTGTTGCCTGCCACTGTGTCAGCCACAAACCAGTAGTACAGCTGATTGGCGCTCCCTGTGACCGGCACCGGCACGGACCCATTGCTGCCGCTGGCGATGGCGATCGCACCCATGTGCTGCGTCAGCAGGTCCGAGTCGGGCTGATCGGTTACCTGCAGCAGCACGACGCCGGTGTCGGCGTCGTTGATGATCAGAACGTTGGTCATGTCACTCCATACCCGAGAGCAACCACACGGCGGCCGTTGGGCGCGTAGGCGTAGAACTTCCCGCCGACGAACTCATTGCGGCCGCCACCTGGCGTGGCGCCGATGATTTCCACCACGTCCGCAGAGAATGTGATCTTGCCAATCACTCCATCGTTGACCGAACGCATGCCCACCACCTTTCTGTTCACGTCCAGCGCCAACGTGTACGACGCCGAGTAGCTGGCGAATCCGTTCTCGTTGATCGTCACCCGCGCTTCGAGCGACTGTGTCGCCGATGCCTGGTCAACCACCGACGAGTCATCCGTCCACAACGTCGCGACCAGCCCCGGCTCCACCTTGAGCTGCCTGAAGTACGTTGGACCCGGAGTTCCTTCAACGATCAGGCGAACCAAAAGCCGAGTCGTGCCCGAAGGTGCGTTCACGCTTATTTGGAATCTCTTCCAGACAAGCCAGCTGCCAGAGTCGGCAGCAACTGACACGGCTCCGATCAAGCCCGACGCGTTATAGGCGCCAATCTCCAGTCTCGATACGCCATTGCCATTGGTTTTTAGGATGTCTCCCGACAATGTGTAGATGCCGGCAGGTGTGTCGTTTACGAACTGCTCCGCCGCAGCCCCGCCAGACGTGGCAGGCATCACCAGATAGGGACCGTTCAACGCGTTATTGAACAGGACCGCTCCCGCAGGTAGGACCCAGCTGGAAGACCCTCGGGCAAAGGTGGGATTCTTCAGCATGTTGGCGTTGATGTTTGTCTTCGCCACCACAGCCGTGACTGCGGTGCTGGTGGCGTTGGCCTGATTGCCCACCTGCTGCACCTGCGAGCTCAGCGCGTTGAGCGCCGAGGTGTCGGCTTTGCCAGCCACTGCTGCGTTCGTCGCTTCAAGGCGTTGGCCCAGCGCCTGGTCGCCACTGACGCGCGCCTGATCCACAGCATTCACACCTGCGGAAGTTGCGAGAAGGCCGACACCGGAAGGCATGCGCGTCTCCACCAAGCCGACCCGCTGCGCCATCGCCTCGTTGCGCCGGACCGCAGCTTCATCCACGGCCAGCACCTTTGCCGCTGTCTCCAGGGCACCGCTACCGTCCGGCATGCGGCCCTCTACAGTTCCGACGCGCCGGCCTATCGCAGAGTCTGCATTCGTCAGTGCCGCAAATCCCTCCGAAACCCATGCGGATGGAGCCAGCTGCCCGTCGCCCGCGGGTAGGCGTGCAATCACCCCTGATAGCCGGGTGACCTCTGCCGCCAGGTTGTTCGCCGTCTGGGTCGCCATGTCGACCGCGGCGGCCATCGCCTCGCCCGCGCTAGCGTAATTGCCGACGTTCTGCCAAGTAGCGTCGTTGCCGGCCGGCACCACGCCGGAGTTTGGCACCCGCGCCCGGTACAACCGCCCGTCGTGGCGCACGAAGTCGCCCTTCGGATACAGCGAAGTCGCGTTCCATTCGTCAGCGTTGACCAGGTCGCCCAGGGTGGCGTTGAGCGCGTCCGCATGTGCAATCGCGTCTTCGCGCGCCCTATTCGCTGCAGCCAGCGCTTCTTCGGCAACCTGCTTGTCCCGTGCTGCGGCCGCGAGAAATTCCTGCCGGATCTTCTCCGTTGTCATATCCGGCTGTGCGCGCACAACGCTACCGTCTCCGCTGCGGCCGTTGATGCTTGCGCGAATGCGGAAGTGCCAAACCGAATTTGTGCCATCCGAATACAGATAGCGCGTCGCAGTGGTGCGGTCGATTTCCAGCCACGGACCCTCTGCCGTCGCGCTGCGGTCGATGATGTAGACAACATCGACGCCGGCAACCGGCTCCCACTGCAGTAACACGCCATCGTTTACCGGAGTGGGGATGACTCCGGCGGGAGGGTTGATCGGGGGTGCTTGATAGACCACCGGCACCCAGCTGCCTCTGGGGCGGCTCACTGGCGTGACTGCTGGCAGTGGGCCAGCGCCGATCTCAATCAGCAGGACAGGACGGCTCATAGGGCTTGCAGCTCTGCGATGGTGCCGCGACGGACTAGCAGGTTGATGCCGTCGCGAATTTCGGCGAACACCTGTGCGTTGTCGCTGCTTGGCGCGGCGGCGGAAGACGTGCTTGGCTTAGCTGGGCTGCCGCTGTTCGAGCCAGACGAGAAATAAGACGGCACCTCGCGATCAGCCAGGACCGTGACCATCGCCTGCGCAATGCGCTCGGGCAGGTCTTCTAGGATGTCGGCCAGGTCGGTGATATCGGTCTGCTGCGCCGTGAGGTAATCGGACAGCTCGGACAGCGATAGCCCCAAATCGCCGGCCAACATCTCGGGACTCATGCCGGTGACGTTGCGCAGGATCTGGAAGGGATCGCTGCTGTTGACGCCAGCCAGGTCGCTCACGCCCTGGGCAATGCGCTGGGCACGCTCCATGCGTGCCGCAGCTTCCTGCTGGGCCTGCAGCGCGGCCCGCTGTGTGTACAGCTGCTGCAGCGAGCCATCGCTGCCATCGGCACCAAAGCGCTTGGCCAGCTCCAACACCTGCGCGTAGTCGGTTTGATAGCCGGCGCTGCTGGCATTGAGGTTGCGGCTGATTTCGAGGAACTGCTGGGCGTACTGGGTAAAGCTATCGACGTTGCCGGCGGCTGCAGCACTGCGCATCAGGTCGTCGGCGGTCGCACGCTTCTGCGTGTCGGTGTTCGGCGACAAGGTGGCGCTGAGCGAAAGCGACTTGATGAAGTCCTCGATCTTGCTGCCGGCGCCATCTGCCGAGCCACCCAGCTGCTCGATCTGGTCGTTGATGCGATTGAGCGCCAGGTCGACCAGCTCGGCCTGCAGCGACTGCACCAGGGTGTCGGTCTTGAGCTGCGCTGCCTGGCGCACCGCTGCCAGGTCTTCTTCCCGCGCCGACAGTCCGTGCAGGGCCTTGGCCTGGTCCTGCAGGGCCTTGATGCGCTGTTGCTCCTCTTGTGCGATCGCCAGGCGCTGCTTGGCGAACTCGCTGAAGCCCTGGGTGGCCACCTCCTGGTAGGCCGTCGCTGCCGTGGCTGCGTAGGCCTGCGCACCAGACATGATCCGCTGATAGGTCTGGCTCAGCGTCTCGTCACCGCGTCCGAGCAATTCGACCAGGTCGGTGAGTCGCGCCAGGCCACCGCTCGTCAGCAGCCCGGAGCCGTTGCTGAAGTCAGTGGCGGCCGCCAGAAGGAACTGGGCGCCTTCTTCCAGTGTCGCTGCCGAGCCGCGCCAGCGCTGCGCGATGCCGCTGGCCAGCTCGTCGACCTGGGCGATCTGGCCGATGATGTTTTCAGCGCTCAGACGCTGACTGAATTCCTCAGCCGTCTCGTTGTAGATCGCACCAAGGATCGTGCTGAACTCGCGCTTGAGTTGCCCCTTCGCGTTGGTTACGCGCGTAAAGCTGCCCTCGATGATGTCCACGCTGGCCAGGCCCAGTGCATCGGCAGCCTGCTCGGCAGTTTCGTGGATAGCGTCATACAGGTCTGCTGCCGCCTGCTTTGCTTCGTCGCCTGGATCGACGGAGCGCCTGCGCTGTTTACGGCCGCCAAATAGGGCCTTCTGTCGCTCTTCGAGCAGCTCGGCGCCGGCATAACCGCCCGACTCGTTCACGCCCAGCGTCGAGGTGATTTCCTTGGCCTTGAACTTGGTGCCGAACAGCTTGCCGCCACTGACCACGTCAATCAGCGCCAATGCCGCCACGACCCAGCCGACAACGGGAATGGCAGCGGCTGCACCCGCTGCGCCCGCTGCGGCACCGCCTGCAGCAGCCGACCCGGTGGCATACAGGCCGGCGCCAGCGGTCGCCGCCGTCGCTGCACCTGCGCCGCCCAGCGCGCCCACAGCCAGCGAGCCGCCGACATAGCCGAGCGTGCCGTAGCTGACACCGGCAGCCGCCGACGACAGGCCGCCGTTTCCGGCATTCTTGTAGCCGTACAGCGCGCCGCCCACAGCGCTCATCCACGGCATTGCAGCAGCACTCACACCGCCGCCGCCGCCGTATAGCGCCTGCAAGGTGCCCATGTTGAAGCCGCCGCCACCAGCAGCTGCACCGCCAAGATTGTTGCCGAAGCCCATCAGCGAGCCAGCGCCGGCAGTGATGGCATTGCCCCAGTTGCTGTTGGCCGCCATTGCGTTGGTGCCGGTCAGCCCTTGGCCGCCGCCTACCATGCCGGCCAACTGCGTCATCCAGCCGCCACTACTGCTGCCGCTGTTGGAGAAGGCACCGCCGATCGCGTTGGTGATCAGCTGCTGGAACGGCCGCACAAAGTCCTGCTCGAACATGGTGCGCACCAGGTCGCGCCAGCCGCGCTGGAACACATCCTTCAGCTGGTCGAAGAAGTCCTTGGAACTATCCACACCACCACTGAACGCATCAGCGAGCAGGTCGGAGAAGTCGGCAACGCCACGTGTGGCCACGTCTGCCCATTCCTCCAGGTTCTCGGTCTGCCGCTCGACCTGCAGCGACAGATCCGCATACCCGCGCGCCTGCTGTACGAGGCTCTCGGTCATCTCCGCGTTGATGCCGGCGCCGGCCTTGTTGGCGTCGTTGATGGCCTGGCGCATGTCGTGCTCGTTGCGCAGCTGGCGCGTGGCGCGCTCGCGGGCCAGCCCGGTCTTGCCGAGCAATGCGATCTCGCCAGACATGCTGTCCAGCAGCGCCTGTGGTGCTTGCTGCTCCCTGGCCATCTCAGCTGCAGCGGCCGACAGCGAGGCGACCGAAGTGTTGACCAGGGCGTTGTAGGCCTCCTGGGTGATATTGTGCTTGGTCAGTTCCCGGTCCAGCTCCAGCACGCGCTGGCGGTGCTGCTCTTCGGCGGCCGCTAACGGCCCGTTGAGCGCTGCAGCCAGCTCGGCAGCCTGTGCGGTGTACTTTGTTTGCGAGTCCGCCTGCTGCTTCCGCGTACGCACCAGCTCCTCGGCAGCCTGCTTGGCCTTCTGCTCGGCTGCGGTCGCTGCGGTTGCCGCCTTCTTGCGCGCCTCTTGCTCATCGAGCATCGCGGCCACGCGCTCGGCGCGCTCTCGCGCATCCTGGGCGTTCTGGCTGTTGGGCTTGGCGCCGGCATCGGCCAGTTCCATACCAACCTCGACCCGCACGCGCGCACCCTTGCCCTGGATATCCTCGATCCGCTGCAGCTCCAGCTGCCGGATCTGCTTGTCTAGCCCAGCGACGATATCCGCGCCTGCAGCCGACACCGCAGCACCGGCAGCTTGCGCCGCTGGAACGAGGTCCCGGAAGCTGGCAGCGGTAAGGTTGTTGGCGGCAGTGACGCCGGCTTGTGCCCTGGCCCAGTCAATCAGCAGAGGCTTGGATTGATCGAGCGTGAGTGATTGATTCGACTGGCGCTTGATGAGCTCTTCGAGGCTCTGCCGCTGCTTGTCGGTCGCGTTGGTGATGCCGGCATATTCGAGAACCACATCAGCTGCGACGTCGATAGCGCGCTCGTAACCCTGCGACAGCTCGCTTTGACGCAGCTTCGTTGACTCAAGATTCCTTTGAGCCTCCTGCAACTGCTCATTGAAACCGGGAGGGAGAACACCTTTGTCACGCATCCATACGTCACGGACTTGAATCAATTCTTGGTAGCGCTGCTCTGTTAGTTTCAGCTCTTCATTGGCCGCATTGAGAGTCCCGACCGAACTTGAAAGGTTGGCAAACGACGTGTTGGCCGTCTCCTTGTTGAATCCCTTCAACGTCTCGATAGACGCCTGGAAACCAGCCGTCACCGCTTTGGAGAGCTCGTCTGCCTTCTGGCGGCTGTTGGCCGCCCACATCACGAAGAGCGTGAGCGCTGTGATCGCCAATCCCACCGGGCCACCAAAGGCGGCCATTGCCGTGTTGAGCCCACGCATGGCCGCCGCCTTGGCGGTAAGGGCCACCGAAGCGGCTTGCGCAGCCGTCGCGGTGCGCAGCTGGGCAGCGGCGAGCGCCTGCTCGGCAGCGACGGTGCTGCCGGCCGCAGTGACGCCGGCACGTGCGAGGGAGAGTTGGCCAACTGCTTGTGCCTCGGCTGCGCGGGCGGCGACAAGCTCGGCCTGGGCCAGCTGACGGCTGGCTGCCGCAGCTACGAGCTTGGCTGCAGAGGCCTGGGCCAAGTTGCCCAGCAACCGGCCACCGAAGGCCACCGCCACCACACCGACGATCTCATCCAGCCCGTCCAGGTTGTTGGCGAGGAAGGCGATGCTATCGGCCAGTGCACTGCCGGCGCCCAACTCGCGCGAGCCTTCGCCGACAAACCGGGTGACGCTGTTGCGCAGCTGCACCATCGCTCGTTCGACCGTCAGCGGAATCGTGTTGAATTCCTTTTCGATCGCGCCGGCCTGGCTCTCCAGCGCCTTGACCAGTTGGTCCACGCTGATCCCGCCGTCGTTGACCATCTTGCGCAGCTGGCCCATGCCCACGCCTAACCCATCGGCAAGTGCCTTGGCCAGACGCGGGCTGTTCTCGATCACCGAGTTGAATTCCTCGGCGCGCAGCACACCGCCCGCAAGCGCCTGTGTGAACTGGGTGATGGTGTTTGAGGCTGCATCGGCGCTGGCGCCGGAGATAGCGAACGTGCGATTGATGGATTGCGTCAGTGCCAGCTGGCGCTGCTGCGTCAAGCCGTACTCGGCGGTGGCCTGGGCCAGGCGGCCGTACAACGTGGCAGTGCTCTCCAGCAGGGTGGAAGTGCGCTGCGAGATCGCGAACACCTCGGCCTGGCCGGTGACGAAGGCTTGCTGCCCGGAGGTCGCCAGCTTGAGGCGGCCGGAAATGTTGGTGTACTGATCGGACATCGAGACCAACGCACGCGCGCCCTGCAGGCCCACATAGCCGGCAATAGCCGCTTTGGACGCATTGACGGCAGAGGTCATCGCGCCGACCTTGCGGCCGGCCTGGTCGGCCGCCGTGCCGATGCCGGCGACGCCTTGGCTGCCACGCTCGGCTTGCTGCCCGGTGGTCACTGCAGCTTTACCCAGTCCTTCGACCTCGGCCTTGGACACGCGCACCGCCGGCACCAGCTTGCTGTTGTCGGCGGTGAGGCGAAGGGTGACGGTGGGATTGCTCACGCGGGGTGCCTATGTGGTTGCTTCGTTTCTGGCCTGGCGAGTGGTCTGCACCAGCACTTGGATGCAGGCGACCAGGTCGTCATAGGCGCTGGGTGGGATGCGGTGCAGCCGCGCAGCAGCCTCCAGCTCCATTGCAGTGATGCCGTCGTAGATCGGCGCGTGCATGCCGGTGACCCAATGCGCCCGGCATTGCCGGAACACCATCACCGCCTGCCAGTTCTCTTCCAGCACCTCGATCAGCTCGAGCGCTGTCTCGGAGTTGCCGCCGTCGCGCAAAAAATCCGCCGCACTGACAGTCAGATCAGGCTCTTCATCGTCCTGATCCTGGCCGCCAGTGCGGGGACCCTTCCCAATCAGCGCCCGCGCGACGGCTTCGAGTTTTTTACGCGGGCGTCGCCGTACTGCTCGAAATAGGCCTGCAGGATGGCGTTCTGCAAAAACGTGGACCAGCCGCCGATGCGCACTTCGTCCAGGGCCGCATCGCCCTTGATGGCGGTGCCGTTCTCATCGGCCAGTCCTTCCACGTCGACCAGTACCAGGTCCAGATATTCGCCGTCGTTGGTTTCCTTGTCCGACAGCTCGCGCACGCGATCTTTGGAAAGGATCTTCACCTTGCAGGTGATGGTGCCTTCGTTGAAGGAGTTGGGGTTGTCTGTAGGCAGCCGCAGTTTGACCGGCATTGCCACGGTCTCGCTCTTGGTCAGTCGGAGCATTGTTTCGAATCCTTTGGGAAGGTGGTTTAAAGCCCGCTTGATCGCGGGGTGTGGCCACTTTGCCCACGCGCGCGATGGCGCCGGGACTAACAACGGCTAATGCAAAAAGCCCCGCACTTGGCGGGGCTTCGGTCTGGTCACACGGAAGGTGGAAGGTTACGGCGTGCTGTCGCCGAACTCGATGTAGAACTCATCGCCGCCGGTGTCGCTGGCCACGCACGGGCCGGACAATTCCCAGCCGTAGTCGCCATCGATCTCGGTTTCGTTGATGGATTCGATCTGCCCACGGATGCCCAGCTCGCTGTACAGCTGGTTGGCCGGCGTCAACCGCAGCGCCACCGTGATCGGTGTGGCCGCATCGCGCACCGCCCAAGGGTTGAAGTCGGCCAGCGCAGTCTTGGCAATGCGCAGCGTCCAGGTCGGCGCACGATCGGTGATGCCGGTTTCCTTGTGGCTGGTGTACTCCTTGGGCGTGATGGTATTGGCGAAGTCCACCGACAACGACTTGGCCCAGCACAGCAACGGTGCGCCACCGGGCAGCAGCGTGATGTGCGTTTCGGTGTTGTTGGCGCGCGCGATCGCCGGCACCGTATCCGGCAGCGTGAGGGTCGGCAACGCGTCCTCGTTGATCGTTTCGTAATCGCCCTGGATACGGATGTTGCCCTTGAAGCGATCGCCGACCGCCAGGATCAGGCTGGACACGTTGTGGCGCGCAGCTGCGACTTGCTTGAGCGTGCCGGCATGCCACCACTTCGCATCCGACAGCGGAATGTTGGCGCTGATCGGGTTGTAACGCGTGGTCTTGGCAGCTGCGTCTTTGACCACTGTCATACCAGCGGGCAGAAGCAGCACGGCGCAGTTGGCGTCGCTGGTCGCAGCAGCACCCGGCGTAACGGGCGGGTACAACTCAAACTCACCTTCGATGAAGGCTCGTTTGTTGCCGACCGCGAACGGCTGGCCAGTGAAGTGCGGGCGATCGATCGGGCGTTCGACCTTGTCGAACTCCGTGCCAGACGTGCCGTTGAACAGCAGCACGCCATTGGCGGCAGCGCTCGGGACGACGGGCATGTTGGCAGCGGCGCGTAGCGCCAGCGCCAGGCCGCGTCGCTTGAAGGGTTCGAGAGTGGGCTGAGCCATTGGCTTATTCCTTGGGCTTGGTAGAACGGACGGCTCGCGCCGAAGGGTTGGGGGCATCGGCGTCGGGCACCGACAGACCGGGGCCGCCTAGACGGATGTCGGTATGGGCGTAGATCGGCTCGGCGACCTGTGCGATCTGCGGTGTCTCGGTCGATTCGTCGATCAACTGACCATCGACAACGCGCCAGGCGCCGCCGGTTGTGGGGGTTGGCTTGTTCATGGGATGACCTGATGTGACATGCGGTAATTGGTGCCGAACACCTGCTGGCTGACCAACCAGCCGGCGGCATAGCTTTCATCTCGCCCAGCCTGGAATGAGAGAGCGTCGAAGGCCTCCACCGGCGCCCAGCCGAACAGCGCAGCGCGCACTTGTGGGATGACTTCTTCGTCCATCTGGACACGCGCGCCGCCACCGGTCTGCTCATCGCCGTAGTGGCGAACGAACAGCACCACGCGCAGCGTCACGTCGCAGTTCTGGATCGCCAGCGGCCCGGTGTATTTGATTGCCCGGCCAACCTCGGCCGCTGTGACGTAGGCGCTTACGGCCACGCGCGGCTGCTGGGCCAGTGCCGTGGCAAGGTCTGCCGCACTCCCGACCGCCAACAGCGCGGGCGCGTGCGATCGCAGACGCGCGATCGCCGTACTGACAGGGAAAGGGCCTACCGTCATGGCATGACCCTGCGACCGAACACTTTCTGGCCAGGGTCGATCAGGATCTCTCCCAAGGCGCTTGCGCCAATGGTGGGGTCTTCGATGCCCATGCTGAACTTGCCCTCGGCGATCAGCTGCAGGAACTTCATTGCATCGCGGTAGTCACGCGCGATCGGATCGGTGCGGTCGTCGGTGATGCGGTCGTTGTGCAGCTTGTAGCGGACGATTGCCCGCGACCAGGTCACCAGGATGCCCGGCGGGTTCGGCAGCGGCAGCGTGTAGCGGCGCCCCAGATATCCGTCGATCACCGCATCGGATTCTGCGATCGCTTGAGCAATCCGTGCGGCAGCGGCGTCGGCGTGCACAACCTCAGCCGGCGGGTAGCTGGCGCGATCGCCGGCACGCAGCGTCAGCTCCATCAGCTCCGCCGTGATCGGGCGCTGATGCTTGTCACTGGCGACCTGGGCCAGTTCCAGCGCGCCGGGCATGTCGGCGAGTTGCAGGAGCGTCACATAGCGCATCGCTTACGCGTCCTTCGCTTCTTCGCTTGCGGCGGCGGGTGCGCTCTTGCCAGCCTCGCCGGAGGCATCGCCTGTTTCGGCGGCAGGGTTGGTCGCAGCCTTCTTGTCCTTGGCAGCCCGTTGCGAGTCTTCCTTTTCGGCAGCCTTGCGCGCGGCATCGATGCGCTTGGCCTCGGCTTTATCTGCAGCCGCCTGGTCGGCAGCAAGCTGGGCGGCCGCCGCCTGCGCACTGGCAGCTGCTTCGCGCTCCTGGCGTTCTTCGTCCGATTCCTCGTAAGGCAACACGACCAGCTCCGGGTCCTCGGCGATCGCGCGCAGCTGTTCGTCGGTCAATTCATCATCGACAGACAGCGAGCGACCAGCGCGGGTGAAGTGCAAGCCGGCGCGCCAGCGGCCACGCTCGGTTTTGGATTTGACGGTGACTTTGTTGGTGGCCATGTGCCAGCTCCTGGGAATAAGGATGCAGGGTGTCCGCCTGCTGCAGTCCGGCATTTCCTCCGGCCCTCTGCAGATCACGGCGATGACGGAATCGCACCGCCATCGCCCATCTGCGCTGCTCCTGCGCTCGGCCGATTGCCGACCAGGTGGCAGAGCTCGGGAGCTGCGCGAGTGCGATCTCGCCGCTTCCCCGACTCTTGGGGCGGCCTCACGGCCGCTGTTCTTGCCTTACGCCAGGCGGGCGTCGTCCAGGACCTCGACCAGACCCTTCATCACGTTGTCGGTGCCGGCGATCTGTGCAGAGGTGAGGATCTCGGCTGCCTTGAATTTCAGGCCGGTCGGCACGACCAGCACGCGCGGCTTGATGTTCAGCGTCCGACCGTTGTCACCCTTGCGCTCGGCCATTGCGGTGTAAGCAGCCTGCAGGTTTTCGGCGGTCAGCGGCTTGCGGCTTGCGTAGGCCTGCTGCCAGAAGCCGAAGCCAACGTTGTTGCGCGCGTCCACGCCGTAGACATACTCGCCGCGCATAAAAACGTTCTCGTCGCTTTCCTGATTCAGCGCCACGAAGTTGGGCTTCTTGCGGTCCTGGAAGATGATGGGCTTCAGTGCGCGGCTGGTGTCCAGCAGGTACCAGGTCACGCCAGCACCGCCGTTGCTGTCGTAGTTGGACTGCGTGACGGCGTTGCCGTTCTCGTCGATTACCGGATGGTCCGTATCGAAGAAGTTCTGGCCGTCGTAGCACAGGGTTGTGTGCCCGGCCTTGAGCAGGCCAAACACCAACTCATCGGGCTGCTCCTGCGCGGACTGGCCCATCTCGGTCATCATTGGGGTGTAGATGCCGTATTGATCGTCCTCGATCGAGGTGCGCGGAACACCCACGGTCATCTCGAACGGCTTGTTCTTGATCGAGTAGCCGTGGGTGGCCATGCCGTTGATGACGCGGTCCCCGAGCCATTCGCGCATCTTCGGGAACTTGCCGAGCCAGCCGTATTCCTCGGTGCCCGCCGTGGACGGAACGATGGTGGCGATCTTCTGGTAATTGGACTCAGCAGCGCCAAGGCCTTGGGTGAAAGCAGCCTTGAAGGCGGTGTAAAGCCCCGTCAGGTTGAACTTGTTGATGATCATCTGGATCTCTTGTCGGGATGAGGGTGAGGGGGATCAGCCGACCAGGACCCAGACGCCACCGGCGTCCACGTCGATGATCTTGCCGGCCGCTTTGCGGGCGGCGCTGTTGTCGGTCTTGGCCACCGTCTGGTCGTCGACGATGAAGGCGGTGCTGCCAATGTCGGCGCGCGTGATCAGGTCGGCGGCGGCGCTGTTGGCAAACTGAAACGCGGAGTCACGTGTGGCCTCCACGCGGTTTGTGCCGTTGCCAACCACCGTTTCTTCTGCGACACCTACCGCGCTGCCAGAGGCTGCCGTCCCGCCGGGGACGGCGTTGCCGCCAGCGGTGAGCAGGGCGATCAGGGTTCCCGCATAGATGGTGGTGCCGGGATTGACCGGGTGGCTTACCCGGTCGGCGTTACGCCGCTTTGTGTTGCGGCCTTCGATTGCTGCGGTCATCGGGAAGTGGTCTCGATCGTGTGCGGGTCAGTGGATGGGCGTCAGGCCTTGGGCTTGCTGGCCGCAAAGTCCTTCGGGTCGATGCCGGTTGCCGTGCAGATCGCCAGCTCATCGGCAGTCAAGCCGTTCTCGTCCTTCCCGCCTGCAGGCTGACGCCCGCCGGTCTGGGTCGCGCTGAGCGCAGCCAGCGGTTGAGCGGAGCCCAGGTAAGTAGTGAGCGATGCGATGTCGTTCTTTCCCAGGCCAATCGCCCAGTCTTTCTGCGCCGGCAGCAGACGCCCATCGGCCAGGCCCAGGTCGACCAGCTCGTTGACTTTGCGGTCGATGTTCTCGGCCGACAGGGCGGCCAGCTGGCCCTTGATTTCCTCGACCACTCCCACCGGCACGTACTTGGCAGGGTCCGGCGAGCCGGCCGCCCTGGCTTTCAGTGCGCTGCAGGCTGCCACTGCGCCTTCGGGTGCGGTGCCCAGGGTAGTGGCCAAGGTGTCCAGGGTGTCCAGCTTCGGACGGAGTGCGGAGCAGGCAGCGATCGCCTGTTCTTCGGTGGTGGTCTCGGGCAGGGCGAGTGCGGCCAGGATGGCCTTGAGCAGCGGATTCATTGAATGGTCCTTGTCGGAATCGGAGAAGCCGAACGTGGCGGCCGCGCGGCGGGCGAGCGGCTCCATGCCATCGATGGCGGGGTGATTGGTGAACGCGGCCATCTCGATGGCCAGCACGTCCCCGGTGTTCTCGTCGTAGCGGAACACCGGGGAGACATACCGGTACTCACCGGCTTGGATCAGTTCGGCAGCGCGGCTGGTCAGCTCGACGCTCGCCCACAGGCCGGTGTCGCGCCATTGCAGCGCTCGCATCCAGGCAGCAGCCGGCGCTGGTTGCCCGTTGGTCTCTTTGTGCAGGGTCTGGTGTTCGTAATCCACCACCGGCGGATTGCGGCGCGCGTTGAAGCGCTCCATGACCTGACTGGCGATGGCCTGGTCAATGCGCCAGGCAGGCACAGACATATCGCGGCCGTCGCTGGGGCGAAATGCACCAGCAGGGGTGAGCTGGATCTCCAGCATCAATTCGGGACCGACCGGCGGCAGCTCGAAGGCGCACGCGGCCAGGGCAACGCCGGTACGGCGCGTAGACGGTTTGAAGCGGGGGGATGCTGTGCTCATCCCGGCCAGTGTTGGCTGCAGGATGCGACCCTCGGGACTAGCATGCGCTAGTGCCTAAGACAGGGGCGGGAGCGGGTGCCGTGGGGCCGGGCAAACATACCACCGGAACAGGTGGGCGGGCGTGCCGGCGGCAGGGGCACGGACGGCGTACGCTTTGAGCGCGTTTGAAAGCCGTTTAAATCGTCCCTGGCGGGCCACCGCCCCCCGCTAAGGGACGGTGGGTGCGCTCAGGGGGCTCTGGGCGCCCCTGGCGGCCGTTTTGAGAGGGCGCCTACTCGGAGGGTTCGGCGCCCAATTCGAGCCAGGCGATCGCCAATGCGTCGATGGCCGCCTCGTCCTCGGTACTGATGCCTAGGAACGGCCGTGCCGGCAGTCCAGGGTGATGCACCTTCTGCACAAACGCGGGCTTCTCTGCGCCCGACTTGCTGGTGCGCGTGCCCATGCCTGGCCAGAACAGCGCTTTGCCGTTCTTGGCCTCGATCACGTAGGGGTCGGTGCCCTCCTGGTGCCACCGCGCCTGCTTGGCGGTCGCACTGATCTCCACCCAATCCGGACCGGCGCTGGGAAAGATCTCATCCCGCATCCGTCCCGAGTCGCGTAGCGGCGTGCGGCCGCTGCCATCGGCCAACGGTTCCCAGGCAACGCCGTCAGGCCCGATGCCGGTGGCAAAGCGCGCCTGCGTGCTTTCGGTCAGCGCCTCGCCAATGTCGGCCATCAGCCCGCTTATGTCGCTGCTGCGCTCGAGCAGCTGCGCGAACCAGCGCTTGGCCTGGGCATCGTCGATCAGGACAACTAATGCATCGCTCATGGCTGCGCCGCCTGACCGACGTTGTAGGCCCACTCCGGCGATGGGTCGCCTGGCGTGTCTGCCGGCGCCGCATCCGGCTGCGCTTTGCCCAGTGCCCGCAACCTGGCGGCAGATACGCCAGTGGCGGTGCAACGACAGCCCCAGCCGTTGGGCGGATAGTGCGTCTGCCACCAAGGATTGCCGGTTGCGATGATCAGCCCATCCCAGCGCTTGTGCTGCTCGCGCGGGTTGGCCACTGTGTTGTGCACGTACTTCAGGTATGGGAAGCCCTTGAGCGTCTCCCAGCGGCCGGCCTGGTAAGAGGTGCGCAGATTGGTGTGATAGATGATCGAGGTGCGCCAGGCCGTGCGTGCGGCCGTCTCCGAGCCGGTCCAGCCCACCCAGCCATTACGCGCCACGATCTCACTGAAGCGGGCGCGGAAGTCGGCGATGGTCTCGCCGTCATTGATCGCTGCCGCCACTGCCTGGCGCAGATCTTCCAGCAGTGCATCCTTGGTCGCCCCGGCCACGGTAAAGGCCTTGGCGTGCTGCGCTTGCCACAGTTCATCCCAGCGCCAGGTCGGTAGATTGAGCTTGCGCTGGAAATAGTCGCGCGCCTCGGGAAACGCGCGGAAGCTGCCGGAGAGCTCAGCCATCGGCGTCGTCCCATGCATCGGACATGCCGGCGATTCCCGCCACCGCCAGTGCTTCACCCATCGCGGCGGTCAGCGCGTCGACAGACATCGTCGCCTGCAGTTGGCTCAGCCCGGCAAGCAATGCGTCCAACGATGCCGAAGAGTCGACCAGCGTTTTGACCTGGTCGACCATGTCCTTGATCGCCGGATCTGCCTGGCGCTGGAGTAGCACCGTCAATTGGTCCTCGCGATCTGCCGGTGCTGCGGCAGGACGCGCGACAGCGGCAGTTGTCGCAGCGATCTTGCTGGACTGCGGTGTGGGCGGGGCGGCTTCCTGCAACGGCACCAGCACATCCTTGTCGTGGGCGTCCGCCTGCGGGATGCCCAGCTCGGTGTGTGCCCAGCCACGATTGATGCGCATGCCCATCCCGACCAGCTTCGGCAGCGCTTCGGCAAAGACGGTGATGTCCTTGCTTTCGGCAATATCCAGCTTCAGACGCGGGCAGCGCAGGTAGCCATCGGGCGCCAGGCCGTTGAGCACCGCGATGGGATAGACCAGGTCACGCGAGAGTGTGGCCGCAACCTGCTTGGCATCGGAGTCCTTCAACTCCTTGCGGACTTCGTTGTGCACGTTGCCCAGCGCGTTGGTATTGCTGCCGCGATCTGCCTGGCTGGTCAGCGTCGCGCCCAGAATGACCTTGCTCTCGGTGCGCTCGCACCAATCCATCATCAACTCGAACGCCTTGGGATCGCCGTCGGCGACCGTCGGGAAGTCCAGCGTCATGCCATCCGGGATGATGCCGGCCGCGTTGTGACCGATCTGCACCAGGGCGCGCAGCAGCGTGGCCTTTTCCTTCTCGCTGGCGCCAGGCGGGTATTTGCCCACCCGCATCGGAATGCCGTAGATCTCCAGGAACTCGGCCAGGTCGCCCACGCTGTAGTTCTTGAACAGATACGGCCACACCAGAGCGCGGAACAGGCTGGCGCGCTCCACATAGCCGCTGCGGGCCTTGTGCGTGTGGGTGATCCAGCCGAACGGGATCAGCTCGGCACCATCGGCAGAGTTGTCGCGCAGCCGGATCTGCTGGCGGTAGCCACGGTGCAGCCGGAACCATGACTGCGGGCGATGCTCGATCGACTTGGGCACCCAGCTGCTGCCCAGCCGCTGCCATTCGATTTCTTGGCCGACGAAGCCCTTGCCGATCGCGTCGGTGGTGTCGAACAGCACGGCCTCGAAGTCGTCGATGCTGCCGATCAATGCCTGCAGCTCGACCGCGTTGCGCTTCTCTGCGGGGGTCGGGTTGGCTGGCGGCTCGATCTCCCAGGCCAGGCCAGACACCGCGCGTCGGCGCTTGCTCATCTCCGAGAGGATGTGGCCGTCACGCTCTTCCATGTCCTCGAACAGCTCGTACTGAGCGATTACATCGCCCTGCTCGGCGGCCAGCAGGATGCTATTGAGCCTCGATGGCGTCAGGCCACGTGCTGGGTGGCCCTGGAACTCTTGATGCAAATGCCCGACGCGGCTGGTTTGCGGCTCGTCCAGGTCGCGCAATTGGATGGGCTGGCCATCAGGGCCAAGGATGCGGGAGGTGCTTACCATGCTTTCTGTTCCGGAATGTCGATGTCGTTTTCTTGGCCGGTCTCGGTGTCGTAGCCGCGGCTACTGCGTGGGATTGCCGTCCATCCGATCTCGGCGCCGGGGTGACGGCTTGCGTAGTACATGAGCGCGATTGCAATGCCGGCATCGCCGTGGCGCTGGCCACCGTCCTTGCCCACGCTGCGATCGGGCACGCGCGCCACGCCCTTGATGACCTTGATCGCGCGTAGGTCCGTCAGCACGTCCTTGTCGCGAGGGACCGCGATCGTGTCGTCTTCAAATGCCTTTTTCAGCGGCGGCATGTTTTCGCGATACCAGCCCTCGGTGGCCATCACCAGCACAACCCGGCTAAAGCCGAACTCCTGCGCCAGAAACTCGGCCACCGCATGGCCATTACCGCGCGCATCCACGGCGGCTTTGACAAAGCGAGGCAGGCCCTTGATCACGAACTTCGCAATCTGGTCCTGCTGCTTGTGCGGCATGTTCCGCAGTTCGAGGATGAACGGGATCTTGCGGCGCAGGTTCTGCTGGATCTGC
This sequence comes from Xanthomonas sp. BRIP62418, assembly GCF_003993495.1. Taxonomy (NCBI): domain Bacteria; kingdom Pseudomonadati; phylum Pseudomonadota; class Gammaproteobacteria; order Lysobacterales; family Lysobacteraceae; genus Xanthomonas; species Xanthomonas sp. BRIP62418. The sequence continues at coordinate 80,704 of NZ_QEZG01000022.1, forward strand.
GCCGGCACCATCACCGTGAGGTCGCCGGTGCGGCCGAAGTCCTGCCCGAACACGCTTTGCAGATCTGGGTCCAGTTGCTGTAGGTGCGGGCGCACTTCGAAGTCCAGCCATTCCTGGATGATGCGCCAGCGCTCGCCGTCGGGCAGCTGCTCGAAGCCCTTGGGCGCGTTGTAGCGCAGCACGGGCGCGCCATACATACGCGCCTCGATCAGCGAGGAACTCAGCCAGGCACCGGTGCCTTGCGACGGCACCACGTCCAGCTCTTCCTCGGCGGCGGCACCGTAGAACGCATACACGTCCGCCACCCATTTGGCCTGGGCGTCCGCGTCCCACCGCACGCCCTTGCGCATGCACACCCGGCCGAACAGCCCTTGATCCACTGCCTCCCTGAAACTGGTGCGGTGTACGCTGCCTTTACGCGCGCCCGAGCGGATTTCGTTGACCAGCTCGTTAAATGTGTTCTGGTCGCCATCGTGCGTGCTGATCACGCGCACCTTGCCGCCCCAGATCAACAGCGCCAGCGCAGCCTTGAGCAGCTCGTCCAGTGCGCCGTGGAATGCGGCCTCATCGATCACCACCACGCCTTGCTTGCCGCGCAGGTTGGCCGGTCGGGAGGACAGCGCCACGATACGGAAACCGGACGCGAACCGGATGGTGTAGGTCTTGATTGCCTTCTCATCGTCGCCGTCCTTGAAGACCTCCTGACCTTCTTCGATCGCCTCGGCCGCCTGGTTGAAAACGCGCGCCCACATGGCGCAGGCCTCGATGTACTCGATAGCCATGTCCATGTTGTAGCCGATGTAATAGACATTCATCCCGCCGGCCTGGCGGGCGCTGGACGCAATGAGGGCATCGTCGGACGCCTCGGCCCAGGTCAGGCCGATACGGCGGCTCTTCTCTGCTACTTTCAAGTCGCTGCGATCGGCAATCCAGTCGCGTTGATACGGCAGCAGCACCGCATCGGTGGTGGAGTTGATCTGGCGGGCTGCAGAACCGGGCAGATCGGCAGCGAGCGGGCTGCTCATGGCGCAATCCCCAAGATCTGCCGGCGCATCGAGGCGGCCGCGTCTTCCGACAGACCGCCGCTCTTGACCACCTTGTCCAGGTTGGCCGCCTGTTCGCGCAGCAGCTGCTCGCGGGCCTCGGCGGCGATCGCCTTGCGCACGTTGATGCCGACACGCTGGGTGTCGATCGCGTCCTTGGCGGCGCGGGCCATCTTGCGGATGTCGTCCACGCTGACTTTTTCCTGCGTCTGCATCTTGAGCGCCGCATCGGTGGCAAGCGTGGTCACGGCCTGCGCGAGCAAGGCGCCGGACTTCTCACCGATGCCTTCGCCCATTTCACCGACCAGCGCTTGCGCGGCCTGGTCGATCTCGCGCATGCGCGCTGTCAGCTCGGTCATCCCACGGTCGTAGCGGTGCAAGGCCGAGCGCGATACCTCCGCCGCAGCGCCGCCAGGGAAGGTGCGCTGCAGCTCGGCAATCATTTCGTCCAGGGTCAGCCGCCCTTCGCGCAGCAAACGCTCCACGTGCGCTTTCTGGTCGGCCGGCAACCGGGTGATGCTGGATTTGGCACGACGACGGGCCATGCGCTTACTTCGGGCTCGGGCGGCTGACGCCCGGCACGATGGCCATCCCGCGTGCCACGTCCATGCCACGCGCTGACAGCTCGGCAACCTGCACGCCCGGTACGGTTTCGATCAGCCGCACCAGCGCCTGATCGCGGAGCCAGGCCAGGTCGGTCAGCACATCGTCGCGGCTGCTGGCCACGGCCAAGTAGTCCAGGCCGGCGTGCAGGATGCTGGAGTTGGCCCGGTAGCCGATTTGCTCAAACAGCAGCCGCAGCAGCACCAGGCGCCGGTCCTCGCGCAAGCGCTCGGCAAAAGTTTTCTGGGTCATCAATCGTTCTCCAACAGGTGTTCTTGGACCGTTTGCATCACTCGGGCGGTGGCTTGCACCTGACCCTCGATCGAGGACAGGCGCTCGTAGATCTGCCGGGTTTCGGCGTGTGTGAGGTTGGCCTGCTGGTAGATCTCCAGCCTGGCAACGCGCTCGGCCAGGCCCGAATGCCGCCAGACCATCACCATGCCCAGCAGCAAGTTGCCCGCCGCCAGCACCAGCACGCCCACGAGCAGTGGAATCACGAAACCGCTCATCGGCGTTCTACCTGGTCAGCACAGCGGAAGCAGCGGCGCGTGTAAGGCAGCGCCAGCTGGCGCGCTTGTGGAACCTCATCCCCGCATTCCAGGCAGTGCATCTGCACTACACGATTGAAGACGCGCGCGCGCTCCAGTGCGTGCCGCTCCTCGCGATCGCGCCGGTCTGCATCGAACAGCTCCCAGGCGCGCGCTTCGTCTTCGTTCGCTTTGTCAGCCGCGTCTTGCACAGGGGTGCTCCCGGCCTAGGGCCAAATCGTTGATGTCGAGCGCGCATCCTTCATAGGCACGCGCTTGGCCACGCAGCGCCGCTGCACGATCGCCGGTCAACTTCTTGGCCTGTTCATGGCACAAGCGAGCGCGTGCCTCGTAATCATTTCGCAGGCGGATCAACTCGGCCTCCGTTGCTCCGGGCTTGCGTTTCACCGCGACACTCCTTTGCGTTCAAGTCCGCTTGCTCCAGTGCCTTGCAGTACCAGGCCCATGCGGTGGTTTCCCACTCGCTTACGGCCTGCGTCAGCCGGTGCATGCTGCTCTGGCAGTCGTGGTACTGCGCCGCGACCTGGTCGTGATTGCCCAGCAACGTTGCCCACAGGTCGTTGGGAGGCTGCGGCAGATCCGGGCACTGCTGGCGCAGGTTGCTTGGAATCGTTGGCGGCGGCGGGTTTGGTGGAGGGGCGCGTGTTGCTTTCGCGCCAATGCCGCAGGACGTCAGCACCAGCGCGACCATCGCGCAGATCAGGACGTGCCCGCAGAAGCGCATCCAGGCTGGCACGCACGGCGTCGGCCTGCAGTCGGTTGGTTTCACGGTCTTCTTCTCTCAGGGTAGCGATGGCGTCCAGGCGCGCGATGGCCTGGCGGTAACTAACTGCGCTGTCCGCGCTGGTTTGCCGCAGATGCTTGACCTCGATCTGCAGCTCTTTGATGTAGGTGCGCAGCTCGGTGCGGTCTTGCACTGCCTGCCTGCCCTCGGCCCAACGATTGCCGGCCCAGATGCCGGCGAGCAGCGCCGCCACGAGCAGCAGGACAAGTGCCCATCCGATGACGGGCAGTAGTCCCGTGACCGTGCTGCGCGTGCTGGCGCGCTTGAGTGCTTCGAGCTCTAGGTGCACGCCGCACCTCCCGGCCAACCGGCCGCCAGATACGCAGGTTCCAGCGTGAGCAAGATCCGGCGCGGGTAGTTGATGTTTTCTTTATGCGCCCAGGTAGCCCGCACGCGGTATGGCTCGACCACGCGCCAGTCATTGGCGTTCGCGCCGGCTTTGAAGGCGGCGCTGCGCTCACGATTGAGCATCGTCTCCCCACCGTTGTAGGCGCGGAAGGTGAAGGCCCAGCGCGAACAGTCGGACAGTGGGCGCGGGCCATAAGCCATGACGCGATCGAGCAGCCAGCGGTCGTAGAGCGCAGCGGCCAGAATGGCCTGCTGCGCGTTCCAGGGGTCGAAACTGTCCAGGTCCTTCGGGTAGACAGTTGCGATCCAGCGCGCCGTCTTCGGCATGAACTGCGCAATGCCCTGGGCACCGACCGGCGATTTTGCGTCGGGACGGAAGCCGGACTCTTGATGCAACTGCGCTGCCAGACGGGCACTGGAGCCTTCCACGCCCCACGCCCGTGCCACCGCCTGCTCGACACGGTGGCGGTACAGGGCCGAGGCAGGCGCGACCCGCACCTGCGGCTTGGCAGCCTGTACGGCGGCTGCGCTGGCCGGGCTGATAACGATGAGCGCAGCGAGCGACACCAGTGAGGACAGCCCAAGCAATAGGACCGCAGTGGCCTCGCGCCAATCGACCAGGTGGCGCGACCAGAATGCCTTCCAGCGGTTCATCCGATCAGCCCTGCGGCGAGCATCGCGCAGCCCAGCAGCGTGACGCGGCGCGTCTGCGCCATCGACTTCTCGATGCCTTCCAGATGGCGCGGGTCCGCGCCTCGGAACACCGTGAGGTCGACCCCAAAGCCGATGGTGGCGGCCATCGTGATCTTGCTTGCCGCCCAGATGTAGCTGGCCAGCAGGATCGGATTGATCAGCGCAACGATGAGCAGCAGGAACAGGCTGACGACCAGCCACAGCCAGATGAAGCCGATCCGGTCCAGCAGCGAGCTGATAGAAGAGACGGCACGAAGAAACGGGTTGTTGGGCGGCATACGCACTCCTGGTGTGATGCCGGCGCAGGTCCTGGGACCTACGCCGGCGGGTGCGGGGTGCGATATGTGCTGGTGGCGCGGTGCGCGCCACGTTCCCCCGGTATGCACACCTTGCGCGCGCGGGGGGATGTGCCGGGATTAGCCTGGGCTAGTGCAAAAAAAACCCCGCTTGGTGGCGGGGTTGTCTTTCACGCGTCAGAGCATCTTCTACCGTAATCGCTCCACAGTATTCGACTCATCGCATTTTGGTCTTCACCTGGGTCGATCACCGCAAGAGGCTTGCTGTAATAGAAACGCTTGTATCCCACATATGCCCCGTAAGCATTCTTGCCATTTATTTCGCCGCAGACACTCATCCCCTGCAGACGAACCTTGCGAAACTTCGCAGATTCCGGATCGAGCAGATGCTCCGCTGCAGCGATCTTTGCCTCACGCATCTTGAGAAGATCGGTGGCCTTGAATGCGAGCAGCACACCAGCTGCCACCAACACCGCCAGCCCGTACATAGCCCATACGCCATTCAACTTCATTGTCATTTTTCCTGTCCAAATTTGAAGCTTCCCTGCACCTTAGACAGATGCAGTTCCTTTTGCTCACGGCAGATCCGATAGATGTGGATGTCGGTCAGTCCGTACTCATCAGCAAGCTGGCGGATATTACCGCGCCGGGCGCGGTGGTAGATCTCGGCATCACGCAGCGCCTTGCGTAGCCGGTCACCGCGCGGCAGGTAGAGCATTCGGCCGCCCGCGTACTCTGCCTGGGCCAGCACCCCCGCCGTGGCGAGCTTTGCCGCTTGCGCGTCGCCAAGGCCCAGCCGGCGATAGGTCGACTCCAGCACGGCGACCATCGAAGCGAGCATCGGCGCCCAGCGATCTTCGGGCACGTCCACAGTACCGCGCTCGATCAGCGCGAGCGCCGCCAAGCCGGTGGGCGTACCCCACAGATCGCCCTGGTCGCTCATGCCAAGGCACCGTACTTGGCGCGTGCATCCGCGACCTGCACCTCTGCTTCTTCGGGCGTGATCGCGCCCAGCTCCATCTGCCGGTCGATAAAGGCGATCGCATTCTGCAGCTTTGACTCCACCGGGGGTGGGAGGTTTGCCGACCCACCGCTGAGGTGTTTTCCTACGCGCGCATCAGCCTCACGCTGACGCTCGCTCGCGGCATCGGCTTTATCGGCCAACCCGAAGACCACCGCACGCAGGTAGCCGTGCGATTCCAGCGGCAGCGACAGCGCAGCGCGCTGGGTGACCATTTGCTCCATCGCTGCTGCCCACATGCCGGCGCTTGCCGGGCGACGCACGCCCGCACGCTCGTCCTTACAGACCGTGCCGGGGGCCACCAGCTCGGCGACCTCGGCAGCGATCTTGGCGGCGCGGCCGATCCGCAGGCTGGTCTTGGCAGGCTTGAACAACCCCAGATAGGCCAGCGTGGCCCGGCCCAGGTCGGGCGGCATGGCGGCCACGGTCATGGCCAGGCGCTTGCCATCTTCTTCCACGAAGAAGGCAGTGACATGTGCCTGGGTGCCGCACTCTGGGCAGGTCGCACGCATTAGAATCCTGTCTCCACTACATCTGAAGGATTGCCCGCATGACCACGGAGATGGCAGCAACCTGGCAGGCCTGGTCGGCTGTTGTGCAGGCAGTTGGATCGATTCTTGCCATCATTGGCGCGATCCTGATTGCTAACTGGCAACATCGGCAAAATGTTGAATTGGTTCGTGACGAAAGAAAGCGTGTTGAACAGCAGGACCGAAAGCGAGATCAAGCCATTAGTGAGATGGCGAGCAATGCAGTCGGCATAGTGACCGAGGCATTGAATCGAATGCTTCGGGATCACGGGCGCGTTAGAACACTGGCTTTTGACGGAGCAGAGAACGCTAGTATCGAGACGGCTGCGGAGAACATGGAGGCCTCGTTTCGGGGGCTGGATTCTGTAACGGCTGTTGTAATTTGGCAGTTCGAGGAACTTAAGCCTGTCTACCAAGCTGCGGGCGCTGTACCCGCGATATTCCATTTTCATGCATCGGCTTCTTTGGTGGATATCAGACGAGTCACAAGCCGCGTTATAGACATGCTCAAAAGCCATCCCTATGGTCATATCCAGTTCGACATTGAGCCGATGGTGCGTGAAATTGAGAGCTTCCATGCGAGTATCACCGAGGATTTGAGGCAGCTTTAACACGGCGATTCGCGTCGACTTGCAGCGCTGCTACTAGCCGGTGCAACTGGTCTTGGTTGAGAAATTCCACACGGTCTATTCCGTACATCTGCTTGGCAGTGTTGTGAGCGTACGCCCAGGGACGCTTGGCTTCTGCCAGCAGGGCCTGGACCTTGCGCAGCATCGGCACCTCGTCTAGGTTCTTCGGTTGGCCCGGCCAGGTACGTTTACGCCCAGCGCGCTGCACATCCTTGAATCCCAGCCGCACGAACTCGGCAATCACAAGGGCGCGCTCCTCGGCGGTCATCTTGGCCGCCGAGTCTTTGCCGGTGACGCGTACCAGTAGCGCGCGATAGGTCGCCTCATCCAGGCCTTTCTGCTTGGCCGCCAGGTGGATCTTGGCCAGCTGGGTCTTGCGTGTGGACAGCGCCAGGCTCATCGTCAGCGACCTCCGTTGTCGATGGGATCAAAGCGCCACTCATCGATCGGCACGGCGTCGCGAATCTTTGCGCCATGGACGCCGTCCACCAGCTGCCGATGGGCTTTGTTCGCCAATTGCTCCGCCGCTTTCATGGCGGCTTCGCGCGGGACCGCATGACGACGACCAGCGGAAGGGAACAGCCAGTTGAGCAAGGTGTTGACCTCGTTGGCAGTGTTGTTATCAGTAATCGCCATGCAACACCTCCGCGCCTTTTTCTTCGAAGCGGACTAGCGCGGGGTTGTTGATGTGTCTCTTGAGCCGCCACTGCCACATGTCGCCGCGTGCAGCGATGTAGTCCAGGGCGCGCTTCACGATAGCCAGGTCGCGTAAGCCATCTGCACCATCGCTGACCGCCCGACTGGTGTCGAAGAACAGCATGCCTTCGGCGTACTGCTGCCGCGCGTAGAGCTCGATCTCACTGCGCACGCAGTCGTCGGCAATCCCAAATGCGCCCAGCGTTGCAGCAGGATTGACCACCGCCATATCACCACCGATGTGCACGAGCATGATCATGGTCAGGCCCCCGCGATGTCGAGAGCGATGGGACGGTACTCGCCCTGCGCGTCGCGCTCGTACACGCGCACGTAGCTCTTGGAGCCCACCACCTGCACTGCCTCAGCAATGGCCAACATGGCCTCTTGCCAGCGGGGATCGTCAATCGCCAGGCGACGCAGCGAGAGCACCTGGCCGGTGCGGATGTTGCCAGCCTGGTCGACCCGGAAGGCATCATTGATGAGGGCACGCAGCTCGCTGCGAGCGCCTTCAGTCCACTCAGTCAGGCACTGGTCGATCAGATCCTTGGCGGCCTGCAGGCGTTCGTCGAAGGCGATATTTTCCTGATTGGCACGCAACACCTTATAGCGCCCATCGAAGGACAGCAGCTGCACGTTGCCTTTCTTGCCGCCCAGGCGCACCCGGTACTGCTCGGCGCTCAGTTGCACGAACGCTTCGATGTCGCCAAAGGTGCCGGCCTTGAATTCGGCGATGGTGCGGCTGACGGCCTTGGCCTTCTGGATGATCTCCTGCACCAGCTCATCGCGGGCAAGATCGATCGGTTTGATAAGTGCTTCCGGGACCAGGCGGCCTTGTGCGTCCTGTCGGAACCCTTCGGGGATTGGAGTCATCTTTGTTGGTCCTTGATGTCGGTCAGGCCAAGCCGGTTGCCGCCGGCCGGCGGGAGTGGCTCACGCGGTTAGGGTCTTGCGGGCGCGCCGCAGCGCGCCGCTGCTGGCCACCAGGGCGGCGATGAGTGCGTGGGGCAGCCGCGCCTCGCATGCGTCTTCCAGCGCGTCCTGCAGGTCGTCGGCGATCGCATCGAGACGTTCGTTGATGGCACACGGCGGGCGCGTTTCAAGGCGCAGCCCCTGGATACAACCGTCAGAACCGACCAGGAGCCTCGATCTGTGGCTCAAAAATCTGTCGAGATGCTCTGCTGCTGGTGGCTCGGCACTTGGCACGGTTTCGGTTTCGGGTGCGGGAGTGGGAGCGGTTGCCACCTCTGACGGCGCTTCGGCGGCATCTAGCGGACTTGACCGCACAAGCGAATAGATGATGTTGCTGGCCTTGCCCTGGCTCTCAATCACGCCAGTATTTTTCAGGTGGTTGACCGCCATGTACCGCACGCCGGACTCCAGATCGCTCAGTTCCTCGCGAAGCTGTGCGGCGGTGAGCATCCCGCCTGCGGCGTGGAGAGCCGCGACGATGCGGCTGGTGGCGTCTAAGCGTGCGCTGGCCACGTGCTGTTCCTTCTCATCGTGTTCGGGTAGGCGGGTCTGCACACCGTGCAGGCCACAGCCCAGTGGTTGGAAGGGAGCGCTCATGCCTGATGCACCTGCGCGCTGCGCTGCTCGCTGACTTCCCACTCCACTTGGCAGCCGTGGAACGGCGCGGCCATGACAGAGCGCACAACGACGCCGACGCGCTCGCGGCGGCGCATGGCGCCCTGGATGAAGGTGCCGGGCCTGTCGATCACGATCACCGGCCGGCGATCGCTCAGACGGATCTCGCGCGGCACGCATCCCTGATCGGAGAGGTGATGGATCGCCGCCATCGCGGCCTTTAATTGGTCATTGAAGCGGGTACAAACAGCATTTAAAGCGTGCATCACACTGATTCCTTGACCACTTTGATGAGGCGTTGTGCGGCGGCGTGGCTCACCGCGCGCAACGTTTGGTCCAGTAGCGCGCCATACCTCCAGGCGATGCCAGCGCGATTGAACAGCCCTTGGTGCTCGTCGGTGAGGTAGACGGTGGGCAACCCGCGATTCTTGAAGTAGAAGCGCACCAGGTCGCGCTGGCGCTGCGTGCACGCCGGGATCGTCATCGCACCAGTGGGCGGCGTGCCGAATCCCGACCCCACTGGCTGCCTCGCCTGGCGCGGATCACTGTCCATGTGCGTGCACCTGTTTGGAGAGCGCGACCAACTCACCCACGGTGAGTTCGTCCACGGCCTTGCCGGTGGCAACGATCGACTGCACGACCTGGCAGCGCTCGCGCAGGCCGGTGGTGCGCAAGCTGCCGATCAGCGCAGTGGCCGTGATCAGGTCGGCGGTGATGACCGGGATGCTTGTGCGCTCCATCAGACCATCACTCCCAGCTCGGCTGCGGCGTGGCGGATCTCGTTGCAACCGATCGAGCGCGCCTGTGCCTTGGCGTAGGTTGCAGCCAGGCGCAGCACTTTGTTGAGCACGCGCAGCGCGCCAGGCGTGGCGGCGATCTGCCGGATCGCATCCCTGCAGGGACTGTCATCGATACCCCATGCAGAGATGATGGCGTCGGCGTCTGCCACCGTCGCCTTCTTGAGCACGATCTTCTTGCCAATGCGGCTATAGAGACGGTCCAGGAACGGCGCGCGGTTGCCACCACTCATCTGCGTATAGACGCGCTCGTTACCACATAGCACCAAGCCAACGCCTGTCTGGTCGTTGATGGCCCGCACCTGGTCCAGCGCGGGCACGCTCAGGTGCTGAGCTTCGTCCAGCACCAGCAAGCCGTTGGTGTCGCGGACGCGCTGGAAGATGGCGCGTTGCAGGAACGCGGCCGAGTTGGTGAGGTCGCGCAGTCCAAGCGCGATAGCGATCTCCTGCAAACAGCTCATCACGCTGCCGGTGGCCGGTGTCAGTTCGACGTGCCAAACGTTCGGAGCGGTCTTGGTGTAACGCTGGATAGTCTTGGATTTTCCAAGGCCTGCGCCACCGACAATCAGCACCACGTCACCCGCCATCTGGGCGTACCGCAGCCCTGCCAGGATCTTCTCACTGGTCGGCGTTGGCACCCATTCCGGACCTTCCGGCAGGCGACCGGCGCTCGTGCGCTCATCTAGCGCCTTTGTCCAGTTCAAGAGCTTGCGGGCGACGTTCTGGACGTTGCCGGCATAGGTGCCTCCGAGGAACTGAGAGAGCGTGGCGCTGCTGATGTCTGCCTCGCGTCCGATGCGCGCCTGGGTGTAGGTGGGATCGTCCTGGGCGACGATGCGGACACGCTCTCGCAGGTCGGCAAGTTGCTCTGGCGACAGCTCGGTGGTGGCGGTAGGAAGACTTGTAACGCTCATCTGGCGCATTTCCTTGGGCAGCAAATAGGGACGGGAACGAAGGGGCTGGCGGGCGAGGTCGGCGCGCATCTGCTGGCGTTTGAGCAGTGCGCTGCCAGCCTTGCCGGCGCGTGGATTGCTGCGTTGGTCGACGCCGGTCTGAATGCGCACATTCGACCGGTAGCGCTCTGGGCAGCTGGTTTGGAGGTAGTCGCTCAGCCACGCACGCCGCTGCGCGAGGCGACCACCAGGTTGCGTGGCTGCGGAGACGCTCATTGGTCATCTCCTGGCACCCGCCACAGCGAGTTGGCCTGCTGTTGGGCGGCCATGCGCTCCATCAGCGACGCAAATGCGCTGTCGTGGTCGTCGGTACCGGTGCGTTGCAGCCCCTCTTCTTGGGGAAGAGGGGCCGGCTTGCGGCGTCCAAACAGGGGCGCAATGACGCCAGCTGGCGGCAGCTCTTCGGGCATCGGCGATGGCAACTGCGCCGCGACGCTGGCGACATCCATCCGACGCTCGGCGTCCAGCTGCTGCTTGGTAGCGCGGCGGAATTGTTTCTTGGCGCGCGCATGCTCACGTGCAGCAGCCGTATCGGCGAAGCCCACCGCCGCGATGCACTCCGCTTCGCCCAGGTAGACGTTTGCCAGCGTGTACACCTGGACCTCGGCGTGCAGCTGCTCAGGATCAAACCGCAGCATCAGCTTTTGACCGGCGTGGGGCGCGATCGCTTCGGACCAATAGCGGTTGCCAGACAAACGCACGCTGCCGTCGCGGCTGTCGCTGGTGACCACGTCGGTGGCCAGCAGCATCTGGCGCAGCTGCTCGCCCGAAGCCTTGCGGATCGCGCATTGGGCATAGCTGGCAGCGAAGGCCTGATCGAAGCTGCCTCCTGCCGCTACCCGAGTGCGCCGCCCTTCTCGAGCGTTGTGCACGGCGACCTCTTCGTTCAGCACGCGCACGAACTCATCGAGCGGCACGGCCTTGCTGCCGTAGTTCTCCGGCTTGGCATCGGGCTTGTTGCCGGTGTATGCGCCAGCGAAAGCCGGGTGTTTGGCGATGCGATCGCACAGATCGCGCCATGCGCGTTCGATCGGCTTGGCCTGGCCGTGGTACGGGGTGGCCCAGTGAATCTCGCAGCCCATCGCGGTAAGGACGCCGGTCGGGTCGTCTTCCCGCACTTTGAACCGGAAGCGGTTGGCGGTGCCGCCGGTCAGCATCTTCGAGGCGAAGCCGCGACCGTTGTCCAGCCAGACCTTCTCCGGGATGCCGTAACGCTCGACCACGTCGCGGAAAGCGAAGCGGGCCAGGTCGGCCGATTCAGTCTCGGCAATCCGGTAGCCCAGCAGTTTGCCGCTGTAGAGGTCTTGCACGCCCACCATGATCGGGCGCGCGATGGTGCCGTCTGGCCACTTTGCGAACACGTCGAACTTGTGGCCGTCGGCGTTCACTGCTTCCAGCGCATGGAAGACACTACGATCGCGCTCCTGCGCGGGGAAGGTGCGGTTGAATGCTTCCTGGCCCTGGCGAGAGAGGACCAGCACGCCGCGCGGCAGCTCGGCCTTTATGCGGCGCTGGAACGTCTTCAAAGATGGCAGCGCCCATTGCTTGACCTTGGCGATGCGCGCCACACGGTCGTAGCAGCTGCTGGCGGTGGGCGCTTCGACGCGGAGGTAGTCGGCTTTGAACAGATCCCACGCCTCTACTGGGATCTCCGCAGTGACGGTGCGACCGGTATAGGCCGGCACCAGCATCGCGAGGCGGTGTTGCTTTTCGACACCCGCAATCTGCGCCGCCCAGCGCGCCAGGCTCGCTTCGCTGGCGCCGCGCACGTTCTCGCGCTGCAGCTGCACTGCGACAAGGGCGCGCGCGTCCAGTACCGGATGGCCATCGGCTACCAGCTGTTCGACCGCCTGCAGGGCGCGCAGCCGGCGCGCTGCTTCAGTCTTCAGATGCTGAGGCACTGCCTCATAGCGCTGCCAGGCCGACTGGATATGCGCAGCGCTGGCGACGGCTGTCGGCCGACGCTCGCGCACACGCTCCACTGCGGCGCTGGATGGGCTTATAACCCCGGAGCGCAGGAACAATGCGGCCTGTACGTCTTTCGGCAGACTGGCCGACGCATACATGCGACGAACACCGCCACGACCGGTTTTGGTGGCGAAGGGCCAGTTCTCTTTGGCGGCGCGGCGCTCTGCTGAGCGCTTGGTGATGCCCAGGGCAAGTGCAATTAAGCCGAGGTCCAAGTGATCGGCGCTGGGTGTGCTGCCTTCCATCAACGCACCCTCCGACTCATTTCCTTGAGGGCACGGATCTGCTCGTTGGCGCGCTGCTTCTCACGCTCCAGCCGCCCAATCTCGGCATCCAGTGTGGCGGCGCCCAGCAGCAGCTGCCCACCGACTACACCACCATGCCACTCGGCCAGACGGGTGCTGCTGCAGACGACTTCCAACACCGGGGCCAGCCACAACGGCACGTTGAATTCTTCGCGGCTCTCGGCGGTGTAGCCGTCGAGCATCGCCTTGGATACATCGCGGCCGGCCAGACGGCTGGCGCGTGCGGCAATTTCAAACCGGTCGATGCCGGCGGCATGCGCGTCTTTGAGCATGTCGCCTACCAGCAGGCTGATGGGCTGGCGAAAATCCATGCTTCCCGGAATTTGGGCGGCCGGACGCGGCATTGCGAACATGTCGCTGGTGAGGGCATCGGCGCGACGACGTGTTGTCCTATTCATCGCCCGATACCCCCACCGACGGCCGCGCGCTCGATCGCACAGGCGGAGGTGCTCACCGGCATGCCACCGGTTGCCACAACGTGGCGGACCTGCTCTCGAACTGCCGGTGTTTTCGCGCTGTCGGACGCGGGGCACTGACCGGCTGATCCCCACCCATCTGCCTGGGCCTGGCTTGTGAAGTCGGACGCCTGCGCCATGCCCTCATCCCAGCCCGCCCACCACGCATCGGCCGAAGCGGTGCCGGCGGCGTGCAGGTTCGGGGTGGCCGGGCCGCCCAGGCGCTTGCTGACTGCCGCACGGCAACCTGCCCGGTACTCAGGGCTGCGCGCCGAGCGACCGGCGAAGAAGATCACCGCCATCAATTGGTCAAGCCGCGCCGGGGTGACCGGGCAAAGGGGGGCGTTGTTCATTACGCTGCTCCACTTTGTGGATTGCGAGCCGCGCGCAGCCTGCTAGGCTTTGCGCCAACAGGAAGAAGAGCCTTCTGACCGCGTTTGCGGTTCGGCTTGCCGTCCGTGCCATACCTGCTCGGCCAGATCTCCGTGGCGCTGATCCCCAGTGCCTCGGCAATGATTGCTTCGGCCAGCGGATAAGGCCGGTGCAATGCCTTAGCCAGGCTGTTCGGATTGTCGTAGCCGTTGAGGATGCTGAGTTGGCGCAGGGAGAGTCCCTTCATGCGCAACTTCGCTCCGACCTCGGCCGGGTGCCAGTCGTTGAGACTGGTTTTTTTTGGTGTCTGTGGTGCCGTCACGTTTCGCGCTTTCCGTTGGCGGTGTCTATGAGGCAGATATTACCCGCGTTTGTGGTCATGTCAACCGCGAACGCGTGTCGCACTTCGAAGGAATAGACCTCATGTGTGGTTTTTCGTGTTTTGCCTTTTCCCCTCAATGGGTTAGCGAAAGTGCGACGCAAGCTAGGCGTGTCGCGCTTTGCGTCGCACTTCGGAGCCTCTAAGTGCGACACGACCTCAAAGCAATCGGCGAGCGACTGACACACATTCGTGGTCGGGAATCACAGGCAGGGTTCGCGCCCCTGGTTGGCATCCACAAGAACACTCTGGGCACGTACGAAAGGGGTGAGCGAGAACCTGGCGCGTTGGCGCTGTCGGGCTATGCAGGACTGGGCTGGAACATCAATTGGGTCTTGACCGGTGATGGTCCACAACGCGTGGAAGCCCTTGAAAAACAAGGTATTGCGTCAGATGAGACCGCCGACAAGACCCCGTCTCAGCCTCCGCGATTGGAGTCCCTCACACTGGCCATTCAGTTGGCCGAGGAGGCATTGGACGGAGGCAGGCTGGAGCCAGCTGACTACGCCCAGCTCGTCTCGCTCATTCACGGCGCCTTGGTCAACGGCCTGCCAAGCGCCCAGGTACTGGCGTTCGCAAGACCCGCCGCGCGCGGGATAGGAGAAACAGAACATGGCAGAAGGGATGTGGGTGGATCAGGTAAGAAAGCTGCTCGATAGGGCGAAAACGCAGCAATCCGTAGCGATTTCCAATCTAGATGGGCTTAGGCGGAGCATCGATGGCGCCCTGGCGCTGGTGCAGACTGCAAGGGAGGAGCGGCAGCAGAGCTGTATGCCGCCAGTCCCGTACCCGATCCAACGCCGCAACTTGCTGGCGCAGATTGGCCGGCAAGGCCGCTATTACGGGCTTTCTGACGAGATTCAGGCGTTTGTGTACGCCACAGGTGCCCAGGTGATCCAAGAGCTCGACAATGACCAGCTGGCTGCGTTGCACACCTGGCTCGCGCAGTGGATCGATAACATGCAGACCGGCTGCGATTCAGCTTTTGCGCCCCCGGCGCGCTAACAGGAGCAAGCGATGAGCGACGAAAGTCAACAAAACGTGCGCCAAATACGGGAATTGCTCGCAAAGTCCCAATCGCCCAAGGGCAACGCCGAGCACGTGCAGCATGTGACGGCTGATCGCGGGGGAATTGCCGTCCATGCCAACGGTTCCGTCCATATCGGTATGAGTCCAGTAGCGCAGAAAAAGCCGTTCTTTGACTTCAACCGCCTGACAGGCCTCTATTTTGTGTTGATTGTGGCCGCCTACATCTTCTTCAGGCTGGTACCTCTTTGGCAAGGCCGGCCGGAAGGACTGGCACCGATATTCGCCCTGCAGTACATGAGCAGCCAAGCGCCCCTCTGGGAACTAGCCGTCCTGGCTTTCGGCGGGGCAGCAGTCGCAGCCTGCCTGGCGGGTCTGACACGCTGGCTTTCGCGCTAAGTCCCAGGTTGGGGCACCGTGACTCGGCCGGCTCACCGCTGCGGCAGTCTTTAAACGCCAAAACCCTTGCTAGGGAAGGGTTTTGCCCATCAGACAGGATGGCTGGCTTACAGCATCTTCAAATGCCCGTCGAAGGCGGCTCACCGCGTCCGGGCGTTTCGCACTTCATCTGTCTATTTCGCACTTTGGGCGGCATTCCGCAAACCTAGGCCGATGCGCGCAATCGTGCTGCACCGCCGCGTAAGACCGTTGGCACGTCTAGGTTTCGTGCCATTTTTTCCCGGCCAATTTCGGCTTATCCCGGTTTATCAATCCAGGTGTCCCCCAACAGCAGGGGTGCGAGCCGTTCCGCACTGAAGCACCTGCGCGCCACAAGAAAAGACCCGCAGGCGCTGCCGGCGGGTCTTCATTTTCGTGCGGCGCTGCGTGTCCCGTGCGCGATTACGAGGCCGGTACCCGCAATGCCCGATACGGCGGAGTGGACATCACCATCTCGGCCAGCGAGTAGGCCAGTTCGCGTTCGGCCAGCACCGCGCCGTCGGCGCCATGTTCGAGCAGGTGCTTGACCTCGGTATCGCTGTGCGCGCGTGCCAGCAGCGTCAGCGACGGGTTGATCGCGCGCAGTTTGGCCAGCGCCTCGCCGGCTTCCAGCGGCTGCGGAATCGCAAGAATCGCGATCTTGGCATGCTCCGGGCGGGCTTCGGCCAGCACGCGGTCGGCCGCCGCACTGCCGCGGATGCCGGGAATGCCGGCCGCATGCGCCTTGGCCACGTGATCGCCGTTGTCGTCGATCACCAGCACCGGCACGCCGCGGCTGCGCAGCAACTGCGCCAGCGCACTGCCCACGCGCCCATAGCCGATGACGATCGCATGGCCGTCCAGCGGCAGCGGCGGGCCGGGCGGCAGCTCCGGCTCCACCTTGGCCGGGGCGTCCTGCGCCTGCCTGGCCTGCCAGCGGTCCAGCCACGAGAACAGGAACGGGTTGGCGATGATCGACAGCAGCGCACCGGCCAGGATCAGGTCGCGCCCGGTTTCCGGCAGGATGGCCAGCTGCACGCCCAGCCCGGCCAGGATGAAGGAGAACTCGCCGATCTGCGCCAGGCTGGTGGAAATGGTCAGCGCCGTACCGGTGGGATGGCCGAACGCACGCACGATCACGAACGCGGCCAGCGACTTGCCCAGGGTCACGGTCAGGAACGTGGCCAGCACCTGCCACGGATGCTCGACCAGGATCATCGGGTCGAACAGCATGCCCACCGAGACGAAGAACAACACCGCGAATGCATCGCGCAATGGCAGCGAATCGCTGGCGGCCTTGTGGCTGAGCTCGGATTCCTTCAGCAACATGCCGGCGAAGAACGCGCCCAGCGCGAACGACACCCCGAACAGCGTGGCCGACAGGAACGCCACGCCCAGCGCGATGCCGAGCACGGCCAGGGTGAACAGCTCGCGCGAGCCGGTGGCGGCGACCTTTTCCAGCGACCACGGAATCACCCGGCGGCCGACCACCAGCATCACCGCCACGAACGCCACCATCTTGAACAGCGTCAGGCCGAGCGCGGCCAGCAGCGAGGTGGATTCGCCTTCATGCGCCGCTGCCGGCGCGCCGCCGCCCAGCACCTCGGCCAGGGCCGGCAACATCACCAGCGCGATCACCATCACCAGGTCTTCGACGATCAGCCAGCCCACCGCAATGCGGCCGCGCTGGGTTTCCAGCAGGCGGCGTTCTTCCAGTGCGCGCAGCAGCACCACGGTACTGGCCACCGACAGCGCCAGGCCGAACACCAGGCCATGCATCAACGGCCAGCCCATGCTCCAGGCCAGTGCCCAGCCGAGCAGCGTGGCCACCACGATCTGCGCCAACGCGCCCGGAATCGCGATCCATTTCACTTCCATCAGGTCGTCGAGCGAGAAGTGCAGGCCCACACCGAACATCAGCAGCATCACGCCCAGCTCGGACAGCTGGTTGGCCATCGTCTGGTCGGCCACGAAGCCGGGCGTGAATGGCCCGACGCAGACTCCGGCCAGCAGATAGCCGACCAGCGGCGAGAGTTTCACTTTCTGTGCGAGCGTGCCCAGCACGAAAGCGACCGCGAGGCCGACGGCGATGATGTCGATGAGGCTGGTGTCGTGATGCATTCCAATCCGTTGTGAGAGTGTCCGAGAGAGCGTCGCGGGCGCGACCAGCCAACGGCACTGCGCCGGGCATCGCCTGCGGGCATTGCGTGGTCATGGCTGGAGTCCGGCGCGGGGGAACAGGACCGCGTTGCTGGTCCGGTTGGCCGGACGCCCATAGTACACAGCGCTTGATTAACGTGATGCGACACGCAGCGCATGCACGCACGCAGACGCATGCATCGGACCTCCGCGCGCATGGCGCAGCGCCCTGCGCGCGCTGGCGCAGGCTGCGATGCACGGCGCATGCCCGGCACGCCGATTCAACATAGACGACACCGCTTCGCCCCTGCGCAAGGACGCTGCGCAGGGGCGGCCGACAATCGGAGCCCCCAGTGGAGTGCCTGCGTTGTCCGGCAGGCCCACGCCCTCATCGCCCCTGTCGCGGGCGATGCCCTACGAGCCAGGCCATGCATCTCAGCGATTTCGCAACACCCCAATTCCGGCACGATCCCTATCCGACCTACGCACGGCTGCGTGACGAAGGGCCGCTGGTACAGGTGGCGGACGGGCGGCTGATGTCCGGCCGCTACGCGGTGGTCGATCGGCTGCTCGGCGATCGCCGGCTCGGCCGCGATTACCTGCAAAGCATTCGGTTGCGTTACGGCGAGGCGGCGGTGCACCTGCCGCTGTTTCAGGGCATGAGCCGCATGTTCCTGCTGCTCAACCCGCCGCTGCACACCCAGTTGCGTGGATTGATGACACAGGCCTTCGGTGCGCGGCAGATGGATGCCATGCGCCAGGTGGCCGGCGATATCGCCGCCGGGTTGATCGACGCTTTCCAGGCAAACGGCCACTGCGATCTGCTGACCGAGTTCGCGTTCCCGCTGCCGATCGCCATCATCTGCCGGATGCTGGACATCGATGCGGCCGATGCCACCGCGCTGAGTCATGCGACCAGTGCCCTGGCAAAGGTCTTCGATCCGATGATGACGGCCGAAGAACTGCAGGCGACCAGTGTCGCCTACGACCAGCTGGCAGCATATTTCCACGACGTGATCGCGCAACGCCGCAGCGATGGCGGTGACGATCTGATCACGCGCTTCATCCAGGCCGAGGACAACGGCCGCCGCCTGAGCGATGAGGAAATCGTCTCCAACGTGATCCTGCTGTTCTTTGCCGGCCACGAGACCACCTCCAACATGATCTGCAATGCGCTGGTCGCCCTGCATCAGCACCCGCAGCAATTGCGCCTGCTGCAGGACACCCCGAGCCTGCTGCCCAATGCAGTGCTCGAGTGCATGCGTTACGACAGCTCGGTGCAGATCGCCACGCGCACGGCCTTGCAGGAGTTCGAGATCGAGGGCGTGGCGGTTCCGCAGGGCGCCATGCTGTACCTGATGCTGGGCGCGGCCAATCACGACAGCCTGCAGTTCACCGACCCGCAGGTGCTGGATATCCGCCGGCAGCAGGGCCGCGCGCTGTCCTTCGGCGGCGGCATCCACCACTGCCTGGGCAACCGGCTGGCCCTGATCGAGATGGAGGCCGCGCTGTCCTGCCTGCTGGAACGTCTGCCGGCGCTGCGGCTGGAGCAGCGCGACACGCTGAACTGGAACGACCGCGCCAACCTGCGCGGTGTCGACGCGCTGCTCGCCTCCTGGTGAGGTCGTCGGGCAATAGCAGCCAACAAACCCTCCCACACGCTGCACGGATGGCGGCAACGCGTTGACCACGCCGCCGACGCACGGTGGGCCATCACTATGGCGTTCAACGGGACAGACACCATTGCGGCAGATGGCACAGCCGCTGCACGCATGTTGCGATGGCCACAACGACAAACACCGCCGAGCGATCGGCGGTGTTTGCGTGAGAGATGCGCTGATCGAAACGTTCGATCAGCACGTTGCAATCGAGCGTGGCGGCCTAGAACCGATAGGTGACCCGGCCGTACCAGTAACGCCCGTTGAAACCGAACGGTGACAGCGACGAATACTGCAGGCCGCCGGCGCGGTCGTCGTAGCCGGTGGTCAGCTGCGCCTTGGTCGGGTACTGGTTGGTGAGGTTGTCCGCGCCCACGGTGAAGGTGAATGCGTTCCAGGTCTGGCTGGCGGCCAGGTTCAACAGCCAGCGCGCGTCGTAGGTCTGGTCCTGGCTGCCATCGGCCGGATCGCTGATGCGCTTGATCGATCCGTAGCGGGTGGCGTTGAAGTTCAGTGCAAAGCCGCCCAGCGTCCAGTCCGCCGCGGCCATGTACTTGGTACGCGGGGTGGCATCGGTGAGCAGGCCCTGGCTGGCCCGCCCGAAGTTGGGGTTGGACAGTTCCAGGATCGTGGTCTTGTTGTAGTTGGCACTGGCACTGAGGTTGAGCTTGCCGTAGCTGCCCAGGTCGGCGAGATAGCTGTTGATCCAGTCCACGCCACGGGTGCGGCTGGTGGCGCCGTTGACGAAGAACTGCACCGCGGCCACCTGGCCGATCGGCTGCGCCAGCTGCAGCTGGTCCGAGTACAGGATCTGGTCCCAGATGCGGATCTGGTAGACGTCCAGGCTGGAGGTGAAGTTGGCCGTCGGCTGCCACACGCCGCCCAGGCCGTAGTTGGTGGATTTCTCCGGGCTCAGCGGGCCGGCGCCCAGCGCCACCGCGACCGGGTCGGAGGTGCGGTAGGTGCCGACCTGCACCAGCTCGCCGTTCTGGATCAAGGTCACCACCGAGGCATAGTTCTGCTGGGCCAGCGACGGCGCGCGGAAGCCGTTGGAGATGGTGCCGCGCAGCGAGAAGGTATCGCTGAAGGCGTAGCGCGCCGACAGCTTGCCCGAGCGCGTGGAGCCGGCGTCGCTGTAGTTTTCGTAACGCCCGGCGATGCCGCCGGACAGCTTGTCGGTGATGTCCGCTTCCAGGTTGGCGTAGACCGCGTTGCTGTGGCGGCCGAACTTGCCGGCCACCGACGGCTCTAGGCCTGAGAACACCTGGGCCCCGCCCGGATACGGGGCACCGTCGTCGGGATTGATGGTGTTGGGATCGAAGAAGTACGACGCCGGCGAGCCGGCGGTGATCTGGTAGCGGTCCTGGCGATGCTCGGCGCCGAAGGCCACATTCACCGGATACGCCAGGCCCCAGTCGAAGGACTTGTTGACGTCCAGGTTGATCGTGCCCTGTTCGGTTTCGAAGCCGCCGGAATTGAAGTTGGTCGGCGAGCTGCCGGTGGTGTAGTACAGGTTGGTATTGATGCTGTTGAGGATGTTGAAGTTCATGTCGTTCTTGCCGTAGGTGGCCGACATGTCCCAATTCCAGTCGCTCTCGGTGCTGCCCTTCAGGCCCAGCACCGCCGAGCGGTCATTGGTGGGGTTGTAGATCTGCGGCAGGAAGCCGTTCGGGTAGATCGCCTGCACGTTGCGCGCGGTGTTTTCAGCTGCGCGGTAGTAACCGTTGGAGGTGACTTCGCGCCGGCTCATGCTGAGGTGGCCGTACAGCTCCAGGTTCGGCGAGAACGCATAGCCGAAGGCGGCCAGCCCCTGGTAGAACGTGGAAGCCGGGTCGCCGTGGCGCTGGTAGGGCACACCGCCCGGGTTGGGCGTGCCCGGCACGGTGGTGGCGCGGTTGGTGTTTTCGCCGCGGTTGGTGCTCATGGTGTTCTGGTAGTTCCAGGACAGCCGCACCCAGCCCGGAGCGGTATCGCCGCCGCTGCCGCCGAAGGGCAGGCCGACCGAGCCGTCGATGCCGTTCTGCTCGCCATCGCCCTTGTCCATGATGCCGCCATTGATCGACACGCTATTGCTGCCGGCATCGGCGCCATGCTTGAGCACGATATTGACCACGCCGGCGATGGCATCGGAGCCGTACTGGGCCGAGGCGCCGTCGCGCAGCACCTCGATGCGCGCGATGGCCGACATCGGCAGCGAGTTCAGATCGGCCGGTGCCGAACCGCGCCCGACGTACGGGTTGTAGTTGATCAGCGAGGAGGTGTGATAGCGCTTGCCGTCGACCAGCACCAGCACCGCATCCGGCGACAGCCCGCGTAGCGTGGCCGGCCGCGCGGCATCGTTGCCGTCGGAGATCGCCGGACGCGGGAAGTTCAGCGAGGGCAGCAGCTTGCCCAGCGCGGTGGCGATGTCGGTCGCGCCGGTGGCCTGCAGCGACTGCTCGGTGATGATGTCGATCGGCGATTCGGATTCGGCCACGGTGCGGTCGCTGACGCGCGTGCCGGTGACGATCAGCGTATCCAGGGTTTTCTGCGGCTGGTCAGGCTGCGATTGCGCACTGGCGGCAAACGTACAGACGGTGAGCGCGGCCGAGATCGCAAGCGAGAGTGCGTTGGAGGTGTGCATGGGAATGGAGACTCAAGGGGGATGATGGACGCAGCACTGCGCTGCGTGTGGTGCGGGGGAAGAGGACGGCGGACTGCGTGATCCGTGTCGCCTGCACGCAGCGCGTGTGCGTTGGCGGGATGGCGGGCACGGCAAGGACAACGGACTGCGACGCAGCGTCTGCTGCGTGGCGCATCCTTGCGAAATAAGGGAGGAACTCGCCCTGTCGCGACAATCGGAAAGGGCGAGCGATGCTGCGGGCGTGCTGCCTGGTCTCAGCGACGTGGGGCTCGGCGATCGAGGTGCCGGTCGTTGCCGACCGGCACGTGGCGATTTACCACTTGTAGCTCACGTTGGCATACACCAGCGCGCCGTTGAAACCGAACGGCGAGGCGCTGCTGTACGGCAGGTAGGTGCGCGTGCCCAGGCCGGCTTCCTGGCGGTCGGGATATTCGTTGAGCACGTTGTCGCCGCCGATGGTGAAGTTCCAGTCGTTCAACTTGTAGGACGCGGCCAGGTCCAGCGTCCACTTGGCCGCATAGGTCTGGTCGCTGCCGGCGTTGGTGCCGAAGGTGCTGAACTCGCCCCAGCGCGTGGCGGTGCCGGTGAACGACCAGTTGCCCGGCGACCAGGTGCCGCCCAGGAAGAACTTGTCGCGCGGCGTGCCTTCGGTGATGCGGCCCAGTTCGGCGCGGCCGATGCGCACCGCACCCGGATCGATCGCTTCCAGCGCTGCCGGGTTGTCGGCGATCCGTTCCACTTCGGTCTTGTTGTAGTTGTAGCCGGAGGTCAGCTCCGCGCTGCCGCCGTCCAGGTTCCAGCGATAGGTGCCGACCGCATCCACGCCCTGGGTCTTGGTGTCCACCGCGTTGGTGAAGTAGCGCCCGCCACCGATGCCCGGGAAGCCATTGGCCTGCAGGTAGTTGCGCGCCGCATTGGAGGTGAGGTTTTCCGACAGCACGATGCGGTCATCGATCTCGATGCGATACGCATCGACCGTGATGTACAGGTTTTCGATCGGCTGCAGCACCACGCCAAGCCCGTAGTTCTTGGATTCCTCGGCCTTCAACGGCTCGGCGCCCAGTGCAATGGCGGCCGGGTTGTCGGTACGGAAGGTGCCGATCTCGAACGGGATCGCGGTGACCGTGCCGTTGGGCTGGGCCACGTTGAGGAACTGGGTGGCGATCGACTGGAAGTTCTGCTGCTGCAGCGACGGCGCGCGGAAGCCGGTGGACGCGGTGGCCCGCACTGCGATCTTGTCGGTGAACGCATAGCGCAGCGACAGCTTGCCGGTGGCGGTGTCGCCGAAGTCGCTGTACTTCTCATAGCGGCCGGCCAGCCCGGCGGAGAACTTGTCGGTCAGATCCGCTTCCAGGTCCACATAGGCCGAGTGGCTGTTGCGGTTGTAGTAGCCGGCATCGGAGAGCTTGAAGCCCGGGAACACCTGTGCGCCCGGAATCAGCGTTCCGGCCGCAGATGGAATGCCGCCGTTGGCCGAGGATGCCGCATCGCCGGGCGACTGGTTGAACTTTTCGCCGCGCCATTCCGCGCCGAAGGCCAGCGTGACCGGATACGCCAGGCCCCAGTCCAGGGTCTTGGTGAAGTCGGCATTGAGCACGTTCTGGGTGACTTCCAGCGTGCCGGCATGGAAGTTGGTCGGGCTGGCCAGGCCCAAGCTGTTGTTCAAGCTGTTGCGTACATCGAAGGTGAGATTGTTCTGGCCGTAGTTGTAGCTCAGATCGATGTTCAGGCCGCCTTCGGTGGAGGTCTTCAAGCCACCGACCCACGACACGTCCTTGCTGACGTTGTAGATCTGCGGCAGGAAGCCGTCCGGGTAGATTTCCGGGCGGTTGCGGTTGTCGCCGGCAAAGCGGAAGTAGCCGTTGGACAGCACCTCGCGGCGGCTGACCATGCCAAAGGAGTAGAAGGTCAGGTAATCGGTGGGGCTGTATTCGCCATTGAACGAAATGGCGCCCTGGTCGATGTCCGGGTCGCCGTAACGCTGCTCCACGCGGCCCTGGAAGGGCAGTGCGCGGTTGGTCTGGTCCGAGTGCCCGGCCTGCGCGGCCAGGTGCACCTTGCCGGTGCCGGCGAAGCTGAAACCGGCATCGCCGGACAATTGATACTGCTCGCCGTCGCCGGCGCTGTACTTGCCGTAGCGGCCATTGACGCTGCCGCCTTCACCGCTGCCCTTGAGCACGATGTTGATCACGCCGGCGATGGCGTCGGAGCCGTACTGCGCCGACGCGCCGTCGCGCAGCACTTCGATGCGCTCCACCGCGGCGATCGGAATGGTATTGAGGTCGGCCGGCGACGAACCACGGCCCTGGGTGTCGTTGAGGTTGATCAACGCAGTGCTGTGGTAGCGCTTGCCGTTGACCAGCACCAGCACCTGGTCGGGTGAGAGGCCGCGCAGCTGCGCCGGGCGCACTGCATCCGAGCCGTCGGAGATGGCCGGGCGGGGGAAATTCAACGAGGGGATCGCGCGTGACAGCGCGGTCGCCAGCTCGGTGGTGCCGGTCGATTCCAGCGCCTGCGGCGAGATGATGTCGATCGGCGATGCCGATTCGGCCACGGTGCGATCGGCCACGCGCGTGCCGGTCACGATCAGGGTATCGAGGGTTTTCTGGGTGGGAGCTTGTGACTGCGCAACTGCGCTTGAAGCGGAAAACGACAGTGCAAGAACAACGGCAACTGCGAGTGGACTGGTCTTGCAATTCATGCGGTGACAACTCCGAGTGGGGAACGGATGCATCGCAGGGGCCCCCTTCCCGGGCCGCGTCCGTTGCGGCAGCTGCGGTGCGTTCCCAACCATTGACCACGCATAACCGCATGTCAAATTTTGGTTATGTTGCGCTTGCAACCGTCATCGCAAATATGCTTATGAAAACGTTGCCAGCTTGCACCAGAGTGATGCGTCGCTTGCACCCGACCTGCTGCTGCACGGGTTTTTTTGCACCATCATGGACATCGATAGCAGTTATGAAACTTCTGCATCAGAACGTGATTTGCACCGCATCGGCGCTGCGTTGCGCAGGACCATGGAACACCGCTTCGATGTTGTTGCCATCTGGATCCAGGGCAAACGCTGCGTAATAACTCGGGTGATACGGGCGCACGCCCGGTGCGCCGTTGTCGCGGCCGCCGTGGGCGAGGGCGGCCTGATGGAACGCATGCACCATGGCGACATCGTGCGCCTGGAAGGCCAGATGGTGGCGGCCGGTAAGTACGCCTTGCGCCACCGTGTGGCGATCGGACACGAACAGCTCGTCGGCCCAGAAGAATCCTTCGCCTTCGCCACCGATCGGAATGCCCAGCACATCGAGCACGGCCTGGTAGAAACGTCGGCTCGCCGCCAGGTCGTGGACGACCAGATGCAGGTGGTCGATCAGACGGCCGCGTGAGAGTTGCGCTGCGTCCATGGTGGGTGCTCCATCAGGGTGGAAGCGCGTTGATACCACTGCGGCCGCCGGTGGCTCTTCACGGCGCATCGATGCCCGCATGCGGATGGCCTGCTGCAGGAACGCCGCAAGCACGCCGGGCAAAAACGCACACGCCCCGGCAAGCCGGGGCGTGTGGTCGAGCGTCAGAATGCAATCGTGCAGCGTGCCTGGGCACTAAGTGCCTGGCAACACCGCAGGCTAGGCCGCCGGGTTACCAGCGATAGTTGATGCGGCCGTACACGTAGGCACCATTGAAGCCGAACGGCGACAGGTTGCTGTACGGGAACTGCCCGCTGGTGGAGTTGGCGAAATTGTTCTCGTCCGGGTACTCGTCCAGCAGATTGTCCGCACCCAGCGTCAGCGTCCAGCGATCGATCTTGTAGCTGGCCGAGGCATCCACCACCCACTTGGCGCCGAAGGTCTGGTCGTTGATCGCCGCGGCCGGACGCGTGCTGTACTTGCCATAGCGCGTGGCACCCAGTGCCAGCGTCCAGTGCTCCAGGTTCCAGCTGCCGTTGACCAGGAACTTGTCGCGCGGGAAACCTTCTTCGATGCGGCCGCGTTCGGTGCGGTCGATGCGCTCCAGGCTCAGTCCGTTGGCCGACAACGCGGCCGGATTGGCCGCGACACTGCGCACCTCGGTCTCCGAATAGTTGTAGCCGGCGGTCAGGTCCACGCTGCTGGCGGCCAGCTGCCAGCGGTAGCTGCCGACCACGTCCACACCGCGCGTGCGCGTGTCCACCGCGTTGGTGAAGTAGCGCCCGCCGTTGATGCCGAAGATGCCCTGCGCTTCGAGCAGGTTGCGCACGCCGGTGCCGGTGAGGTTGGACGACAGCACGATGCGGTCGTCCACGTCGATCTGGTACGCATCCACGGTGAGGTAGAGCGCATCGGTCGGCTGCAGCACCAGGCCCAGGCTGTAGGACAGCGAGGTCTCGGCATCCAGCGGCTCGGACCCCAGCGCACGCGCGACGGTGCTGTCGGCCGGGAAGGTGCGGATCTCGAACGGGTTCGGATTGCCGGCCAGGAAGGTGGTGCTGGTGGACTGGAAATACTGCTGCGCCAGCGACGGCGCGCGGAAGCCCGACGCCACCGTGCCGCGCAGCGCGACCCTGTCGGTGAATGCATAGCGGCCGGACAACTTGCCCGAGGCCTGGCTGCCGAAATCGTTGAAGTCTTCGTAGCGGCCGGCCAGGCCGGCGGAGAACTTGTCGGTGAAATCGGCTTCCAGATCCGCATACAGCGCGTAGCTGTCACGCGAATACTGCCCGGACACGCTCGGCGCAAACCCGCCGAAGCCCTGCGCGCCACCGGCCAGCGTGCCGGCCTGGAAATACGAGCCCACTTCGCCCGGCGACTGGTTCCACTTCTCGTTGCGGTATTCGGCGCCGAAGGCCACCGTCACCGGATACGCCAGGCCCCAGTCGAAGCCGCGCTTGACGTCCAGGTTGACGATGTTCTGCGTGGTTTCCAGCGCGCCATCGTAGAAGGAGGTCGGCGAGGTCGGCCCCAGGCTCACGTTGAGCGTGTTGCGGGTGTGGAAATCGATCTTGTTGTAGCCGTAGTTGTAGCTGGCATCCCAGTCCCAGCCGCTGGCCGTGGACCCGCGCACGCCGGCCACCAGCGAGCGGTCCTTGGCGTAGGTCTGGATTTCCGGCAGGAAGCCCTGCGGATAGACCGACAGGATGTTCTGGGTGCTGCCCGGCGCGCGGAAGAACGCGAACGAGGTGATGTCGCGGTTGCTGGCGGTGGCAAAGGCGTAACCGGTGATGCTGTCGCTGAAGGCGAACTCGGTGTTGGCCGACACCGCCTGCGCGTTGACGTCCGGGTCGCCGATCTTGAACGCCTTCTGGCCCACCGCCGGCTGCGAGGCGCTGGGGGCGCCGGCATAGCCGCGCGCACGGTCGGTGGGGTCCTGCTGGTTGAGCTGGGCGGCCACATGCAGCCAGCCGCGCTCGTTGCCGTACGCCACGCCGGTGTCGCCGGACAGCTCGTAGTTGCTGCCGTCGCCGGCCGAGTACTGGCCGAAGCCGGCCTGCAGGCTGCCGCCCTTCTCCGCGCCCTTGAGCACGATGTTGACCACACCGGCAATGGCATCGGAGCCGTATTGTGCCGAGGCGCCGTCGCGCAGCACTTCCACGCGCGCGATCGCCGCCACCGGAATGGTGTTCAGATCCACCGCCGCGGCGCCACGGCCGATGGTGCCGTTGAGGTTGAGCAGCGAGGAGGTGTGGCGGCGCTTGCCGTTGACCAGCACCAGCACCTGGTCCGGCGACAGGCCGCGCAGCTGTGCCGGACGGATCGCGCTGGTGCCGTCGCTCAGCGCAGGGCGCGGGAAGTTCAGCGACGGCAGCGCGCGGGCCAGTGCGGTGGCCAGCTCCGAGGTGCCGGTGGCCTGCAGCGACTCGGCGCTGATGATGTCGATCGGCGATTGCGACTCGGCCACGGTCCGGTCGGACACCCGGGTACCGGTGACGATGACGGTGTCCAGCGTGTTGGCGGG
The DNA here is from genome assembly GCF_003993495.1 of Xanthomonas sp. BRIP62418. NCBI lineage: Bacteria > Pseudomonadati > Pseudomonadota > Gammaproteobacteria > Lysobacterales > Lysobacteraceae > Xanthomonas > Xanthomonas sp. BRIP62418. The sequence continues at coordinate 108,496 of NZ_QEZG01000022.1, forward strand.
CGCGCTGGCCGGCGTGGCGCTCTGGGCAAAGGCGGGGGAGGCGAGCAGCGCCGCAACCACGGCGGTTGCGAGCGAGGACAGCGGGTAATTCATGACAACTCCGAACGGGGGTCCAGGCAGGACCAGCAAGGCTGGGCGGGGTCTGGTCGCGGCGACGCGAAGGAACGACGGCCAGCCCGAAGGCGCTAATTATTCGTTAACGCTAGAATGGCGTCGCAGGAGTGCTGCTCATCTGCTCATTCCTTTTCGTTCTATCGGACTGTCCATCAATGATTTCCCTGCGCAACTTCTCCATGCGACGCGGCGAGCGTCTGCTGTTGTCCAACGTCGACCTGACCATGCATGCCGGCTACCGCGTCGGTGTGGTGGGCCGTAATGGCACCGGCAAGTCGAGCCTGTTCGCCGCGGTCAAGGGCGAGCTGGAGGCGGACAAGGGCGATGTCGACCTGCCCGGCAAGGTGCGCACCGCCAGCGTCTCGCAGGAAACCCCGTCGCTGCCCGATCCGGCGCTGTCGTTCGTGCTGGGCGGCGACATCGAGGTTTCCGCGATCCTGCAGGAAGAGGCTGCGGCCACCGCGCGCGAGGACTGGGAAGCGGTGGCCAATGCGCACCAGAAGATGGCCGAACTCGGCGCCTACGATGCCGAGGCGCGCGCCGGCAAGCTGCTGCACGGCCTGGGCTTCCCGGCCGACACCCATCACCGCGCGGTGTCCTCGTTCTCCGGCGGCTGGCGCGTGCGCCTGAACCTGGCACGCGCGTTGATGATGCCCAGCGACCTGCTGCTGCTGGACGAACCGACCAACCACCTGGACATGGACGCGGTGCTGTGGCTGGAGCAATGGCTGCTCAAGTACCCGGGCACCTTGCTGCTGATTTCGCATGACCGCGAGTTTCTCGACAACGTGGCCACCCACACCCTGCACCTGCATGGCGGCACCGCCAAGCTGTACGTCGGCGGCTACACCGATTTCGAGCGCCAGCGCATCGAGCACCTGCGCCAGCAGCAGATCGCCCACGACAAGGAACAGGCCGAGCGCGCGCATCTGCAGAGCTTCATCGACCGCTTCAAGGCGCAGGCCAGCAAGGCCACCCAGGCGCAGAGCCGCATGAAGCGCCTGGCCAAGATGGCCGGCACCGAGGCGGTCCGCGCCGAGCGCGAGTTCCGCATCCAGTTTGCCCAGCCCAATCGGCTGCCGTTTTCGCTGATCCGGTTGAATCATGCGGCTTGCGGGTATGCGGCTGCGCCGCGGGAGCCGGGAATCGGGAATGGGGAATCGCAAAAGCGTGGGTCCAGCGATGCGATTACCGTGCTGCACGATGTCGGGTTCGGGCTGGAGGCGGGTGACCGGATCGGGTTGCTGGGGCCCAATGGTGCGGGTAAGTCCACGCTGGTGAAGACGTTGGTGGGCGAGCTTGCGCCGCTGTCGGGCGAGCGCAGTGCGCATCCGGACCTGCGGATTGGCTACTTCGCCCAGCACACGGTGGAGTCGCTGCACGAGGGCCAGTCGCCGATGGATCACTTCCGCGAGCTGTCGCCGGATGGTGCCAACCAGGCGTTTCGCGACTTCCTGGGCAAATGGAATTTCGCCGGCGACCGTGCGTTCGAGGTGGTGGATGGTTTTTCCGGCGGCGAGCGCGCGCGTCTGGCGCTGGCGCTGATCGCCTGGCAGCAGCCGAACGTGCTGCTGCTGGACGAACCGACCAACCATCTGGACCTGGAAATGCGCGAGGCACTGGCCGAAGCGTTGAGCGACTTCGAAGGTGCGATCGTGATGGTCTCGCATGACCGCCATCTGATCGGCCTGGTCTGCGACAGTTTCTGGCGCGTGGCCGATGGCGTGGTCGAGCCGTTCGAAGGCGACCTGGACGAATACGCCGCCTGGCTGCGCAGCCGCCCGGCCGCCCAGGGCACCAAGCAGAAGATGGCCGAAGTGGCGCCGACACCGCCACCGCCGACCAAGCCGCTGCCGCCGAAGAAGGCCGTCAACCCGCACAAGCTGGCCAGCGCCGAAAAGCGCGTCGGCGAACTGGAAGCGGCGTTGGCGGCGCTGGACCGCGAGCTCGCCAACCCGGGCAACTATGCCGACAGCGAGAAGATGGCGGTGCTGGGCCGCGACCGCGAGGCCACCGCACAGCAACTGGTGGCTGCGGAAGCGGCGTGGATGGAGCTGATCGAGGGGGTGTAGCAGCGGTCGCGGTGATGGGGCTGGTGATGGTGCCTGTTGATCGCTGGTGCAAGAGGGCGAAGGTGATGGAAGTTCGCGCCCGTACCCTCATCCGGCGCTACGCGCCACCTTCTCCCAGCGGGAGAAGGGAGCAAGCCGCCGCTCTGGTGATTAAGCCCCTCTCCCTGCGGGAGAGGGGTTGGGGTGAGGGTACGACGGAAGACAGGCATCTCGATGGAAGGGCTGGGTGAGGTGCGGCGCAGCCATCTCACAAGAGAGGCAGCGTCGCGTGCACGCAGGCAACCGGCCCGGGAACGCATCCAGCGTCACCCCGGCGTTTGCTCCACCAACAACCACGCAAGAAACCTGCGCCCAGCCTCGCTCTCCGCCCGCGAGCGCAGCCGCGTCAGCCAATAACGTCCAGCGTCGATCTGGATCGGAAACGGGCACACCAGGCGCCCGGCATCCAGGTCCTGGCGAAACATCGGCAGCGGCAATAACGCCACACCGATACCGGCCGCCGCGGCGCTGGCCAGGGTCAACGAGGAATCGAACATCGCTCCGCGTGCGGCGACTTCGGCCACGCCCGCGGCGCGAAACCACTGCGGCCATTCGTCCTGGCGATACGAGCGCAATAACGGCAGTTGCGCCAGATCGGTCGGCGTGCGCAAGCCACGTGCCATGGTCGGCGCACACACCGGCGCAAACGGCGCCTCCATCAACGCCTCGGCAATCTGCCCCTGCCAGTCGCCATCGCCAAACCGGATCGCCAGATCCAGGCCTTCGCCGGCCAGGTCGACGCGGTTGTTGTGAGTCGACAGGCGCAGCTCGATCTCCGGATGCGCCGCATGAAAGGCATCCACGCGCGGCAGCAGCCAGCCGGTGGCGAAGGTACCCACCACGCCGACACTGAGCACCTCGCGATAGCGGCCATCGGCAAAGCGCTCCAGGGTGGCGGCAATGCGATCGAAGGCCTCGGCCAGCACCGGCGCCAGCGCGACGCCCTCATCGGTGAGTGCCACCCCGCGCGGTAGCCGATGGAACAGGCTGCTGCCCAGCTGCTGCTCCAGCGCCTTGATCTGGTGGCTGAGTGCGGCCTGGCTGACGCACAGCTCGCTCGCCGCACGGGTCAGGTTCTGGTGGCGTGCGGCGGCCTCGAAGGCGCGCAAGGCGTTGAGCGGGAGGCGAGGGCGTGGCATGCGCAGAGATTAGTTCAATTCATGCCAGGGATCGAAACATCGCGATACTCCGGCGGCCGCCCCGGGCCGATACTGCGGGCTCTGATCGGGAGGCTGGTCCATGTTGAAGCGTCGACAATTCCTGTGCGCATCCGGCGCGGGTGTGCTGCTTGCAGCGTCCAGGCCCCTACGTGCCGTCAGTCTGGTGGCGTCTGCGGCGGTTGAGTTGCGAGAGGCATGGGCCGGGATCGAGCGCAGGAGCGGTGGCCGCCTGGGCATCTGCCTGCTCGACAGCGCCACCGGCAGGCGCATCGGCCAGCGTGAGGACGAGCGCTTCCCGCTGTGCAGCACATTCAAATTTGTATTGGCTGCGGCGGTGCTGCAGCGGGTGGACAAGGGCGAGCTGACCCTGGGGAAACGGGTGAAGATCCGCGCCGCCGACATGCTTGAACATGCCCCGATCACCGAGCGCCATGTCGGCGGGTCGCTGAGCGTGGCCGAGCTGTGTCGGGCCACGATGATCCATAGCGACAACCCGGCCGCCAATCTGCTGTTTCCGCTAGTAGGCGAGCCGGCCGGACTGACCGCCTTCCTGCGTGGCATCGGCGATGCGCACACGCGCAGCGACCGCCACGAGCCGGAGATGAACCGGTTCGCCCCGGGCGACCCGCGCGACACCACCACCCCGGCGGCAATGGCCGCCACCTTGCGCACCCTGCTGCTGGGCGACGCGCTGCAGCCGGCCTCGCGCAAGCAGTTGACCGACTGGATGATCGACAACCGCACCGGCGATACCTGCCTGCGCGCCGGCCTGCCGCGCGGCTGGAAGATCGGCGACAAGACCGGCAGCAACGGCAGCGACACCCGCAACGACATCGCCATCCTGTGGCAGCCAGGACGCCAGGCGCCGCTGCTGCTGACCGCCTATCTCAATGGCGCAACGGTCGATGCTGCCGCACGCGATGCAGCGCTCAAGGCTGTTGCTGCCGCGGTCGCGATGACGGGCGCGGGGTTCACCGACGACGCGTTCCAGCGCGAGTGGCGCACGCTGACAGAGGTCGCGCCGCGCTGAGTTTTCTCAACCCGGCGCGCCGATCACCAGCGGCTCGTCCTGCTGCAGCCGCGCCGGCCCGCCCATGGCCGGGTCGCTGACGCTGTCTGCGCCGGTTTCGATGCGCCCGGCAAGCCGCTGCGCTGCGCCGTCGTGCGTCACCCACAGGTCGTACCAGCCGCCGGTTGCTGCTGCCTGCCAGCGGCGTCGTTCGGTGGCGCCGGGTGCAATGCGCAGGCGTTCGTGCGGTTGCGCGGTGGCATACGCGCCCGGCTGCAGCTCCACCTGCACCGCAGTGCTGCCGGCATTGCGCAGCGCTAGGGACACGGCCGCGCGATCGTTCGCATCCTGGGTGATCTCGGCCACCAGTAACGGTGCGCCTGGATCTCCGCAATAATGACGATGGAAGCCATTGGGGCCGATCAACCACAGGTCGTAACGGCCATCGCCGGTGGCCCACGTGCCATCCACTGCCGCGCCGTTCCCCACCGTATAACGACGCGGAATTGCGGCAAGATCGAGGCGGTCGTAGACGTGCAGGACCACCGCCGCGCCAGCATTGGACATGCGCAGCTTCACCTCGCCACGCTCAGGCAGATAAGCCAGTTCCACGCTGGGGCGATACGGCAGCGCCCGCGAACGGCGGGTACCGAACGGCTGCTGCGGCGATTGCAACGTGGCCGGCAACGGCGGCAGTGCGTGTTCGCGCAGGGCTGCCGCGCGCGCTGCGGTGGCGCTGACATCGGGCAACGCCGCGACGAAGGGGCGCGCATCGGCATTGCGGAAGTCGAATGCACCGGTGAGGTCACCGCACACCGCGCGCCGCCACGGCGTGATCTCCGGCGCGGGCACGCCGAAGCGGCGTTCCAGCAGGCGCAATACCGAGGTATGGTCGTACACCTGCGAATCCACCCAGCCGCCGCGGCTCCACGGCGAGATCACGTACAGCGGCACGCGCGGGCCCAGGCCATAGGGACGGCCGCGCAGCTCGGGCAGATCCACCTTCTGTTCGCCCGGTGCCGGGTGGCGATGGTAGTCGTCGTCGGTGGCGATGCTCGATGCGCCGGCAAGGCCGCCGGCCGCGCGCGGGTCCAGCGACGGTGGCGCCGGCGGCGGCATGTGATCGAAAAAGCCGTCGTTCTCGTCGAACATCAACAACAGCGCGGTGCGGCTCCACACCTGCGGATCGGCGGTCAGCGCATCCAGCACACGCGCGGTATAGGCCGCGCCCTGCGCAGGACTGGACGGATCCGGATGCTCGCTGCCGGCCGCATCGGCGATGACGAAACTCACCGATGGCAGACGCCCGCCCAGCACGTCGGCGCGCAGCTGCTCGACACCGCGTGTGCTGACGCCACGCGCGCGCAACTGCGCATCGTGCCCGGGTGCAGCAGTGAAGGCCTGCCGGAACGGCGCAAAGCCGGCCAGCGGGTTGTCGGTGAAGTTGTCGTGCATGTCCTGATAGATCTGCCAGGACACACCCGCTTTCTGAAGATGTTCAACGTAGGTCGTCCAGCGATACGGCTCGGCGAAACCACCCAGTTCCGGAAAGTTGTCATGCGAGTTGCCGATCACCGGCCCGCCGGCGCGCCCCTGCGGGTCGTTGCCGCCGCTCCACAGAAGCACGCGATTGGAATTGGTGCCGGTCTGGATCGAGGCGTGGTACGCATCGCAAATGGTGAAGGCGTCGGCAAGCGCGTACTGGAACGGAATATCCGCGCGCCGGTAATAGCCCAGTGCGTGGTTGTGCTTGGCCGCGGCCCAGTGCCCGAGCCGGCCGTGATCCCAGGCGCGTTGCGCATCCACCCAGCTATGCGGCGTGCCTTGCACGCGCATGAAGCCGAATTGTGCTGCGGTATCCAGCGCAAACGGCGTCAGCCATTGGCGGCCGTCTTCGCTGGGTTGCAGCCACACCGTGCGCGCGGGCGCGCCCGGCAGCGGCGGCGCGGGAATGGGGAAACGATCGCCGAACCCGCGCACGCCGGGCAGGGCGCCGAAGTAATGATCGAAGGCGCGGTTTTCCTGCATCAGGATCACCACATGCTGCAGATCTTCCAGCGTGCCGGTGCGGCGGTCCGGTGCGATGGCGGCGGCCCGCGCGATGCTGGGCGGCAGCAGCGCGGCGGCGGCGCCGGCAAGCCCGGTCTGCAGAACGCGGCGGCGGGGAAGGTCGATCATCGTGTCACCTGGTTTGGCGCGCCAAACCTGTCGGCGCTGGAGCGGGCCGAGCGTACCCAATGCGTCAGCGCGTGTGTTCTGGCGCGTGCGTGCACAAGCGCCAATGCCGTCCCTTTGCAGGTGCGCAGGAGACGATGCAGGGAGCGGATCGGTAATGTGCCTTTTCCCCGATCTGTCCCCATCCACTGGAATCCTATCGCCTGTCGGGCAGCGGTGCGCCGTCTACGCTAGAGATCCAGCGTCACGGTCAGCCCGACCGTGCGCGGCGCGCCGATGAACGCGCTGTCGCTGCCGTCCACGCCTTCCAGATAGCGCTTGTCGGTGAGGTTGCTGACGTTGAGCGCCAGCTGCAGGCCCTTGAGCTGCGACGACAGTTGCGACAGTTCCACGCCCAGGTTGGCATCGAAGGTGGTCACGCCATCGAGTGCCGCACGGTTGGAGGCGTCCAGGTAGCGCTTGCCCAGGTAGCGCCCGGACACGCCGAAGCGCCACGCCTGGCCGCGCCAGTCCGCCGACACCACCAAGGTGTTGCGCGGTTGGCCGATCACCTGCGCACCGGGGGTGATCTCCAGCGCGGTGTCGCGCGCGGCATCGCCGCTGCCCAGGTAATCGGCCTTGTTGTAGGTATAGGCACCGTTGATGCGCCAGCCGTTGTCCCAGCCATAGCCGAGCGCCGCTTCCACGCCGCGCGCATGCACGCCGCCAAAGTTCTCGTACACGCCATCGGTTTCGCCCAGGTAGTCGATGCCGGTGACGAAGTTGGCCGGCACATAGACGATGCGGTTGTCGAAGCGGATGTCGTACAGCGTCACGCTGCCGGTCAACGGCCAGCGGCTCAGGCGAAGGCCGAGTTCGACGTTGTCGGCGGTTTCCGGTTGCACCCGGCTCAGCGCGACCGGGTCGGTTTCGCCCAGCACGCCGGAGGGAATCGCGGCGAAGTTCTGCGAATACCCGGCAAAGGCTTCCAAGCCCTGCACCGGGGTGGTCCAGGTCAGGCCGGCCGACAGCAGCGGGTCCGAATGCGAATCCGACTCCACATGCTGCGCATCGCCGATGCGGCGGTCGCGGGTCTGGTCGACGAAGAACTGCTTGACGCCCACGCGCCAGGCGAAGGCGCCGTAACGCATCACGTCCTCGACGTAATACATCTGCTCGTCGGTCTGGTAGTCGTCCTTGAACTGCACCCAGTACGGCTGATGATCGAAGCCGATGTTGGTGCCGACGTTGAGCAGGCGATGCCAGTCGCGGGTGACGCTACGGTCGTAACGTTCCAGCCACGCACCGGCACGCACGGTGTTGTCGATGGCGCCCAGATCCGCGCGCCATTCCACATCGGCCATTGCGCCGGCGCGGTGGTTGTCGTAGTGGCTGTGGCGATACGACTGCACCGGCACCGAACCGGCCGGATAGCAGGCCGGGTTGGATTCAGCAGGCAGCGCATCGCTGCCGGTGCAACCGGCCAGCATCGTCGCCGCCGCGCCGCCGGGCGTGAGGTAATACAGCTTGCCCAGGTCGCTGCCGGCATACACGGTGTTGCCGCCACGCGCTTCGGATTCCGCTGCGCCGGCGCCGTCGTTGGTGACATCCACCAGATACGGCGGAATCCAGTCGCCACGGCCCTGCATGCGGTGCGCGTAGCCGGTCAGCGTGGTCTTGAAGCCATTGCCGCCATCGAAGGCGCCGCGCAGATAGCCGAAGGTGTTCTTGCGCAGCGCGCGCGAGCCGGAGCGATAGTTCTGGTCCAGGTACGGAATGCCGGTGAGCGTGCCGGTCAGCAGGTCGTGCTCGGGGTCGCGCACGAACTGTTCGGGCGTCACGCTGGTGTACTCGGATTCGTCGGCATCGTCGTAGGACGCGTAGCCGCTGAGCGTCCACTTGTCCAACACGCTGACGAACTTGCCGGCCAGGTGGTCGCGGCGGGTGTGGCCGCTGCCGTCGATCCAGTCGTCGTTGCGTGCCGACGAGCCGCTGACCCAGGCGCGTGTGTTGCCGCCGAGCAGGCCGGTGTCGTAGCGCGCGTAATACTTGCGCGCCTGGTTGTCGCCGATGCCGCCGATCACGCGCACGCGCTGCTCTTCCAGCGGGTCGCCGGTGAGGTAGTTCAAGGTGCCACCCAACGCTTCGTTGGAGCGCGAGGCGATGTCGGCGGTGCCCTGGCTGACTTCCACCGTTTCCAGGTCCGGCATGTCGATGAAGCGGTTGGCCTTGGAGCCGCCGCCATAGGCCGAGCCGCCGTTGGGCACGCCATCGATGGTGGTACCGATCTGCTGGGTATCGCGATTGCTGACGAAGCCGCGCATGCTGATCTGGGTGCCCCAATCCGACGAGCCGAAGGCATCGGCCTCGGTGACCACCACGCCGGGCAGTTCGTTGAGCGCATCGTTGACGCTGCCCAGCACGAACTGGCGGTCCAGCATTTCCTTGCTGACATTGGTCCTGGAATACGTCATCGCCTGGCCGACCACCTGCACCTGATCCAGCGTGGACACCTGCTCGCCAGCGCTGCCCGGTTCGGCCGCGGACGGGCCAGACGCTGCGCCATCGGGGGCTTGCTGTGCGTAGGCGGGCAGGGTGAGCGGAACCAGTAGCAACGCGAGCGTGGCCGGATGGCGCACGCGCGAGGAGGACGTCGAATCCATTACAATCCAACAAGCGGGGAGGTCCGCAAAGACTGCCGCGCTTGCATTGCGTGATGATGACCGCGCAAAAGGTGTGGTCGGGATCACTGGATGGTTTTACTACGCCCTGCCGCAAGGACGATTGCGGGCTAGCGCCGTCTGCATGCTTCGCGTTGGGTCGTTGAACGACACCTCCGAAACTGCGTGTCATACCGAGGCTATTCATTCCAAGACAGGCGATGCGAATCGTCGCGTCGTTGGAGGGGTGGTCAAGTGCTTGGGTCAAAAGCTCAGGTCGTCGAGGGCGCAGCGCCCTCACCGCTTGCGGGACACGCCGTGAACCCATCCCTGGGGGCTCGGTGGCGGCATCCATGCCGCCACACGGTCCCGCAACCCGCAAGAACACCGCCTCAGGACGTTAGTCCGGCTGCTTATCGAAAGCATTTCACTCGGCTTGCAGCGGCACACGAGACATTTCGATATTTCGTGTCGACAGCCTGCCTGTTGCTCGGCTTGCGCGGGAACTGATCTGGCGCAACGTGATTCGAACAACGCAAGCCATGCCCTGCTCGCAGCTGCGCACACCGACCATCCAGACAGGTCCTTGTCCGCCCACCGTCGCGGGACCTTGAGCGGCATGGATGCCGCGCCAGAGCCTCCATGGATGGATTCACGGCGTGTCCCACGATGGTGGGCGGGCAAGGGCCCTGCAGCCAAGCCGCAGATCATCGGCTCTACAGATGATCTACACGGCCTTCTATCAACTGCTCTGTCTTGCGGCGTGTCCCACGATGGTGGGCGGGCAAGGGCCCCGCGGCCAAGCCGCAGACCATCGGCTCTACAGCTGATCTACACGGCCTTCTATCAACTGCTCTGTCTTGCGGCGTGTCCTGCGATGGTGGGCGGGCAAGGGCCCGCAGCCAAGCCGCAGATCATCGGCTCTGCGACCGATGCCCGCGAAACGGGGGCGTTAGCCGCTCCTGGTGTGCGGCGGTGCTTCGGCCTGCTGCGTTTCCGGCATCAACTCCAACGCCGATGGGGTGGTGCGCAGCATCGGGCGGAAAGAGATCGGGTGGATGCGGCGGCGCGTGAAGCGCAGCAGGCGTGCCAGGGTAAATCCGGCGAGTGCCAGCAGCATCACCGCGAAATAGACCGGGAGCGCGGCAGGGCCGAATTTCTGCATCGCGCCACCGGCCAGGGCCGGACCGATCGCCGCGCCCACGCCATGTACCAGCAGCAGGCTGCTGCAGCCGGAGAGCAGATCTTCGCGCGGCAGGTAATCGAGCATGTGTGCCACCGCGAACGGATACAGCGAGAACGCCAAGCCGCCGTACACGAAGAACAGCACGAACAACAGTTGCGTCTGTGCCTGCACCATCGGCACCGCGGCGGCGATCGCGATGCCGGCCGCCAGCATGCTGATCGTGACCAGGCCGATGCGCCGGTCATGTCCATCGCTGATGCGCCCGATCGGCCACTGCAACACTGCACCGCCGATGATGGCGGTGAGCATGAACATCGCCACGCCGTCGGCATCCAGCCCGATGCGGTCGGCGTACACCGGCAACAAGCCCCAGAACGCCCCCATCGCCAGGCCCGACAATCCCGCGCCGATGGTCGCCACCGGGGCCAACGCGTACAGCGTCTTGAGGCGCAGGCGCGACACGTGCGGCACCTCGGGCGGAATCAGGCGCGTGGTCATCACCGGCATCACTGCCGCGCAGATCAGGATCGCCGTCAGCGTGAACATCGCCGGTGCGCCCGCATCGCCTGCGGTGAGCAGGATCTGGCCCAGCGCCAATGCCGACAGATTGATCGCCATGTACACCGAAAACACCCGGCTGCGCCGGCGCGCGTCCGGCTCGGCGTTGAGCCAGCTCTCGATCACCGTGTACAGGCCGACCAGTGCCGCGCCGGTGACCAGCCGCAGCAATCCCCAGCCCCAGGCGTTCAGCCAGATCGGATGCAGCAGCACCGCGATCGCCGCCAGCGCCGCGTAGAACGCGAATGCGCGGATATGCCCGATGCGCCGAATCAGCGGCGGTGCGAAGAAGGTGCCGAGAAAGAAGCCGGCGAAATACCCGGACATGATCAGGCCGAGCGCACGCGCATCGAAACCGGCCTGGCCACCGCGCACGGCAAGCAGGGTACCGAGCAGCCCGCTGCCGGTCAGCAGCAGGGCAACGCCCAGCAGTAAGGCAGTCAGCCGCAACATGGATGCGGTCCTCGTGGGGGAAGAGGCGCGTCGATCACCTGTTCGAGTGTAGCAGCCCGTGTCGCGCGGCTTGACCGAAGCCAGCTGGCTTTCGGCGTTCGATACCAAGTGGTTGGCTGTAGTTCGGCGCGAAGCATGGATGTTCGACGTTCCGGATGACGGCCCCGCCTGCCTGCGCAGTTCGCACGGTCACGCCGCCCCATCACTCGGTGCCCAGGCCGGCGACCGTCGGCATGCGCGCGCACGCCTTGCAGTCTGCCGACGGAGCCGCGATGCCGGGCGCCCATCGGGCGCACGGGCGGGCGCGCAGCGATCACCGGTCGATGTCTCTCGCCGGCAACGCGTGCGCGTGTGGTCAAGCGCAGATTCACCACTGCACCTGCCTGCCCGCATCCGTCTAGAATCTGCGCCCCTGCATCGTCTTCAGCTGATCCTGCCATGCCCATCTACGGTTTCCAGTGCACCACCTGCGGCCACGCCTTCGACCGCCTGCAGAAGATGGCCGACCCCGATCCGCAGACCTGTCCGGCCTGCGCGGCGGCCACGATCAAGCGCCAGATCACCGCGCCGTCGTTCCGTCTGTCCGGTAGCGGCTGGTACGAAACCGACTTCAAGTCGGCGGGCGAGAAGAAGAAAAACCTCAGCGAGAGCAGCAGCGCCGGTGGCGATGCCAAGCCGACCGCCGCCGCCGCCGAGAGCAAGCCCGCGGCCAAGCCCGCGGCCGACCCTGCCTGAGCCGGACCAGCGCGCCGCAACGATGGGCGGTGCCGGGCAGCGGCTGGCAGTGCTGAAGCCGCAACCCCCTGTCCCGACCCGTAAGCGGCGCGTGTACCTGCTGCCTCAACGTGCCTCGAAGCGCGCCCGGCAGCCATCGTTGACCCACAGCGTCGCGCGGCGGTCGTCGTACCCCCAACTGCGGCCTTCTTCACAACGGGTGTCGGACAGCTGGCGGGTCAGCACCGGGCGGCCATAGCGGCCATCCCAGCCGCAGGTGCGCAGGCGGCGGTCGTCACTGGCGCAGGTGATGGCGTAATCGTTGCGCGGGCGGTCGTCGCGGCCACCGTCGCCGCCGTCACCCCGGCCCCAGCCGCCGCCGCGTGCCTGCGCAAACTCGCCCCGGCAGCCGTCGTCCACCCAGATCCGGCCCCCGTCCTGGCGCCAGTTGCGGCCTTCCACGCAGGGCGTGTTGGACAGTTGGCGTACCAGCATGGCGCGGCGCCAGCCGGTGTCACAGATCTTCTGGCGCTGGTCGTTGCTCTCGCAGCGCACCGTACCGGCGACCCCGCCACCGCCGGGGCCAGTGTTGCCGCCCCAGCCGCCGCCGCCGTTGCGACCATCGACAAAGCGCCCACGGCAGCCATTGTCGACCCAGACCCGGCCGCGGTCGCTGCCCCAGTTGCGGCCTTCGATGCAGCGGGTGCCGGAGATGTTTTCGACTAGCACCGCGCGGCCGCGGAACGGCGTATCGCACTCACGGCGACGGTTGTCGTTGCTGGAGCAGGTGATGCTGGGGCCGTTCCAGCCACGGTCCTGCGCGGCGACAGGCGCACTGGTCAGCAGGCCGGTCAGGGTGATCAGGCCGAAGCCGGAGAGCAGCAGGGCGGTGCGCAGCATCGTGTCGTCCTTGGTGCGGAAGGGTCTGGCGCCTATTCAGCCGGGCGCTGACTTAAGCGGCCATGAGCGCCTGCGCATTTGCTCCTGTCGCCCGCCGGCCCCAGAATATCCGGCTCTCCGGCGCCGTCCTGCGTCGGGTTTTCAGCGGAGCTTTCGATGCGTACCCACTTCTGCGGCCTGGTCGATGAGACCTTGATCGGCCAAACCGTCACTCTCGCCGGCTGGACCGACGTGGCCCGCAACCTGGGCGGGGTGTGCTTCATCGACCTGCGTGACCACGAAGGCATCGTGCAGGTGACGGTGGAGCCGGTGGCCGGCGACGACGCCAGCGCCGAGCTGTTCAAGGTGGCCGCCAGCCTCGGCTACGAGGACGTGCTGCAGGTCGAAGGCGTGGTGCGCGCGCGTCACGCGGTCAACGACAAGCTGCGCACCGGCAAGGTGGAAGTGATCGCCACCCGCATCAGCATCCTCAACAAGGCTGCGCCGCTGCCGTTCCATGCGCATGAAAACCCGGGCGAGGAAACCCGCCTGAAGTACCGTTACCTGGATTTGCGCCGTCCGGAAATGCAGCGCATGCAGCGCACCCGCATCAAGCTGGTGCAGGCGCTGCGCCGGCACCTGGACGCACGCGATTTCCAGGACATCGAAACCCCGATCCTGACCAAGGCCACTCCGGAAGGCGCACGCGACTTCCTGGTGCCGGCGCGCATGCATCCGGGCGAGTTCTACGCCTTGCCGCAGAGCCCGCAGCTGTTCAAGCAGATCCTGATGGTGGCCGGCTTCGACCGCTACTACCAGATCGCACGCTGCTTCCGCGACGAAGCGCTGCGCGCCGACCGCCAGCTGGAATTCACCCAGCTGGACATGGAATTTGCCTTCGTGCGCGAGCGCGACGTGCAGGATTTCGTCGAAGACATGATCCGCGCCATCTTCGCCGAAGTGGTGGACGTCGAACTGGCCGCGCAGTTCCCGCGCATGACCTGGGCCGAGGCGATGCGTCGCTATGGTTCGGACAAACCGGACCTGCGCATCGCGCTGGAGCTGGTCGATGTGGCCGAGCTGGTCAAGGCCAGCGAGTTCCCGGTGTTCACCGCCGCCGCCAATGACGCCGACGGCCGCGTGGCCGCGCTGCGCATCCCCGGTGGCGCCACGCTGAGCCGCAAGCAGATCGACGACTACGCCGCGCACGCCGCCAAGTACGGCGCCAAGGGCCTGGCCTACATCAAGCTGTCGGAGACCGGCGAGGTCAGCTCGCCGATCGCCAAGTTCTTCGGCGAAGAGGCCTTCGCCGCACTGCTCAAGCACGTCGGTGCAACCAACGGCGACATCGTGTTCTTCGGTGCCGGCCGCTACAACACCGTGTCCGACTTCATGGGCGCACTGCGCCTGAAGGCCGGCAAGGAATTCAATCTGGTCGCCGATGGCTGGGCGCCGCTGTGGGTTACCGATTTCCCCATGTTCGAATGGGACGAGGAGGCGCAGCGCTACGTGGCCCTGCATCACCCCTTCACCGCGCCGGCGGTGGACGACATCGCCGACCTGCGCGCCAACGCCCGCACCGCGGTCTCGCGTGGTTACGACATGGTGCTCAACGGCAACGAGATCGGCGGCGGTTCGATCCGTATCCACCGCCCGGACATGCAGAGCGCCGTGTTCGAGCTGCTCGGCATCGGCGCCGATGAGGCGCGTGCCAAGTTCGGCTTCCTGCTGGATGCCTTGAACTACGGCGCCCCGCCACACGGCGGCATCGCCTTCGGCATCGACCGCATCGCTGCATTGATGGCCGGTACCGAGTCGATCCGCGACGTCATCCCGTTCCCCAAGACCACCGGCGCGCAGGACCTGATGACCGACGCCCCGTCGCCGATCGCCGCCGATCAGCTGGCCGAAGTGCACGTGCAGGTACGCCCCAAGCAGGCCTGACCTGCCACACACGGCCACGCCAGCGCGTGGCCGTGCAGCCGATACGCCGCGCCCCAGCGTGTCGCATGCGTAGATGCGGTGGCGCGCTGCACATCTGCCGAACTGGCGGTGTCCTCAGCCGAGGCGCGCCCTGCCGCAACCGCGACGCAGGGCCGCGCTCCTCGCGCGCCCTCGACAATCCACTGCGAGCGGTCCACACACGCATCGCCTCGGAAACGCGGATCCCGGATGCTTTCCCGCCTCCCGCCTCCCGCCTCCCGCCTCCCGCCTCCCGCCTCCCGCTTCCCGCTTCCCGCTTCCCGCTTCCCGAATCCCCATTCCCCATTCCCCATTCCG
>NZ_QEZG01000023.1:0-62137 GCF_003993495.1 Xanthomonas sp. BRIP62418
GGGTTCGGGCTTTTCCGAGGCGCTGATCAACGAGGTGGGCCAACTGGTTGGCCAAGCCGGCGGAAAGACGCCTAGTGCTCATGTTCCCACCAAGGACACCGACCTTCGCTCGGCCACGTGGTTTGAGCCGAGGTTCGTGGTGGAGGTGTTTTATCGCGGCATCGGCGGGCAGCAACTGCTGCGCCAGGCCTCGCTCAAGGCGGTCAGGCGAGACAAGGATGTGGCCGATTTGGCGGACTCCGACAGGGCTGCCGCAGTCGAAAAGCCCGTCGACGCCTCCAAGCTCAAAAGCCTTGGCAAGCAGCTCAAGAGCGATTCAAAGAACGGCAATGCTTCAAAGCACAGCACGGCCCCGACAGGAACCCAAGGCCGCACGCCCCCTCGGCTGTCCAGTCCGACCAAGGTGATCTTTCCTGACACCAAGGCCACCAAACAGGACGTGTGGGATTACTACACCGCCGTGATCGACCACGTGTTGCCCGAGGTCATCGGCCGCCCCTTGTCGATCATCCGGTGCCCCAGCGGTACCGCCAAACCGTGCTTCTTCCAGAAGCACCACACCGCCGGCCTGGAGCTCGTGGATGCGGTGCGGCTGAAAGAAGACAGCGGGATCAACGCCCACTACCTGGTGGTCAGGGACGCGGCAAGCCTGCTTGAGCTGGTGCAGTTCAACGCGCTGGAGTTCCACCCGTGGGGCAGCCACGCGGAAGCGCCTGACCGGGCCGACCGCGTCGTCTTTGACCTGGATCCCGGCCCTGACGTGCCCTTTTCCGAAGTCAAAAAGGCAGCCGTGGATATCCGCAAGCTGCTCGAACAGCTGGAACTGGCGTCGTTCCTGCGGGTGTCAGGAGGGAAGGGGTTGCACGTGGTGGTGCCGTTGAACCCGGGATGCGATTGGGACCTGACCAAGCGCTTTGCCAAGGGGTTTGCCGACGCGTTGGCACAATCGGAGCCGACCCGTTTTTTGGCCACGTCAACCAAGAGCCTTCGCAACAAACGCATTTTTGTGGACTACCTGCGTAACGGCCGCGGGGCGACAGCGGTCGCGTCGTATTCCCTGCGCGGCCGCCCTGGCGCCCCGGTGGCCATGCCCATCGCCTGGAGCGAGCTTGCCAAGCTGACCCGTGCGGACGCGTTCACCATGAAGGACGTGCCGGCGAAGTTGGCCAGACGCAAGAAAGATCCTTGGGCGGACATCAACACGATCCAGCAAAACCTGGCCCGGTGGGCGCAAGACGCCTGACCTGGCCGCCTGCCTCGATACTGATTTGGGAGAGAAACCGATGCGTCGATCCATCCTATCCGCTGCGGCAGCCGTCGTCCTAACCGCGTGCGGGGGCGGAAACACCGAGTCCAGTGTGCAAGCGCCCGGAGCGGAGGAAACGGCCAAGACGAAGGCCCTGGAAACGGGCGCAGCAGTGATGCAGGATCGGCCGCCGATCGATGCCGTCAACGCCTACCTGGACGGCTTTCATTTCTACAATGGTCAGATGAAGGCGCAGATGGAGGCGCATCACTACTGCTCAATCCTCAATGAGGATGTCATCCAGTGCACCATCTACGATGGCAATGTGAAAGACGCCAAGCTCATGGGCGTGGAGTACATCATCAGTGAGAAGCTGTTCGCGGGCCTGCCTGAGCAGGAGAAGGCGCTCTGGCATAGCCACGTCCAGGAAGTGACATCGGGGCAGCTGGTCGCGCCAGGGATCCCGGAGGTGGCCGAGCATGAGCTTATGGAAAAGCTCATCCGCACGTACGGGAAAACCTGGCACACCTGGCACACCGACTTGGACAAGGACCTTCCGCGAGGCATGCCGCAGCTGATGATGGGCTTCACTGCCGATGGTCAAGCAAACCCGGAGATGGTGGCCACTCGCGATGCGCGGCTTGGCGTCAGTAGCGAGGACAAGCGAAAGCGTCGCGCCGATATCCCCGTGCCGAACATAGATCCGGGGGCAGACGCCTGGCAACAGGGGACGGTGATCCAAATCCAGGACCCAAGCAGTGGACACGCGCACGGAGCCGAGAGTCGGGATAAGCAGCCCTCCGATCAGAAGGAGAACGCGACGTCCAATGGTTCGACCCACCGGTAGCTGTGGAGGCCTGGGCGGGCGTGGTCGGCCACACCCGGCGCACGCTCCGCTCGCATGGTGCTTGCAGTCTGTTGATAGGGGCCGCTGGGTGACGCGGGTCCTCGCCAAGCCCGGACCATCGTGCATGAAGCGGATCTCGTAAACGCGGCTCTTCTGCGCGTTTTATCTACCCCTGCTGGCCCCGGCAAAGTGACAAGACAGGGACATGTGGATGATCAGCAAAGCGGGACGGCCTGACTCCCTCAATCGCCCGTCTGGCTGTGCGGGGCGGCCAGTGGTTTTGACTGAGGCGAGTCCTTCTGGCGTAGGAAGATGGTCAAGATGACCAATGAAAGCACAGCCAAAAATTCGCTTTGCCAGTTCTGGAAGGACTCGAACCAGAAGCTGCTGCTCCAGAGGTGTTCCCAGCACGTGGGGGCGGGCTGTCCAAGCGCCACCTGCTCATCCACTTCCGCACGCCAGCTGCCTGCCAGGTGCAAGGAGAAGCTCATGAGGAACAGGGCCCCGAAGGCAATTGCCAGGGAATGACCATACAAGGTCTTCCAGATCCCACCTTTGCGAACGGCCCAAGGCGTCGTTCCAGCCTCGATGCGCTGTTTTTCCTGAGCTTCGTCCAAGGGGCGTGATTCAGCCGAGCCCTTCTGGCGGAGGCTGACGGTCAGCAGGACATACATGCCCATCTGAAGAAACTCGCTTTCCCAGTTCTCGAAGGTGGCGCTGACGAAGTGCCCGCTGTGCAGGTAGTTCCACAGATCCAATGTTGCACGGTGTGTATCAGCGAGTTCTTGATTGTGTGCCAGGAAGCCGGTCCACACCTGGCCTGCAAAGAAGCAGAGAAGCAAGAAGAGGAGCACGATCGATAAGCCATTTCGTTTCCACATGCCCATACGCCCTAGAGGTAAAGCGAGCGATCCTACGTTAGTCCCGCCAGCGCAGGAATTCGTGAAGGAGCGGCATCGCGTGCCGCCCCTCAACGGGCACGCCGGGATCTGGGAACCCTGCCGCGTTGATCAGGTCGGTGAGCATGGCGGGCTTGGGCAGGAGCGCCCATCGGTGGCGGCCGGGACAGGCGACATGCGACGACACCGAGGCAACCAGGGAGAGGACTCGGAAAATGTCGAAAAAAGCGGCTGCCACGGCCTGTTCCTGCGCGATGATGAGCCAAGTCGCAACTCTGGTGGGCCCAGAAAATCTGGGCCCACTTCGGCTCGGTCAGAACTCCTTCCAGCCTGCACTGTCCGTTGAGCCAGTGAGTGACTCGAATTGGCGCGGTGCCTGATGCGGGAGGCGTTTTGCAGGTGTCTTCAAAAGCGCTGCCGTCTTCTTGCTGCCTGGGTTGGCGAAGACGGTTTTAGGGGGGATTGCTTGGACCCGACGAACTGTCTCATTGTCGATCTTGAAGATCGCCACGGCCTCGGTCAGCTGGGTGGCTTGCTCTTCCATGGCGCGGGCTGCAGCGGTCGCCTCCTCGACCAGTGCGGCGTTCTGCTGGGTCGCTTCATCCATCTGCGTCACGGTGGTGTTGACCTGCTCGATGCCGGCCGACTGTTCCTGCGAGGCTGCAGAGATTTCGCCCATGATGTCGGTCACGCGCTGCACGCTGGCGACCACTTCGGTCATCGTGGTTCCGGCGCTGCGCACCAGGGCCGAGCCTTCCACGACGCGCTGCACCGAGTCGTCGATCAGGTCCTTGATCTCCTTGGCCGCGCCGGACGAACGCTGTGCCAGCGTACGTACTTCCGAGGCGACCACGGCGAAGCCGCGGCCTTGCTCGCCGGCCCGCGCCGCTTCCACGGCGGCATTCAATGCCAGGATGTTGGTCTGGAACGCGATACCGTCGATGACCGAGATGATGTCGGCGATCTTCTTGGACGACGCCTCGATACCACTCATGGTTGCGACCACCTGGCCGACGACTTCGCCGCCCTGGGATGCCACGCCTGCGGCGCCGATCGCCAGCTGGTTGGCCTGGCGCGCATGTTCGGCGTTCTGGCGCACGGTGGAGGTCAGCTCTTCCATCGAGGCAGCGGTTTCTTCCAGGTTGGCCGCCTGCTGTTCGGTGCGGTGGGACAGATCCTGGTTGCCTGCCGCAATCTCGCCCGCAGCAGAGCTGATCGTGGTCACTGAGTGTTGGATACGGCCCACGATAGTCGCGAGTTGCCCGGCAGTTGCATTGGCATCGTCACGCATCTTGGCGAAGACACCGTTGAATTCACCATCTATCCGCGCCGTGAGATCGCCGTGTGCGACTGCCTCAAGAAGCCCGGACAGCCTGGCCAGGTTGGTATCGCTGATATGCATCATGGAATTCAGGTCGTCGATCATGACTTGGAAGTCGTGCTGGAACCGATCCCTGTCACCCCGTGCAGCAAAATCGCCGTTGGCCGCAGATTGGGCCAATCGCTTAATTTCCGTATTGATCGCAAGCAGGCTGGCTTTGGCTGCATCCATGGATTCATGCAGAAATGCTCGCGAGGCGGGCAAGCGGCGCGCATCCCGGCGAAGATCTCCGCGTGCATACTCTTCAAGAACCGCTATGGCGTCGACGATCGCGTCGAGGTGCTCAAACATCATTGTATTGATGCCTTGTGCAAGCTCTCCATATATCCCCGGAAAAGATTCAGGCATCCGGTGGCTGATGTCCTCGCCCGCATGCTTGTGAATCATTAGCGTTGTTTGATGAGAATAGCGTTGTAGCATCGCCACCATCTCGTCAGAGGCTCGCAGCATTTGGCCGATCTCATCTTGAGTTGTGTCATTGCTCATGACGCTCAGGTCGCCTCGCGCGACTGCGTTAACCGAAGCAAGTGCCTGGGAGAGTGGCTTCGTCAGACTCTGCGTGATGATCCAGGCTGTCAGGCCGCCCAACAGCAGACTCAAGGTGCCAAACACCCAGATCATTGTGTTGCTGCTCTGATTGGCGTCGTTTGCCTGTGCAGCTGATGCGGCAATCGCCTTTTTTTGCTCCGCGACGCTTTCGGCGATGGCTTGGTTCCATGCCCGCATCGCGGGCCTGGCTTTTTCCAGGGTGATAGCGACCGCACTATCGTAATCACCAGCTGCCAGCCGCTCGCCGATTTGACGATTGATTGGCATTGCGATTGCGCGCATTTCCTCGATACGCGTGCGCCGAGCCCGGGCAGCTGCGTCCGGCGCTGGAAACTTTTCGTTGTAGTCCTTCCAGGTCAGCTCGTAGCGCTCAACCAGCCCCTTGATGCGGGCCTGGTAGTCTCCGAATTTTTCGGGATCGCGGAGCAGCGTCATCTCGCGACGCGCCACAATCATGTCGTTGTTGATATCCAATAGCGTTGTGAGTGCCACCATCTTGGCCAAACTCACATCTACAACCTTGTTGAGCTCTTTGTTCTGTGTCCTGTTGCCTTGTAGCGCAACGATGCTGATCAATGTGATGAGGGCGAGGAGTAAGCCAAAACCGGTCGCCAGTCGCGCTCCGATCCGGAGGCGGCGTGTGAAGTTCATTAAATGAAATCCCAATGCAGGTAGGGGAGGGGCGGTCGACCCTGGCCCGGGCCAGGGACACGTCAGTCAACGCTTATGCGGTCGCGGCATGCGTAAGGCGTATACGATAATCGGCCTACGTGTGATTATCTTTAACGCATGCATGACGGTTCAGAAAGGCGTGGTTACGCCGGCAAGCATTATGATGAGGTGTTTTGATTCAGCGAAGGAAGGCGTCGCGTAGTTCAACCAGGCGGCGGTGCAGATGGAGAAGACGCCCCGGTAAAATGCAGCGCTGGTGAAGAAGCGGCAGTCGCAGGCTGGGCTCACGCGCCGACGGTGACGCAAAAAACAAAGCCTTCGGCAATGGCGAAGCGGATCGAGGTCTACACACTCAAACGTGCGGCGCGTGTCGCAGAGTGTGCTCAGACGGCGAAGGGACCTGTTTGCGTTGCGTACGCATGGCGTAGACCCGGATGACAGGGGGGGGGAGTGCTGGCTGACAGATCGCGCAGCCGTGGGACGCGGTCTGGCCAGCGCATGGATTGATCCGCGACGCGCTGGAGATCGCCGAACCAGATGTCGTGGTCGCGCTGATAGCGCGCTCCATCAAGCACGCCATCGAGCAAAGCGAAGCCACGCTCGCGCGAGCGTTGCACCGCAGTGGACCATCGATAGAAAGACTCGGGTAGCCGGGACCTCCATCTTCAGGCCGGAGGCACCGCTCAGGTCACGCGAGGGCTGCCTCGGCGCCACGAGCTCTGGCGCGCTGCAAGCGAGCGTCCCGGCCATAAATTGTTCATGAAATGATCAAGATCAGCGGCTTGGACGACTGGGCACCGCCTGCTTCGTTGAAGCGGCAGCTCCGGGTACAAAGAGCGAAGGGCTGCTGTGCGCGGGCTGGATATCTGCCCACTTGCGGTTTCGATTGCATGGGCAGGGCAAGGCGACATGCACAGCATCCACCGTTGATCCGCTTGTTGGTTTCGACGGGGCGTAAACAGGGCGTGTAGCACAGTGGCCTTACCAGCCATAAAGCCAGGAACCGCATGAACCCGCCCGTCGAATACCGCCCCGATTTGGAAACGCCCAGCGTCAGTGAGCAGGAAACCATCCGTTCCCTGGAAGCGCTGTTCGTTGACATGGCAACGACCGTGGCTGAGAAGGAGGGGCATGCGCACCGCGCGGTCCATGCGAAAGGGCAGGGCCTGCTGACCGCCAAATTCACCGTGCTCAACGATCTGCCGGAAGAGCTACGGCAAGGCCTGTTCGCAGAACCCGGGCAATACGATTCATATATCCGCTTGTCATCGCCGCCTGCAGAACAGTTGAGCGATGCGGTTTCGACTCCGCGTGCGTTGGCGTTGAAGGTATTGGGCGTGAGTGGCGAGCGCGTGCAGGGTGGAGACGAAAAGCACAGTCAGGATTTTTTGATGGTCAATGGCCCTTCCTTCACCACGCCGGGTCCTGACGGTTTTCTGCGTAATTTTCGTGTTCTTGCGACGACCACTGAGAAGGCGCCGCGTGCGAAGGCAGCGCTCTCAAAAGTGCTTCGAGGGGTGGAAAACAGCCTTGAGAAGATCGGCGCTGGAAGTGGCAGCATCAAGCAGCTGGGCGGGCAGCCGCAGATTCATCCGCTGGGCGAAACCTTCTTTTCGCAGGTGCCGTATCTCTACGGCCGCTATATCGCCAAGTTCTCGCTTGCGCCGGTGTCCAGCAATCTCCTCGCACTGGATGGTGAAGACGTGGGCGACTCCCAGGACGCGCAACGCGATGCCGTTCATCACGCCATCAGCACCCTGGACAGCCCCGCCGAGTGGGAGCTGCGCGTGCAGCTGTGCCGGGATGTGGACAAGATGCCGGTCGAGGATGCCTCGACGGAGTGGCCGCAATCCATCAGCCCCTTTGTCGCAGTGGCGCGTGTGGTCGTCGAGCGCCAGGCCGGCTGGGACGGGGAGAACTCGCAACGGCTGGAAGACCGCATCGCCTTCTCGCCGTGGCATGCCTTGGCCGCTCACCGGCCGCTGGGTGCCATCAACCGGGCGCGCCGTGTCGTGATGGCAGCATCACGCCGATTCCGCGCCGAGTTCAATCGCTGCCCGATCCACGAGCCAACTGGCGTCTAGCGCGGTCGTTGCTTGACCTTGCCGTGTGGCCCGATGCCTCCGCGTGGTCTGCGTGCCCCGGACTGCAGCTGCCAGCCAGGAGTGTTTGAGAACTCGCAAAAGATGGACGACGACGTCAGTCCACGTGGTGTGCCGGGGTTGGCCCGGCCCCCGTAGCAAGGACGTTGCTGGTGATAGCCCCTCTCCACCAGCGCTGCCGGTCGCGTCCAGCTGAATGCTAGACCCATCCGGGCTGTCAGATCGGGACGCCACTATCAAGAAGGACCGATCGCTGCCGCTAGGGACGCATCCCTAACGCAAGTAGCAGAGGTCGCCATGTTTTTCTCCGACAGCCACAAGGTGGACGCGCTGACCAAAGCGGTTGATGCCACGTTGAACGGCGGCACTGCGCAATGGCCGAACAACGGGCCGGCTCTGCTTCTCAGGAAGCTGGCCGAGTCGCTATATGCGGCGCAACAGGAGCGCGATCTGGCACAGGCCCGGGCGGAAGAGGCGACGGCCGCGTTGCGCCATCTGGAGGGGCGCTTCGAACTGGTCGCCAGCGGCACCACTGACGGGCTCTGGGATATCGGCGTCATCGGCGGAGATCCCACGCACCCGGACAGCCCGGTGTGGTGGTCGCCGCAGATGCGCCGGCTGCTGGGTTTTGCGTCCGAACAGGATTTCCCCAATGTCCTGGACAGCTGGGTCGCGTGCCTGCACCCGGACGACAAGCAGCCGACGCTGGATGCCTTCGCGGCGCACCTTGCCGATCGCAGTGGTCGCACTCCCTACGACGTGGAAAACCGCCTGCGCCTGAAGTCCGGCGAATACCGCTGGTTCCGCGCATTCGGCACGACCGAGCGCGATGCGCAGGGCCTGCCGCTGCGTGTGGCCGGGTCGCTCACCGACATCACCGAGCGCCGTGACCGGGAGCAGTTCCTCGACATCACGCTGACGCGCTTCGAGCTCGGCTCGCAGATGCTCAGCGATGGGTTGTGGGACATGAGCGTGATCGCGGGTGACCCGATCAATCCAAGCAACGAGTTCTGGTGGTCGCAGCAGTTCCGCCACCTGCTTGGCTTCGAGTCCGAGCAGGAGTTCCCCAATGTGCTCGATAGCTGGGCGTCACGGCTTCACCCGGAAGACAAGGCGCGTTCTCTGAATGCGTTCGCAGCGCATCTGAACGACCGCAGTGGCCGCACCAACTTCGACATCGAGTATCGCCTGCAGCTCAAGAACGGCCAGTACCGCTGGTTCCGCGCACGCGGTCTGACCAAGCGCGCGGCAGATGGCACGCCACTGCGCGCGGTGGGCGCGTTGATGGACGTGGAAGCCGGACGTCAGTTGGGCGAGGTGGCAAACACGCTCAGCAACGCGGCAGGCGATATCGTGCGCAGCAACGATGACCTGTCACGGCGCACGGAACAGCAGGCGGCCGCCCTCGAGGAGACCGCAAGTTCCATGGAGGAGATGACCAGCATCGTTCGCAAGAACGCCGAAGGCGCGCGTCAGGCCAATTCGCTGGCGAGCCAGGCCGCAGAGACCGCGCTGCATGGCGGCGAGCTGGTCAATGGGGTGGTCAGCACGATGGCAGCGATCCAGGCGTCATCGCGCAAGATCGGCGAAATCATCACCGTCATCGACGGCATCGCGTTTCAGACCAACATCCTCGCCCTGAATGCGGCCGTGGAAGCAGCGCGGGCCGGCGAGCAGGGACGCGGCTTTGCGGTCGTTGCTTCTGAGGTGCGTAGCCTTGCTCAGCGCTGCACCATGGCCGCCAAGGAGATCCGCGACCTGATCGCCGATTCGGGTGCGAAGGTGGGGCAGGGCGCGGAGCAGGTCAACGTGGCGGGCAAGGCCATGGAAGAGCTGCTGTCGTCGGTGAGGCAGGTCAACGACATCATGGGTGGCATTGCGGCGGCCAGCCACGAGCAGAGCGCCGGCATCGAGCAGATCAATCAAACGATCTCCCAGATGGATGCGGCCACGCAGCAAAACTCCGCGCTCGTCGACACCATGGCATCGTCGGCCCGCGCACTGGAAGATCAGGCGACCGCGCTGGTGGAGAGTGTTGCGAACAGTTCACGCAGCGTCAGTGGCAAGGCGAAACTCGCACTGGCTGCATGACGCATGCAGCCAGCGCGCCGCCCTGCGACCTGGTGACGCCGGGATGCAGGGCGGTGCGCTGAAAACCAGAATGCAGTCGCTGGCTTTTTTACGCTCGGCCTGAAAAGGCGCACGGTGCAAACCGCTCGCCTGGGATGTTTCATCGCGCAGGTGCAGTGGCAATGCGTGCGCCGGTAGCGAATGAGGCCCTCTGGATTTTTCCATCGGCCACCTCGTAGATGCAGAGCATCTCAACAAGACTGGTCCCGTCAGCAAGGTTGCGGGTGATCAGCTCCGAATCGGCGACGATGTTGCCGACGACGGTCCGCGACAACAGCCGCGCATGCAGGTCCGGCTCTTCAAAGCGGGCGAGAAAGCGCTCGCGAAGCATGGCGTGTCCTTTCGCCAGTCGGGGGCCGTGCAAGGTGTAATGCTCGGCATCGTCGGCATAGGTCGCCAGCAATGCGTCGATATCCTTGGCGTTGTAGGCGTCCAGCTGCGCCTGAACGATCGAGAGCACGTTATCGGTGGTCATGTCTGGGCAATCTTCTCGTGTCGGGAAGGCAAGTCGCCACCGCACAGCAGGTGCGGACGACGTGGCAAGGACTCCTGGCAGTCAAGCACTGGAGCAAGCGGATCAGGGTGCGTGCTTCCTAATACCAGCCCAGGTACAGCGTCGCAATGCCCCAGGTATCGATCAACCCATGCGCCAGGACCGTCGCCCACAGGTTGCGTCCTGATCGCAGGTAGACATAGCCAAACAAGGCGCCGACAAGCCCGGTCAGCAGCACCCCCGAGATGCCTTGGCTCAGGTGCATCGCGCCGAAGAGTGCTCCCCCTGCCACTGCCGCCATCACCTGGCCCCCACGATAGCGGCCCAGCACGTGATCGAGGTGGTGCATCAAGAACGCACGGAAGACCAGTTCTTCGCCCAGCGCGGCGCTGAGCCAGGCACCGCCTGCCAGCTGGGCGGCCGCGTTGAAGTTGCCACGCAATGCACCGTAGCCGCTGTAATCGGCCTTGGTCCCGGTCAGGGCATCGATCAGCGGTTGCACGAACGGATTGACCAAGCCGATGACGAGCGCGAGCAGCAGCAGTGTCCAACCAAGCCAGGCGCGAAAGGGCCGGCGCTGCAGTCCGCAGGCACCCAGCGAGCGCGTTTCCAGCCAGACCAACGCGATCCCGAGTACGCCGACCACCGGCATCCGCCAGGGAAATTGCAACCAGCGGTAGTGCGCCAGCGCGAGGATGACTGCGATCGCTGCGATGCGTGCCAAAGGATGTCCCAGCGCAGGACTGCCCGGGCGGTGATATGCGGTTGCGTCGCCTTGTTGAAACATGCTGGAAGGAGGATCGAGTAGGTCCTTGAACGGTAGCAACAGGAGCGACAAGCGTCCTGTGCCAGAGGGCATGGGCTGCTATCTGCGAAGAGGGATGGGGCATGGACAGGGTCTCGGCCATGATCCGGTCACCGTCATGGGGCCGGCCAATGACGCAGGCAGTCAGCCGGCGTCGATCATCAACACGCCCGCCCGGTGTAGCACTGGCATGTATCTCTTCGTGCGATGGGTCTATGCCGCAGCGACTGCGCCGGCCACCGGCGCCTGCAGACGTATGTCGGGCCAACGCCCTGCTTGAACCCCGCATCACCTTGCTGGTTCAGCTGTGTTTGCAACGAGGAACACATGGCGCCACCAATAGCCTGTGGATCCGGATACGCTATGCGCTTCCCACAGCGTTGTTGACAGGTATGGAGCAGTTGAACGAGCAATGGATGACAGCGGTTGTGGATGCATTGAGCGACCTGCAGGCAGCAAGGGTGGCTCAAGGTGCGGTGCTTGAGGCAGTGGTTGCTTCGCATCCATCTCCCGTGCTGCTCATGCGTTGCTGGGATCGCCTTTCTTCGTCGTTGATTGCAACTGCTTCACAACATAAAGCCGCGTCGACAATGGCAAAGCCCATCGAGGCGTATACGCTCGAGCAGCTGGCAGCGTGGACGGATCGAATGGAGCGCTGTTTTCCCCAGGCCAGAGGTCAATCCTAGCTGGGATCGCGACCAGGCCGCGCTTGCGATGCCCGTGCTTGATGCACGGCACTTGGCGACGCGGTGCATAGCGGAGCCGTACGTCGCGCTTGGATCGGCGAAGGCAACGGTGAGCAGCTACTGCAACCGTGTGCCGATCAGGCTCCTGCCGGCCGGCAAGCTCCCATTCCGTGCCTTGATGGACTATTTGCAGTGCCAAGCATCGCGGGCAACCTGCATTGATGGCCTATCTGGTTGTCCCCAAGGCCCAGATCGAACGTTTCACCGATGCAGCCGGGCAGCTTGGCGGTGTGGGATCCTTCGTGTCACAGGCCACGGTCGCCGAGTTCATGGAGCAAGGGCACTTCTCCCGTCACTTGCGCAAGATGCGTGCGCTCTACAGTCAGAGGCGCAGCTATTTGGTCGATGCGCTCACCGATATCTTTGGTTCCCGCATGGCGATCCAGCCCCAGGCAGGCGGACTCCAGGTGCTGGCCTATCCCGCGACAGGGCAACATGATGAGTTGCTGGCGCAGGCCGCCCAATCCCACGGACTGCCACTTCAGGCATTGAGCAGGTGGCGAATCCGGCCCTCATCGACGGGCGGTTTGCTCATGGGATTCTCGAGCTTTGCAACGCGAGAGCAGGCATATGCCTCGGTTCAACGGCTACGAGCAGCGCTGGATGACGTGCTGGCACCTGTAGGACCCCGTGTTCGTGCTGCATCGCCAAGGGTCTGAAGTAGTGTGATTAACGGCCACCCTGAAAGCGGAAGGTGAAGCGCATGGCCGACGTGGAGGCCGTTGCCGAGTCTGCTGGTGGAGCAGTGGCGTCGACCAACGTCAACTGGCCATCGGCGACAGGCACCGGCACGCCAAGCGTGAGATCGATCTGTTTGGACCAGCCCCCGCCGAGCACGGTTGCCCTGACGATCAACCGGCCCGCCACGACGCACTGCACCTCGGCCGGGCAACGGCTGTCTTCGATGACGCGGTCGGGACGTACCCTGGGGCCATCGACCGCCGCGATGTCTCCCAGCCGTACAGGACCTTCGATGGGCCGGGCAGTGATGGGGCCAGCCGCCGCGCATCCGGCAAGTGAAACGGCCAGAAGCGTTACAAGTACTGGTCTGCGGAAGAGGCGGATACGTTGCATGGCGGTCATGCTCGCATGTTGTCCAAATAAAAGCTGATGTTCGGCGAGCTGCACCTGGGTAGCAATCACATCACGGCGATGTGGCGTCACTTCGCCGTGGTGCTCTCGCGCAGGCGCCAGCAGTGTGCGAGCGCTGGCAGCGAAGGCGGGCCGACTGATCTGTGCACCTGGCAACGACACTGTGTGACCCGGCGAGCCGGGATGTCATGAACCAGCGCATCAGCGGCCGATCCACCTCGTCCCGGCATCCCCGTGCGATTGCCGTTGTCGTTTTCCCCCTTTTCCCGAGCGGCCATCCGGCGCCGGGCGGCGCAGGTTGGCCGATCACCAATCGCTGCACGTCGGCTCTGGTCCGGACCGGCGGCAGGCCACGCTATCCGCCCGGTTAGATCACCGACGCATTGATCTTGAATACCTCGACCGCCCGCGTCAGTTGCGTCGAATGCGCTTCGAGCGAACGTGCGGCGGTGCTCGCCGCTTCGACCAGGCTGACGTTCTGCTGGGTGGTTTCGTCCATCTGGGCGATGGTCCGATTGACCTGTTCGATGCCGCCGGCCTGTTCCAGCGAGGCGGCGGAGATGTGGCCCATGATGTCGGTGACGTGCTGGACGCTGGTGACGACCTCGCCCATGGTGGTGCCGGCCTTGTGCACCAACGTTGCACCGTCGGCGACGCGTTGCACGGAGTCGTCGATCAGGCGTTTGATCTCCTTGGCGGCGTCCGATGAGCGGTGCGAGAGGGTGCGCACTTCCGAAGCCACCACGGCAAAACCGCGGCCTTGTTCGCCGGCGCGTGCGGCCTCGACGGCGGCATTGAGGGCGAGGATGTTGGTCTGGAAGGCGATGCCGTCGATGACCGAGATGATGTCGGCGATACGCCTGGACGAGGCCTCGATGCCGGACATCTGTTCGATGACCTGGCCGACCACGTCGCGCCCTTCCGAGGCGATGGCGGCGGCGCCCAGCGCGAGCTGATTGGCACGGCCGGCGTGCTCGGCATTCTGCTTGACGGTGGAGGTCAGCTCTTCCATCGAGGCGGCGGTTTCTTCCAGGCTGGCGGCCTGCTGTTCGCTGCGGCGGGACAGTTCCTGGTTGCCGCTGGCGATGTCTTCGGTGGCGAAGCCGATGCTGTTGGAGGTGGTCTGGATATGCGTGACGATGTCGGTCAGGCGATGCACGGTGCTGTTGGCATCGTCGCGCATGGAGGCGAACACGCCGTGGAAGTTGCCGGTCATGCGCACGGTCAGGTCGCCATCGGCGATGCACCGCAGCAGGTCTGAAAACCTGGCCAGGTTGGTGTCGGAGGTGGCCATCATGGTGTTGAGGTTTTCGACCATGAGGCGGAAGTCGTGCTCGAACTTTTCCGGCTGGCCGCGCAGCGCGAAGTTGCCGGCGCATGCAGCCTGGGTGAGCTGCTGGATCTGCGCGTTGATGGCGCGCAGGTTCTGCTTGACCTGCTGCATGGTGGCGGTGATGGCGGCCTTTTCGCCGGGGTATTGCTCGATTTCCGGTGCCAGGTCGCCGATGGCATAGCTGCCCATGACCTCGGTCATGCGCAGCTGGGTCTGCACGTGCGCATGCACCAGGGCGTTGGTGTCCTGCACCATGTGCCCGTATTCACCGGGGAACTGCTGGGCGTCGGTGCGGTAGCTGATCTCGCCGGCATCGTGGCGGGCCGCCATGCTGCGTTGGGCGGAGATCACATCCTGCAGGCGGCGCTGCATCTGCTGCATGGCGCGCAGCAGCTGGCCGGATTCGTCCTTGCCGGTGGGCAGGTCCTGGCTGCGCAGGTCGCCGTCATTGATGCGCTCGGCCAGCCGCAGCGATTGCCGCAACGGCAGCACCACGCTGCGGGTCAGCAACAACGCAATCGTTGCGCCCAGCAGCAAGGCGATGACGGTGGAGACCACCATCAGCATCGCAAAGCCGCGCGCAGTGGTGACCGCATCCTTGGCAGCCGCACGGTTCTTGGCTTCCTGCAGGTCGATGAAGGCGTTGATGCTGGCCAGCCAGGCGACGAAGGCAGGGCGCGCCTGCTGCAGCAGGCGTTGTTCGGCATGCGGCTTGTCGGCACCATCGCGGAACGCACGCACCTGCGCGATCAACGGCATGGTGCGCTGCTCGATGGCCTTGATCCGCTGGAGGATGGCCTTTTCTTCCGCGTCCGTGGAGGCCGCGATCATGTCGTCCAGCGGCTTGGCGGAGCGGGCGTAGTCCGCGGCGAGCTTGTCGATCGATTGCTCTGCCGTGTGCCGGTCTGCCGGGTCGTCCAGCAGCACGACATCGCGCAGGGCGATCGCGCGGTCGTGCACGCTGCCGCGGAAATTGATCGCATAGCGTTGCTTGACGCTGTTCACTTCGTTGATGGCGGTGAGCTGCTGGTCGATGCTGCGCACGCGCTGGATGCCGACGACGGTGAGGATCACCATCAGGACAATGATCGCGAGGAAGCCGAGGGCCAGGCGCTGACCGATACGCAGATTCGAAAGCAGGGACATAGGGAGTTTGATCGGTGATCCGGCGAGCGGAAGAGCGGGGAGAATCCCAGCAACAGCTGGGAGGCGATGCGCCCGGGACACCGATGGGGCCGGCAGCGTTGCCGCTGCACGAAGGATGTCTCGACCTGTTCGTTAGCGGCTTCGGCCATCGGAAATGAAACCGTCTGGCCGGAGGGATTCATCCACGGTTGGCCTCGCGCTGGCGCCGGGCCAGGGCGGGCGAGGTCGCAAGCGGCGGGCATGGCCGAAGTGACGCGCTGCGGCGCCTCTCAGTCCCAGGAGATACGCCGATCCAGCTCGATGAGGTGTGGCGCGGGGAGGCGGCCGCTGCGAGGGAACTGCGGCCGATGGCCGGTGTTGAGCTCAGCACGCGCACTGCCGCCATGGCAGCGCAGCCACTGATCCATTTGGTTCAGTCGTAGTGCGACAGGTCCGGCGCCTGCATCGACGGCGTCATCAGCTTGGTGGCGATGTTCTGGATGCTGGGTTGGCTGGCAAATTTCAGTGCGCCGTGCAGCAGCTGGATGCCAAGCCGGCTGTGCGGATTCATCAGCCGTGGGCCGATCTTCGGCACGCCCTGGCCCTTGTCGACCATCGGCCGCATGGCCGCGGCGTAGGCGGCAAACGCCTGTTCCAGCGTCTGGGCGCGTGCGATCTCATTGGCCAGCACATAACCACCGGTGACTGCCAGGGTGGCGCCGATGCCGGCCAGCGGGGTTGCGCACCAGGCCGCGTCGCCGGTGAGCACGACACGGCCGGCGTGCCAGCGCGGCATGCGGACCTGCCGCAAGGCGTCGAAGTAGAAATCCTCGGTGCTGTCCATGCCGTCCAGCACCCGCGCCGCCTGCCAGCCGGCATCGGCGAAACGTTCGCGCAAGTAAGCCTTTTGGGTCGCCACGTCCCAGTCCTGTTCGTCCTCTGAGGCTTTCTGCAGCGAGAGCATGGCGCGCGTGGTGCCGTGCCGGTCCGGGCGCAAGGAGATGCTGCGCCCGCCGGTGGTGTGATACCAGCGCCACAGGCGGTCATCGTCGGCGGTGCGTGCGATGGTGAAGTAGGCGATGGTCAGATCCATCCAGCGCGGCGCGTTCTCGCCGGGAAACAGCAGCTCGCGCGTGGCCGAGCCGACCCCTTCGGCGACGATGACGGCATCGAAGCGCTCGCTGTGCCCGCTCCGGAAGTGGACGGTGGCGGCATTGCCGTCGTCGGCGATGCTGGCGATGCGGTCGCCGAACCGATACTCCGCGTGCTGGCGGGCGGCCGCATAGAGCAGGCGGGCGAGGTCGCCACGCAGGATTTCCAGTTCCGCGGTCGGGCCATCGCCGTCGATGTCGTCGGTCTTGAAGGTCGCCACCGCGTGGCCGTGGTCGTCGACCCAGGCGGTGCCTTCCTCGCCGGTGCCGTGGTCGAGTGCGGCCTGCTCCAGGCCCATGCGCCGCAGGACCTCGCGGCCGACGCCGCGCACGTCGATGTTCTGGCCGCCATCGCGAAACTGTTCAGCCTGCTCGACGACGGTGACCTCAAGGCCTTGTTGGGCCAGTGCCCACGCCACGGTGTTGCCGGCGACACTTGCGCCGGTGATGAGGATGCGACGCGGCATGACAGATCACCCGAAGAATTAATATCAGGGGTGATATTACATGCCCTGGTCGCGCTGCTCCAGGTTGGCGATCAGGCGCTGCATGAACGCGACGGTCTGCTGCGCCTCCTCGGGGGAGAAGTCTTTCAGCGCATCGGCATTCAGATCGGTCAGGATCCTGCCGCCGATCTCGGCGATCCTGCGCCCGGCAGGCGTGAGCGACACCACCGCGGCGCGGCGGTCCTGCGGCGTTGGGGCGCGCTTGATCAGCTTCAGGCCCTCCAGCTTGTCCAGCAGGGCCACCATTGCCGGCTGCTTCACGGCCGAGGCGATCACCAGGTCGCGTTGCAGCATTGGCCCTTTCCAGGACAGCAGCATGATCGGCCCGATCAGTGCCAGCGACATGCCGTGCGGCCGCAGTTGCGCATCCACCAGGCGATTGAAGACCCGCGCAGCATGGTTGGCCAGATACCCCGGTGCTACCGCTGCCAGGGGGTGAATGAGTACGTCGCGATCCTGCATCTGCGTTACCGTGCCACGCCTTTTGGGCCAGCTGGCGATTTTATCCGGGCACCCGCGCCACGGGGCACTGCCTGCGCGCCATGGCGAGGTCTCCCAGCCAAGCATGCCGGGCAGCGACGCGCGCGGTGCGGTGGGCCGGTGCGCAGTCAGGTCACGTCAGCCACCTGGGTGTTGTAACGTAGGCGGGCGCTGCACGCTGCGCGCGGTGCCGACGGCGATGCCGGAGGGCGTTGCGCTGGCAGGTCAGGCCGGCATGTCCGACCCTGCCGGCCGGCGATGCGCGGCGTTGGCCCCTGATTCCTCTTCAATGGTTTTGTCAAAGATGCTTGTTTGGGTGACTGGTAAGCTGGCCGCACACCGCGTTGCGCGCTGCATGCATGACGCCTGCCGCTGGACGGCAGCACGCCCGGGCGCCGCATGAGCGCGCCGTTTCCTTATGGCCAGAGCGCCATGGCCCAGGCCGTGCGCGCATACGACTGGGCCGCAACCTCGCTAGGGCCCACCACGCAGTGGCCGTCGCCGTTGCGCAATGCCGTCAGCCTGATGCTCAGCTCGCCGGAAAGCATGTATGTGGTGTGGGGCGATGCGCTGACCTTTTTCTACAACGATGCGTATGCGCCCATCCTGGGGCCGCGGCAGCCGCACGCCCTGGGTGCGCCGTTGCGGGACTTGTGGGCCGATGCCTGGGAGGCCGTGCGTGCGCCGATCGAGGCCGCGTTCGCCGGGCGCGCCTCGCGCTTCGATGAAGTGCCGATCGGCATGAACCGCTACGGCACGCCGGAAGACACCTGGTGGACGTTCTCGTTCTCGCCGATTTATCTGGACGATGGACGCGTGGGCGGCGCGTTTTGCGTAACCAACGAAGTGACCGCCCGCAAGGTGGCGCAGAACCGGCTTGCCGATGAACACGAGCGGCTGATCCGCTTGTTCGAGCAGGCGCCGATGTTCATGGCGTTCCTGAGCGGTCCGCAGCATCGGGTGGAGTTTGCCAACCCGTGCTATTCGCGCCTGATCGGCCACCGCGACGTGATCGGCAAGCCCCTGGCCGAGGCCTTGCCCGACCTGGTCGAGCAGGGGCATCTGCGTCTGCTGGACGAGGTGTATCAGTCCGGGCGCGCCTACACGGCCAACGCGCTCGCCTACAACGTGCAGGCGGAGCCGGGCGGCGCGGTGGAGCGGCGCCTGCTGGACCTGGTCTACCAGCCGATCGCCGGTGCCGACGGCACCGTCTCCGGCGTCTTCGTGCAGGGCCTGGACATCACCGATCGCATCGGCCTGGAACGCGCGGTGCGCGAAGCCGAAGTGCGCAACCGGCAGATCCTGGACAGCGTGATGGACTACGCGATCATCGCCACCGACCTGTACGGCCTGGTGACGTCCTGGAACGAGGGCGCGCAGCGCATCCTGGGCTGGAGCGAGGCCGAAATGCTCGGCCAGACGCTGGAGCGCACCTTCACCCCGGAAGACGTGGAGCGCCGGCAGATCCTGATCGAGGCGGCGGCGGCGCTGGAAAGCGGCAGCGGCATGGACGAGCGCTGGCATGTGCGCAAGTCCGGCCAGCGCTTCTGGGCGAATGGTTCGCTGATGGTGCTGCGCGACGAAACCGGTGCGGCGATCGGCTTTGTCAAGGTGTTGCGCGACCGTACCGCCGAGCGGCTGGCCAGCGAAGCCTTGCGCAAGAGCGAGCGCCGGCTGGATGCGTTGGTGCGCGCGTCCTCGCAATCGATTTTTTCGGCCACGGCCGATTGGCGCGAGCTTCGCCAGCTGGTGGGCGAGGGCGCGCTGAGCGATGCGCTCTCGTCGAGCCTGAACTGGCAGCAGGAGATGGTGCACCCGGACGACCGCGCACGGCTGTCCGAAGCCATTGCGCATTCGATCGTCAACAAGTCCGGGCTGGATCTGGAATACCGCGTGCTGGATGCCGATCAGCAGGTGGGGTGGACCCTGATGCGCGCGATCCCCTTGCTGGACGAGCGCGAGCAGATCGTGGAGTGGTTCGGCACCGCTGCCGACATCACCGACAAGCGGCTGGCCGAACAGCAGCTGCGCCAGCTGACCGAAACGCTGGAAGAGCGTGTGCGCGAACGCAGCGCGGCGTTGTTGCTGGCCGAAGAGAAGCTGCGCCAGAGCCAGAAGATGGAGGCGGTTGGCCAGCTGACCGGTGGGCTGGCGCACGACTTCAACAATCTGCTGACCGCGATCAGCGTCGGCCTGGAGCTGTTGCAGACGCGGATCGAACAGGGCAAGTACGACCGCCTGGAACGCTATGTGGAGATGGCCCAATCCAGCGCCGCGCGCGCCACCGCGTTGACCCAGCGGCTGCTGGCGTTTTCGCGCCGGCAGACCCTGGCGCCCACCGCGCTGGAGGTGCAGGCACTGGTGCACGGCATGCACGACATCATCGCGCGCACGCTGGGGCCGTCGATTGCCTTGCGGCTGCGCCCCGCACCCGATGCCTGGAAAGTGCTGGTGGATGCGCCACAGCTGGAAAACGCGCTGCTGAACCTGTGCATCAATGCGCGCGATGCGATGCCCGATGGCGGCGAGCTCACCATCGGTATCGCCAACCGGGTGTTGGAGGCCGAAGCCGCCCAGCAGCTGGACCTGCCGGTCGGCGAGTACGTGTGCCTGAGCGTGCAGGACACCGGCACCGGCATGAGCGCCGAGGTGATGTCCAAGGTCTTCGAACCGTTCTTCACCACCAAGCCGATCGGGCAGGGCACCGGTCTTGGGCTGTCGATGATCTACGGATTCACCCGCCAGTCCGGCGGGCACGTGCGGATCGACTCGGAGGTGGGCGTGGGCACCACGATGGCGCTGTACCTGCCGCGCTTCAACGGCGCGCTGCCGCAGGACGAGGCGGTACCGGCGAGCGAGCAACCGGTGCACTCGGCGGCGCAGAGCTGCACGGTGCTGCTGGTGGAAGATGAAACCGCGATCCGCGTGCTGATGTCCGAAGTGCTGGGCGAAGCAGGCTACCGCGTCATCGAGACCGCCGAAGGCAGCGCGGCGGTGGAACGCCTGCGCTCGCAGGAAGCGATCGACCTGCTGGTGACCGACGTCGGCCTGACCGGCGGGTTGAACGGACGTCAGGTTGCCGACGCGGGCCGGCAGTACCGGCCGACACTGCCGGTGCTGTTCGTCACCGGTTATGCGGCAACGGCGGCGGTAGGCGCCGGGCAGCTGGACGAGGGCATGGAAGTGTTGACCAAGCCATTCCTGGCGGTGGACCTGGAGCGCCGTGTGGCGCAACTGCTGGAGCGCAAAGCGCCGTGACGCGGAGGTGGAGCACGTTGCGGGCGGTTGGGTGCGCCTACAGCGCGGTGCGCACGATGCCGAGCAGGTCACGCAAGGAAAATGGTTTGGTCAACAGGCGCATGCCGGTATCGAGAAAATCCGCGCGCTTGGCAATGGAGCCGGCGTAGCCGGTCATGAACACGATGGGCAATGCGGGATACAGGCGGCGCGCGCTGTCTGCAAGGTCGCGCCCGTTCATGCCGGGCAGGCAGATATCGGAAAGCAGCAGATCGAACGGGCACGACCGGTTGAGCTGCTCCAGCGCCTGCTCGGCATCGGGCGAAGCGGTGACCTGATAGCCCTCGTCACCCAGGATATCGGCGGTCATCGCACGAATGGCATCGTCGTCTTCGACCAGCAAGATACGGGCGTTACATGATGCGTGATTCACCGCAGTCCTCGAGCGATCGCAACCACGCGATGCACTTCAGCTGCAACGCTAGGCCTGCGCGCGTGACGAACGTGTCGGAACTGTCATAAAGCGCGGCACCGATCACGGCACGATGCCGGTAGTGCAGGTGCGCAGGTGCACCAAGCAAGCTGATCGATTCACGCGCGCGCAGCGGCGCATGACGCGCCCGTGATAAATTTAGGTCCATGGGAAATCTGAAGCCGATGATCGCAAACCGCATTACGACTGGTACGACAGGGCTTGACACCATCTTGCGCGGCGGGCTGCCGCCCAACCGCCTGTACCTGCTGGAAGGCCAGCCGGGCTCGGGCAAGACCACAGCGTCGCTGCAGTTCCTGCTCGATGGCGCGGCCAAGGGCGAGAGCTGTCTGTACGTGACCTTGTCGGAAACCATCGACGAGCTCAACGAGGTGGCCACCTCGCACGACTGGTCGCTGGAGGCGCTGCATATCTTCGAGCTCGCTTCGGCTGAGGCGTTTCTGGGCGATGGACGCCAGCAGTCCATTCTGCACCCGTGGGAAATGGAGCTGGACGGCACCATCAAGCTGATCCAGGCCGAGGTGGACCGGGTCAAGCCGACGCGTGTGGTCTTCGATTCGTTGTCCGAGTTGCGCCTGCTGGCACAGGATTCGCTGCGCTACCGGCGCCAGGTGCTGGCGCTCAAGCAGTTCTTTGCGCCGCGCAATATCACCGTGTTTCTGGTCGATGACCTCACCGGCGAGAATGGCGAACGCGACGCGCATCTGCACAGCCTGTGCCATGGGGTGATTTCGCTGGAACGCATGACGCTG
Organism: Xanthomonas sp. BRIP62418; assembly: GCF_003993495.1. NCBI lineage: Bacteria > Pseudomonadati > Pseudomonadota > Gammaproteobacteria > Lysobacterales > Lysobacteraceae > Xanthomonas > Xanthomonas sp. BRIP62418. Next base: position 22,040 of record NZ_QEZG01000023.1, read on the forward strand.
GATTTCGGTGCGGCGCGTCGGCGCATGCAGGTGCAGAAATTGCGTGGCGTGGATTTCATCGCCGGCTATCACGACATCACCATCACCACCGGCGGCATGCGAATCTATCCGCGTCTGATCGCCTCCGACCACCACGTGCCGTTCATTGGCGATGCGGTGTCCAGTGGCGTCGAGCGAGTCGATGCGCTGCTGCACGGTGGGCCGTTGCGCGGCACCAGCACGCTGTTGACCGGGCCTGCCGGGTCGGGCAAGACCAATATCGCGCTGCAGTACGTCACCGCCGCCTGCGAGCGCGGCGAGCATTGCTGCATCCTGGAGTTCGACGAGCGCACCGGCACCTTGCTGACGCGTGCCGAGAGCCTGGGCATGGATCTGCGCAAGTATCTGGACGCGGGCCTGCTGGAACTGCATCAGATGGATCCGGCCGAACTGACCCCGGGCGAGTTCGCCTGGGCGGTGCGCGCCAGTGTGGAAGAGCGCGATTGCCGCTTGCTGGTGATCGACAGCCTCAACGGCTATCTCACCTCGATGCCGCAGGAAAAGCAGTTGATGCTGCAGATGCACGAGTTGCTTTCCTATCTCAACCAGAGCGGCGTGACCACCTTCCTGGTCAATCCGCAGCATGGCCTGGTCGGCACGATGTCCACCGGCAACCTCAACATCTCCTACATGGCCGATACCGTCATCCTGTTCCGCTTCTTCGAGGCGCAGGGGCGCATCCGCAAGGCCTTGTCGGTGATCAAGAACCGCAGTGGCGCGCATGAGGATTCGATCCGCGAGTTGCGCATCGGGACGAGCGGTATCCATCTGAGCGAGCCGCTGGAGAAATTCCACGGCGTGCTGACCGGTACGCCGCACTTCGTCGGGGACGATACGCCATTGCTGGATCGTCCCCTTGACTACCTGTGACCCGGATGGATCCATCGTCCACATCATCGCGCCATTCGGCCGCGATGCGGAAAGCATTGCCGGCATCGTCGGCCAGCGCGGACTGACACGCCGGGTGTATGGCTCGCTGGCAGCGCTGGCGGACAACCTGCTCGATGCCTCCGGTGTGGTGGTGTTGACCGAAGAAGCGGTCGGCGGCGATCTGCAGCGGCTCTCGTACATCCTGCAGAGCCAGGCTGCCTGGTCGGATATTCCGTTCGTGCTGCTGCGTGCACCCCGCGGCGCCCACGGCGGGCGCCAGGCCACGCTGCCGCCGGAAGTGACCAATGTCATCGAGCTGGAACGGCCGCTGAGTTCGTCGTCGTTGCTGAGCGCCATTTCCACTGCATTGCGCTCGCGCCAGAAGCAGTTCGTGATCCGCGACCAGATGGCGCAACTGGCCGAAAGCAAGACCGCACTGATGTCGAGCGAGGCCGAATTGCGCCGGGTCACCGATGCGCTGCCGGTGCTGATCGCCTTCATCGACAAGGACCTGGTGTACCGCTTTGCCAACCGCTCGTACGAGGACTGGATCGGCATCCCGCCTGCAGAAGTGATCGGGCAGCCCTTGGTGGACGTGGTCGGACCTGCGGTGGTGCAGGAGCGTCGCGCCTGGATCGAAGCCGCGTTGGCCGGGCAGGCGTTGACGGTGGAGGCGAGTTGGCCGCACGCCGACGGGCGCCGGCGGGATGCGGAGATCCGCTACATGCCGCGCCTGGATGCGGACGGCAAGGTGGACGGCTTTCATGTATTTGCCACCGACATCACCGCGCGCGCGCTGGCGCTGGAATCGATCCAGCAGCAGGCCAGTCTGCTCGAGATCAAGGTGGCCGAGCGCACCGCCGAGCTGCAGCAGCAGATGCTGGCGCGCGAGTCCAGCGAGGCGGCATTGCGCCAGGCGCAGAAAATGGAAGCAGTGGGCCAGCTGACCGGCGGCATCGCGCACGACTTCAACAACATGCTGACCGGCATCCTGTCGGCGCTGGATCTGGCGCGCCTGCGCATCGACCAGGGTCGCACCGAGGGGCTGGGCCGCTTCCTGGATGTGGCGTCGGCATCGGCCCTGCGCGCGGCTGCACTGACGCAACGGCTGCTGGCGTTTTCGCGCCGGCAATCGCTGGAAGCGCGGCACCTGCATCTGAACGATCTGGTGGTGTCGCTGCAGGAGTTGCTGGCGCGTACGCTGGGCGAATCGGTGCGCCTGGACACCGACCTGCAGGCCGACCTGCCGCAGGCGTATGTGGACGAAAACCAGCTGGAAAGCGCGCTGCTCAACCTGGCGATCAATGCCCGCGATGCGATGCCCGACGGCGGGCAGTTGCGCATCGCCACCCGCCAGTTGCAGGTCGAAGGGCAGCCGCTGGCACTCGGGCGCGGGGTGACGCTGGCGCCGGGCAATTACGCGGTGGTGTCGGTGACCGACAGCGGCGCCGGCATGCCGGCCGATGTGCTGGAGCGTGTGTTCGAACCGTTCTACACCACCAAGCCGATCGGGCAGGGCACCGGCCTGGGCATGTCGATGATCTACGGCTTCATGCAGCAGTCCAACGGGCAGGTATGGGTGGAATCCGAACTGGGGGTGGGCACCACGGTGAGCCTGTATCTGCCGGCTGGTCTCCATCCGCAGGCGGTGTCGCCGCAGCCGCAAGCCGGCGCGGTGGTGGCCGGGCGCGGCCAGCAGGTGCTGGTGGTGGAAGACGACGAACAGGTGCGGCTGCTGGTGACCGAGCTGCTCAACGAGTTGGGCTATCAGGCCGATGTGGTTGCCGATGCCGATGCGGCGCTGCCGATCCTGGCCTCACCGCGGCGGATCGATCTGCTGGTGACCGATGTGGGCCTGCCTGGACTGAACGGACGCCAGCTCGCAGAGATCGCGCGGCAGTCGCGCGGCGATCTGCCGGTGATCTTCATGACCGGCTATGCGGAAACCGCGCGCGATCGCGGCGAGTTTCTTGCCGAAGGCATGAGCATGATCGCCAAGCCATTTACGCTGGGCGAGTTCAGCGGAAAGCTGCACGAGGTGCTGGGGCCGTCGGCCTGAGTGGGTTGTGCGGGCGATCGCACCCGCTGCCATGGCGGCGCTGCGGTCGGCTGGCAGCGTGGTGTCTTTGAACGCGGACACAGTCCGCAGCTGGCTTCAGGGCGCTGCGCGCCTGGATTGCCGCGCGCTTGCCAGCGCTTCGGCCACGGCGATCTTGTCGGCCACCGCTTTCTGCATCGGCGAGCCGGCGTCGAGCAAGCCATGCAGATGGCGCCAGTGCGCACTGGCCGCGCGGTAGTCGTGCTGCTGAAAGTCGCTGATGCCCAGCAGCCACAGGCCGCGTTGATGATCCGGCTCGCGTGCGACCACCTGTTGCAGGCGGGCGCGCGCGTCGGCGTCGATGGCGAAATCGCTGCGCGTGGCCATGTCCGCAGCCACCCAGCCGACCAGGGCAGCGCTGAGATCGGGCGCGATCTTCAGCGCTTGCGCATAGGCTTCACGCGCATCGGCGGGGCGGTTGTCCTGCTCGTGCGCTTTAGCTTGCTGCATCAATGCTTCCAGCCTCTGCTCCTGCGCAGCGTCAGCGGGATCGTCGGCCTGGGCGGCCCGCGTTTGCTCAGCACCGGCAATGGACGGCGGCGCGGCGGCCGGTTGCGCCAGGGGCTGCGCCGCCGCGTACACGCGCCGCGCGATCGCCTCCGGCGTGCCCACCAGCCGATACAGACCGGCCGTGGCGATGGGCACACCGAGCACCAGGGCAATCGGCAAGATGTAGCGTGCGTTGCCATTGCGTGTGGGCCGGCGCAGCAACGGCACCAGCAACAACAGCAAGGCAACCACCACCAGCGCGGCGCTTGCGACATAGAAACCCGTCATCACCACTCTTCCTCCGCCTGCGGCGCCATCGGGGTGCCGGCACGCGCACGTTTGCGCACGGTATGGATCACCACGCCCGCACCGGCGCCCAGCAGCAGCAACGGACCGAACCACAGCAGCCAGGTGCCGCGCTTGACTGGCGGGTCGTACAGCACGAAATCCGAATAGCGATCGACCATGTACTGCTTGATCTGCGCATCGCTCCTGCCGGCCTGCAGTTGCGCAAACACCTGATGGCGCAGGTCACGCGCCAGTGCGGCGTTGGAGTCGGCCAGGTTCTCGTTCTGGCACACCAGGCAGCGCAGCTGTGCGGTCAGGCGCTGGTAGCGCGCTTCGTCGCTGCGGTTCTTGAACGGCAGCGGGTCCACCGCCTGCGCCGCCAGCGGCGGTGCAAGCAGCGCGCCCAGCAGCAGCAACAGCAGCAAACGCAATGGCCGGCCCTGCATGCGCCAGTACCAGCGCCATGCGCGGCGCGCCGCCATCACGGCGTGGTCCTGGGCAATGCGGCGATGGCGGGCAGCAGCGCGTCGTCGATGACCTCGGGCGTGAGCACGCCGATGTGCTTGTAGCGGATCACGCCTTGCGCATCGATCAGGAAACTTTCCGGTGCGCCGTAGACGCCGAAGTCGATCGCGGTCTGGCCGGTTTCATCGGCGATGACCAAGGCATAGGGGTTGCCATGTTGCGCAAGCCAGGCGGTGGCGTCGGCAGGCGCGTCCTTGTAGTTGTAGCCGATCAGCGGCACCCCGAGCCGGCTGGCGCGGGCCATCAGCACCGGATGTTCGTGCACGCATTCGGCGCACCAGCTGCCGAACACATTGAGCACGTAGGCCTTGCCCAGCAGCTGATCGCGGCTGACGCGTTGCCCGGGCTGATCCAGCAGCGGCAGCGAGAACGCCGGCGCCGGCTTGCCGATCAACGGCGAGGGCACCTCGCGCGGGTTGTGCTGCATCGACCAGTAGATGCCGAAGCCGAACAGCGCCGCCAGCAACAGGAAACCCAGCAAGGGCAGCAGGCGGTTCATGCGTGCGATTCCTGTGCGGTGACCAGGGCGCCGTGTGCCGGTGCCGTGGCCGCCGTGCCGGCGAGGGCCGGCGCACGGAAACGGCGGGCGCAGGCGCTGACAAAACCGCCCAGCATCATCAAAAGGCCGCCGGCCCAGATCCAGCGGATGAAGGGTTTGTAGTACAGCCGCAGCGTCCAGTCGTATTCGATGTGTTGATCGTCCAGCGGCTCGCCGAGTGCGACATACAGATCGCGCGTGATGCCGGGGTCGATCGCCGATTCGGTCTGGATGCGCTCGCTGCTGTACAGGCGTTTTTGCGGATGCAGTTGCGCCACCACCTGGCCATCGCGGCTGACCTGCACGCTGCCTTGTTCGGCCTTCCAGTTCGGCCCGTCGATCAGTTGCACGCCATCGAAGCGGAATGCGTAGCCGGCGATCTCGGCGGTCTGCCCGGGTGCCAGACGCACGTCGCGTTCGACCGACAGGCTTTCGGACACCAGCACGCCGGCCACGAACACCGCCACGCCCGCATGCGCGAGCAGCATGCCGGCCATTTCCGCAGGAAAGCGCCGGCCGGGCGGCATCTCGCGCCAGCGCTTGTGCATGTACAGCGCGGTGCCGGCTGCTACCCATGCGGCGACCCCGATCCCGGCAATCGCCTTGACCTGGCCATCGGCAAACAGGCTGCCGACCAGCGCACAGGCAATCGCGGCGATGCCGGCGCGCGTGCCCAGTGCCCGCAACGGCGCCGCCTCGGCCTTGCCCCAACGCAGGTACGGGCCGAACGGCAGCAACAGCATCACCGGCACCATCAGCAGCGGGAACAGCAGGCCGAAGTAGGGCGGCCCCACCGACACCTTGCCCAGGCCGAAGGCATCGGCCACCAGCGGAAACAAGGTGCCCAGCAACACCATCGCCGCGGCCACGGTGAGCAGCAGGTTGCCGATCAGGATCGCGGTCTCGCGCGAGGCGGCGGCGAACGGTTTGCCGCTGGCGATCCTGGGTGCGCGCAGCGCGTACAGCAGCAACGAGCCGCCGACCACGGCGATCAGGAAGATCAGGATGTACAGGCCGCGGCGCGGATCGGCGGCGAAGGCATGCACCGAGGTCAGCACGCCCGAGCGCACCAGGAAGGTGCCCAGCAACGACAGCGAGAACGCCAGGATCGACAGCAGGATGGTCCAGGCGCGCAGGCTGCCGCGTTTTTCGGTGACCGCCTGGGTGTGGATCAGCGCGGTGCCGACCAGCCACGGCATGAAACTGGCGTTTTCCACCGGGTCCCAGAACCACCAGCCACCCCAGCCCAGTTCCGCGTATGCCCACCAGCTGCCGGCAACGATGCCGGCGGTGAGGCAGGCCCAGGCCACGTTGGTCCACGGCCGCGCCCAGCGCACCCAGGCCTGCTCCAGTTCGCCGCCGAGCAGGGCCGCCACCGCGAACGCGAACGCCACCGAGAACCCCACATAGCCGGTGTACAGCACCGGCGGGTGGAAGGTCATGCCCGGATCCTGCAGCACCGGATTGAGTTCGTTGCCATCCAGCGGAATTGGCGACAGCCGCCCGAACGGATTGGAGGTGAGCAGGATGAAGGCCAGAAAGCCCAGCGACACCAGCCCCAGCACCGCCAGCACGCGCGCGGCGAACTGCTGCGGCAGATGCCGGCTGAAGGCGGCCAGCAGCACCGTCCAGGTCGACAGGATCGCGATCCACAGCAGCAGCGAGCCTTCGTGCGCACCCCACACCGCGGCGAAGCGGTAGTACCAGGGCAGGGCGGTGTTGGCGTTGTCGGCGACATAGCGCACCGAAAGATCCAGCGACAGCAGCGACCAGGCGAGCAGGCCGAACGCCATCCACACGAACAGCGCCTGGCCGACCGCGGCAGGCCGCGCAATGCCCATCAACGCGGTGTTGCCGCGCCAGGCGCCGACCAGCGGCAACACGCCCTGGGCCAGCGAGAGCAGTAACGCCAGGATCAGTGCGATCTGGCCGAGTTCAGGCGTCATGGGCAAACCGCATCGTGCAGCGAAGAGAGATCATCGATTGCTGGAACACCGTGCGCGCCGCATCAGCGCGGCGCAGACAGCGGCACGGCGGTGGCGGGCATCGGCTTGCCGACATGGCCTTCGGCCATCGCGTCCTTCAGTTCCTTCGGCATGTAGGTTTCGTCGTGCTTGGCCAGCACTTCGTTGGCGACAAAGCGCCCGCCCTGCATGCGCCCGTTGGCGATCACCGACTGGTTGTCGCGAAACAGGTCCGGAAGAATGCCGGTGTATTCGACCTGCGTCGCGGCGTGCTTGTCGATCACGGTGAAATGGACGGTGAGGCTGTCGGTGGCGCGCTGGATCGAGCCAGCCTTGACCATGCCGCCGAGGCGGAACTGCTGATAACTCGCCGCTGCGCCAGCATGCACCTGGCTGGGCGTGAACAGATAGCTCATGTTCCGTTGCAGTGCGAGCACGATCAGCGTGACGGCCAAAGCGGCGGCGGCGAGTGCGCCGAGCACCAGCCACAGGCGTTGCTTGCGGGTGGCGTTCATGGGGCCTCACGCTCCAGCGGCGCTGCAGACGCCACATCGCGTGGGCGCCGCGGCGTCTGCCGTTGCAACTGGCCGCGCAGTTCGCGCGGCAGGCGGCGCCGACGCAACCACGGCGATGCCAGATCGGCCAGCAGCACCAGCACGAACACGGCGTACGCGGTCCACACGTATTGCCCGTAACCGCCCATGGCCAGCAAGGTGGTCATGCGGTGCGCCCGGTCAACACGATGCGGCGTGCCCAGTCCTTGCCACTGTCCAGGGCGAGCAGGTCCACGCGCACGCGGCCGAACAGGCTGGCCACGTAGTAGCACTTGGTGGCCAGCAGCATCGTCAGCAGCGGCCACAGCATGTCTGCGCTCATCGTGGAGGGGCCGAGCAGGCGCACGGTGGAGCCCTGGTGCAAGGTGTTCCACCACACCACCGAGTAATGCACGATCGGCAGATTGACCAGGCCCACCAGCGCGAGCAGCCCGGCCGCGCGCATCGCCTGGCGGCGCTCTTCCACTGCGTGGTACAGGCCGAGCACGCCCAGATACAGGAACAGCAGCAGCAACTCGGAAGTCAGCCGTGCATCCCAGGTCCACCAGGTACCCCACATCGGCTTGCCCCACAGCGCGCCGGTGCACAAGGTGATGAAGGTGAAGGCCGCGCCGATCGGCGCCGAGGCCATGGTCACCACCTCGGCCAGCTTGATCCGCCATACCAGCGCGATGAACGCCGCCACGCCCATCGCCGCGTAGATGAAAAGACTCATCCAGGCGCTGGGCACGTGGATGAAGATGATGCGGTAGGCATCGTGCTGCTGGTAATCCGGCGGCGCCAGCACCAGCCCACCGTAGACGGCCACCGCACCCAGCAGCAGCGCCAGGCCCAATGCCCACGGGCGCACGCGTCCGGCGACGCGATAGAAGACGGGCGGCGAGCTGAGTTTGTGCAGCCACAGGGGAATCCACTTGGCCATGCCGGTGTCGTCAGTTGGGATGTCGGGCGGGAGGCGCCAGTGCCTGCACGGCGGCGCCGGCGTTGACCTGCAACTGGCCGTCGGAGATCTTGCTGGTGCGCTGCATCAGCTCGCGCAGTGCCTTGGCATCGAGCGAGGGCGACAGCGACAGCAGCAACGCGACCATGCCGCTGACATGCGCGGTGGCCATCGACGAGCCGGAGGTGAAGTCGTAGCGGCCGTTCGGCTGGGTGGTCAGGATGTCCTTGCCGGGGGCGCTGAGCACGCCGGGCATGGCGGCGCTGGAACTGCTGCTGCGGACCACCAGCACGCCCGGCACATCGTTGGGAAAGCCGTCCAGGCGCCCGTTGGGCGGCATTGCGGTGACCACGATGCGCCCTTGCTGCACCAGGTGCTGCAGCATCTTGCTCAGCAGCGGGTCGGCCGGGCCACCCAGGCTCAGGTTGATCACGCGCGCGGAGCTGTTGTTGATCGCCGCCAGCGCCTTGGCCAGGGTGAAGGTGTTGCAGCGTGCGGTGGCGCCGACGCTGGGCGCATACCAGCAGGCCTTGTAGATGCTCAGCATGGCCTTGGGCGCCATGCCGACGATGCCTTGATGGTTGTTGCTGCCGGCGGCGATGATGCCGGCCACTTCGGTGCCGTGCGAGTCGCTGCTGGTCATCACCGGCGCGTCGTCGACCAGGTCGTGCACATCGCGGATGCGTGTCTTCAGGTCGGCATGGGTGGTGTCCACGCCGGTATCCACCACCGCCACCACCACGCCGCGGCCCTGGGTGACGGTCTGCGCGCTGGCCGCATCGGTGGCGATGAAGCCGCGTTGCAGATCCACGTACGGGTCGTTGTAGCCGGACAGCGCGGTGGTCTTTTCCGACGCGTCGGCGGAAAACACCGAGAAATCCTGCACCGGCTGCACCAGCTCCACGCCGTCGTCGTCGGCCAGCGCAGTGACCAGTTCGTCGCGCGACACGCCCGGTGGCGGCTGCAACACCGCGCAGTACAGGCCCAGCGAGGTGATCGGCCAGCCGGCGACTTCGCGCAGCTTGTAGCGCTGCTTGAGCGCTTCCATGCGCGCGGCCGCCTTCTGGCCGGCGCCGTAGTAACTGGAGGCGTAGCCGATCAGGCTGGAACCGGCGCGCGCCGGCGGCGCACTGAGCGGGTTGGCCACCGCCAGCAGGATGTCGCGGCTGCTGTCGGGCGTCTGCGCATCGGCTGCCGGTGGCGTGCTGCTGCTGGCGGCGGCGACGTGCGCCGGCTCCTGCGGTGCGGCCTGCACGCTGGTGTGCGTGCCAAGGCCGATGCATGCGGCGATCACGCCGATGGCGAGCATGCGCTTCATGGCGCGGACACGATCTCGGCCATCCGGATGCCGGGGTTGGCGCGCAGCTGTTGCACGGTCCGCTGCGGCTGTGCCGGCGGTTGCAGTGCGGCCGGCACCACGGTGTAGGCGCCCATGTCGTTGGGCCCGCCGATCACCTGTAACTGCTGCGCATGCAGCAGGCGGTCCCAGTCGGCCACGGTCATCCTGGCGTCCGGCACCACCCGGATGGCGCCTTGCGGCACCGGCTGGGCGGTGGCGCTGCTGAGCGTGCGGTAGTCGTGCGAGGGCGCCGGCGCGGCCAGCTTGACGCCCATGACGCCCAGGCCGATCGCCTGCACCAGGGCCGCGGCCGCCAGGGCACGGACCGTCCAGCTGCCGGAGCGGCGCGCTGCCGGCGGCGGCGCAGGCGCGCTGATCTGCTCCGGCGCATCCAGCCGGCCGAGCAGGCGCTGCAGGCCGGCGTCGGGGTCCAGCTTCACCGCCGACGGCAGTGCCAGCGCCTGGCGCAGGCGGTTCTGCTGGGCGAACTCGGCACTGCACGAGGCGCACTTGGCCACATGCGCGATCAGCCAGGTGTTCTCTTCCTCGGTGGCGCTGTCGAGCAGGACCGCGGGCATCAGTTCCCAGGCGTGCGAGCATTCCTTGCCAGGCGCGATGAAAAACGTCTTCATTGCATGGTCTCCGTATAGGGGGCGCCGCCGGCCAGGCCGGGCAGCACATTGCGTAATTTGACCCGCGCATGGAACAGCCGGGCCTTGATGGTGCCCACCGGGCACTGCATGATCTCGGCGACTTCTTCCAGCTTGTGGCCGACGCCATAGACCAGTTCGATCACCAGGCGCTGGTCCGGCGACAGCCGTTCCATGCCCTTGTCGAGCCAGTCGCGCAGTTCGCGGTCGTCGTTGTCGTCGGCGCTGGGGGCGTGGTCTTCCACCATGGCGGTATCGTCGATGGCCTCGCCGTCGTGCTGGCGCAGGCACTTGAGGCCGCAGCGGTAGGCAATGCCCATGATCCAGGTCGAGACCTGCGAATCGCCGCGGAAGTCGCCGGCCTTTTGCCAGGCGATCCAGAAACAATCGTTGATGGCTTCCTCGATGATGTCCGGGCGCCGGGTCAGGCGCGACAGGAACCGGCACAGCCGGCCGTGATAGCTGGTGTACATGGTGGACAACGCGGCGCGATCGCCTGCCGCCATGCGGCGCAGCAGCATGCGATCGGTGGCATCACCCAGGGTGTCGGAATCATTCATCAAGGCACGCACGGCAGAGGACACATCTAGGTGCCCGGGAGCGGGCAAAAGGTTGCGGGTGGATCAGAACGCGCGCGACACCATGCCCACCCACGGCGTTTCGCCGGGGCCGCCCTGCGCACGCGGGGTGTTGCTGCTGGTCAGCACCCGGTCCAGCTTCACGGTCCATGCGGCGTGGTTCCATTTCAGGCCCAGTTGCCCATACCGATAGCGGCCGGAACTCTGGGCGCCGTAGGTCATGGCCGGGAAGTCGGAGATGCCGGCGCCTGCCGAGAGGCTGACACTGGCCGACAGCGGCACGCTGGCGGTGACATCGATCACCTTGTTCCAGGGCGAGCGCTGCGCACGCGGGAAATTGAAGGTGGACAGCGAGAACGTGAGCATGTCGCGGTAGGACCACGCCAGGCTCGCTTCCTGGCGGTCGAAGGTGCGCGACTGGCGGTCGGCGGGGTAGGCGTAATACAACAGGCTGGCCTGCATCTGCCAACGGTCGTCCAGCATCCAGGCGCGTGCGCCCTGGGCAGTCACCGCCACTGGCCGGCTCAGCGAGGGCGACTGCAGTGCCGTGGACACCGAGACCGACCAGCCGGGGGAGGGCAGCCAGTAGCCGGCTGCCTGCAGGGTGACGCGGTTGGGGGCGACCGAGATGCCGCGGTCGATCAGGGTCGAGGCCACGGCGACCGCGCCGCCAAGGTTATCCGCCAGCGCGTTGCCGCACGGGCCCAGCACCAGCGCCAGCAACAGACTGCGGCGCAACGGCGCGCGGTGGCGCCGCCCGCAGCGCAGAGACGTGCAAGGCAGGCCTGGCGACAAAAACACGGCGGACAGCGTCGGGCGAGCACCGATCGCGCCCCACGGCTGCCCGCCGCAGGCGCATCGGCGTCGCGGTCGTAAGGGGGCGTGCTGGGCGGGTGACACGGTGGGCAAGGGCGTAGGACGTCGGCACAGGGCGGGGCGGGATAGTCACCCATCACGCAGGACGAGACCGCCGCGGCTGCGACGGTTTCGTCCGTATACGCGAAGGGACCGGTTCAGGCAACGCGGCCCGGCACACATGTGCAGTGCTGGTCCGGGGGGCGGTGCTGGACGCGGACACTGCGGCCGGCCGGCTGTACGCTGCTTGAAGCGGGCATCCCTCTCCACCGGCGGCGCCGTCAGGCCGGTGCCGGGACCGCCCTGGGGCAGGCATCCCGCGCCGCGGTGCCGGCGCGGCCGGTCCGTCGCCTGCCGGACGGTCTCAATGCAGGGTAGCGAGGTAGGCGATCAGCGCGTTCAGTTCCTTTTCGTCCTCCAGCCCTTCGTACTTCATCTTGGTGCCGGGCAGGGCCTTCTTGGAGTCCTGCTTCAGGAATGCCTTCAGGCTGTTTGCATCCCAGACGCCCTTGTTCGGCATCAGGTCCGTCGAGCGGCCCTTGAGCACGGCCGAATAAGCTTTGAGGTCGGGCGAGTAGCCGCTGAAATCGGCCACGCTGCCGGGAGGGCGGTTGACGATGCCAAACAGGGACGGGCCCTTCTTGTTCTTGCCCTGGGCGGCGCTGTGGCATTCGGCACATTCGCTTGCGAACACGCTCTTGCCATCGGCGGCCCGCGCCGGGGCGGTCAGGGTGGCGCCGGCCAGCAGCAGGCCGGCCAGCGAAGCGCACAACAGGGTCTTGGGAAATGAAGGCATGGGAGTCCGTACGGTTGCGTGCAACAGGGGAAATCAGAACGCCAGGTTCACCGACAGCGTGAAGCTGTCGAGGTCGCGCGGATTGGTGATCGGCGGTCCGCGGAACACGTTGGAGGTGCTGCCGTTGAACTTGTCGAAGCGGAACCAGCCAGCCGACACGCGCAGGTTGGCGTTGGTGGTGTAGGTGCCTTCGCGCCCGAACGGGCTCCAGTACACCAGGATCAGATTGCTGGTGGTGTCGGGGATGCCGACCGGCGAATAACGCGCTGCATCGAACGAACCGGTGTTGATCATGTGCGCGGCCAGCACGCCGTAGGTCTGCTTGAACGCGTAGTTCATGCTGATGGTCTGGTCGCGCACGCTGCCACGGTCGAGCGCGGGCATGGTCGGGTCGGACGGAATCAGCGGGCTGCCGTATCTGCGGCGCTCGTAGATGTTGACGTAGGCCAGCGACAGCACGTGTTCGCGGGTGCCGAGGAATTGATAGGTCAGGTCGTAGCCGAAATCGGTGAGGTCGTCGCTGGGCCCGTTGCGCGGACGCTGGCGGCGCGTGTTGAGCGCGGTCAGGCCCACCGAGAAGAACTGCCGCTTCATGTCCTTCATGTACGCAAGACGCGCATAACTGGTGTCGCTGAGCTTGCCCGGGTCGCCATTGATCGGCCAGCCGAGCCGATCCTGCGCCGAGGGCGACAACGCGCTGTAGCTGCCCACTTCGCCGTACCAGTTCTTGTCGTACAGCCCGTACACGCTGGCACCGATGACGCGGTTGGACAGGGACGAGGAGCTGAGCATGGTGGACGCGCCGCCATTGGATGCCGGCGTCAGGGTGGACGCATTCGGCAACACATGCACCGGGTCGGAGATGCCCGGATTGTTGTTGACGCTGACGCCGAGCATGGTGTCCTTGCCGGCCATCTGGAACGGTTTGCTGACAAAGCGCAGGTCCACATCGTCCAGGCGCGTATCGAAGGTGGCATTGCCGCTGTTGTTGGAGCGGATCTTGGAGTAGCCGCCGATGTTGTCGTTGACCCGGCCGGCCAGATACAGGTCGGCCTGGGTCAGCCGCGCGGTGCTGTCGCCGCGGCTGGGATTGTTGCGCGCCCAGGTCAGCTGGCCGGACACCGGAATCTTGGTGCCTTCGCCATTGGTATCGGTGAAGCCACCAAGCTTGAAGCGCATGCCGTAAGGCGTGAGCGACGGGCCGTAGGAACCGATGTGGCAATCCGCGCAGGACGAGCCGGTCTGGCGCGCGAACGAGGGGATCGCCTGGGCGTGCGTGCTGGCCAGCAGCAGCAACGGGCCGGACACGCACAACAAGGACGTCAGGGAGGCGGGACGCGTGGCGGTGCGACGCGGAGCGGGCTGGGGAGCAGGCATGGGAAGTCCTTGTTCGACAGTGCGGGATGCAGCGGTGCGGGAACGGGCGAGGAAACGGGTCACAGAGGGCGGCATGCGGCGGCTCATGCGCGCTTGCCCGGCAGCACGCGACGCAGCAGGCCGTCGCGCAAGACCAGGTGATGCCAGAGCGCGGCGCCGATATGCAGCAGCACCAGCGCCAGCAGCGCCCAGGCGGCATTCAAGTGCCACATGCCCAGGGTGTCGCCGAGGTCACCATCGGGTGCGACCAACGCGGGCAGCGGGATGCCGAAGAAATACACCGTCTTGCCGAAGGCACCGCTCAGCGCCCAGCCCAGCAACGGCAACGCGAGCATCAGCCCGTACATCGCCACATGCGTGGCACCAGCGGCCAGGCGCATCGGCAGCGAGGCGGGCGGGCCGGGTGGCAGCGTGCGCAGGCGCAACCGCAAACCGACCCGCAAGGCGAACAACACCAGTACCAACAGGCCGAAGTGGCGGTGACCTTCCAGCAGCCACTGGCGCAGTGCGCGGCCATCCAGTTCGGCGCGCAGCAGGATCAGCGTGGCCGCCATGGCCAGGCACAGCACGGTAAGCCAGTGCAGGACACGCATCGAGGTTGGCAGCGGCAGCACGCGCGCGGCTGCCGGCGCCTGTTCCGGCAATGGCATGGGGCCTGCGCCGCTGGCGGACGCGCTGGCGGGCGGCTGGGGGGATGGACTCATCTGATCTGTCTTCCGGTGGTGGTCGTTGGTTCCGGCAGTGCGCTGCCAGGCCTGGCTCCCCACGCCGGCCGAACGGCGGCCAGGTGAACGTGCACCGATATGTGCGGCGATGTCGGAGAAAGGTTGCGTTGCAGTCGGCATTTCGCTCGCATGCGCCGCACATCGCGGTGCTGCGGCGTGCGCAACTGCGCTTGTGCGCACCTGGCTTCGCAGCGCCGTGACCGCGCGCAACCTTTCGCGCATCCCGGCGCACTCAGGCATGTCGCACTACGTGCAGTCAGCGGTTACGCCCTTCCGATCATGGCCATCGAACGCATCCAGTTGCATACCCACGGCGACGATCGCGGACTGCTCATTTCGTTGGAGCAGCAGCGCAATGTCCCGTTCGAGATACGTCGCGTGTATTACCTGTTCGGCACCCGCAACGGCGTCCATCGCGGACAGCATGCACACCGTCAGCTCAACCAGCTTGCGGTGGCCTTGCATGGCTCGGTGACGATCCTGCTGGACCAGGGCGATGGCCACGGCCAGCAGGAAGTGGTGCTGGACGATCCATCGCAAGGCCTGCTGCTCGGCCGCATGGTGTGGCGCGACCTGCATCGCTTCAGCCCCGACTGCGTGCTGATGGTGCTGGCCGACCAGTTCTACGATCCCGCCGACTACATTCTGGACTACGACCAGTTCCTCAGCGAGGCGCGCGCTGGCAGCGGCCTGGAAGCACGCAGGTTGGAAGCATGAGCGTGCACAAGCCATTGGTGATCATTGGCGCAGGCGAGTTTGCGCAGATCGCCTGCGAGTATTTTCAGCACGACAGCGACTACACCGTGGTGGCCTTCAGCGTGGAGCGCGACTTCCTGTTGCGGCCCACGCTGGCCGAGCTGCCGGTGGTGGCCTTTGAGGAGCTCGAACAGCGTTATCCGCCCGCGCAGTACGAGGTCTTCGTGGCCATCCCGGCCACGCGGCTCAACCGCCTGCGGACGCGCTTTTTTCAGGACATGCTGCGGCGCGGCTATCGCTGCGCCAGCTACGTCAGTTCGCGTGCGTTCGTCTGGCGCAATGCGCAGATCGGCGCCAACTGTTTCCTCTTCGAGGGCAATGTCATCCAGCCGTTCACCCGGATCGGCGACAACTGCATCCTGTGGAGCGGCAACCACATCGGTCACCGCACCGTGGTGCAGGACAATGTCTTCATCGCCTCGCACGCGGTAATTTCCGGCTATTGCGAGATCGGGCGCGGCAGCTTCATTGGTGTCAACGCCACGCTCAGCGACAAGGTGCGCATCGCCGCGGACAACATCATCGGTGCCGGCGCGCTGGTCACCCGGCATACCGAACCCGAGCGCGTCTACGTGGGCTCGCCGGCGCGCGCGGTGGCCGGCAGGTCCAGCTTCGACGTGGCGCTGTGAGCATGTTTGCCTGGACCAAGCGCGGCCTGGTCTTCGACGTTGCGCGCGATGGCGTGGGCGGCTGGATGCAGCACGCCGCGCTGACGCCGACGCCGCACCGGCTGTCTGCGCAGGTGCTGCGGGTCTATGCAGGCTTTCGCGATGCACAGGGGGTGAGCCGGATCGGCTATGTGGACGTGCGCGCCGATGCGCCGACGCAGATCGTCGGCGTGAGCCGGCAGCCGGTGCTGGATATCGGCCGCGATGGCTGTTTCGACGACAACGGCATGATTCTGGGCGATGTCGTGGCCGGGCCGGATGGGCTGTACATGTTCTACGTCGGTTTTCAGCGTGTGGCCAAGGCCAAGTTCCTGGCCTTCACCGGGCTTGCGGTGTCCCGCGATGGCGGCGAGCGTTTTGAGCGCCGGCAGGACACCCCGTTGCTGGATCGCGCCCCCGGCCGCAGCACGATTGCCGCGGTGCATTCGGCACGTTTCGAGGATGGGCGGTGGCGGCTGTGGTACGCGGTGGGCGACGATTGGGAAACCATCGGCGGCCAGCCGTATCCGCGCTACCACATCCGCTATGCGGAGACCGAGGATCTGCGCCATCTCCCTGTCGAGGATGTGGTGTGCCTGCGTCCGCAGGGCGACGAATACCGCATCGGCCGTCCACGCGTGTATCGCCTGGGCGGGCGCTATCTGATGTATTTCACCCGCGGCGACACCCACGGTGGCTACTTCCCGGGTATCGCCTTCAGTGGCGACGGCGTGCAGTGGCAGCGCGATGACAGTCAACTGGGGCTGCAGCTGTCCGAGCACGGCTGGGATGCGCACACGCTCTGTTATCCGGCCTTGATCCAGCAGCATGATCGGGTATTGATGTTCTACAACGGCAATGCAATGGGGCAGGCCGGCTTCGGCCTGGCCGATGCCGCGTTGCCGTCGGAGCTGCAGGGACGCCATGTTTTCGGTTAGGCCGTACCAGGCCAGTGATGCGCCTGCCTGGGACGCGCTGGTGGCGTCCTCGCGTAATGGCAATATCCTGCATCGACGCGGCTACATGGACTATCACGCCGACCGCTTCGTGGATGCGTCATTGCTGATCGAGCGCGGTGGCGAAGTGGTGGCGGTGTTGCCGGCGAACCTGGAAGGCGACTGCGTCAGTAGCCACGCCGGCCTGAGCTATGCGGGCCTGCTGTCGTCGCGGGCCTTGCGCGCGGGCGCCACCTTGCAGGTCTTCGAACAGATCGCCGCGCACTATCGCGCGCAAGGGGTGCGCGAACTCGTGTACAAGCCGGTGCCGCATATCTTTCACGCATATCCGGCCGAAGAGGACCTGTATGCCCTGCATCGCGTGGGCGCCCAGCTGTACCGGCGCGACCTGTCGTCGGCAATTGCATTGCGCGAGCCGTTTGCGTTCAGCGCCGAACGCCGACGGTCGCTGGTCAAGGCGGGCAAGGCCGGTGTGCAGATCCGGGTCGGTACCGGGCTCGATGAATTTCATGCCCTGCTGACCCAGGTATTGCAGCGCCATCAGGTGGCACCGACCCATCGGCTGGACGAGCTGCAATTGCTGCAACACCGGTTTCCGCAGCAGATCGTGCTGCACGAGGCGCGTGCCGACGGGGAGCTGTTGGCGGCAGCGCTGGTGCTGGATTTCGGTCGCAGCGTGCATACCCAGTATCTGGCGGTCTCCGCGCGCGGTCGCCAGCTGGATGCGCTGAGCCTGCTGCTGGCCGAACTGATCACCCAGGTGTATGCGCAGCGCCATTACTTCAGCTTCGGTAATTCGACCGAACAGGCTGGCCGGGTGCTCAACGACGGTCTGGTCGAACAAAAGGAGCGCTTCGGCGCGCGTGCCGTGGTACAGGACTTCTATCGATGGATGCTGTAATGGATGTGCCGTTCCTGGATTTGCGCGCGGTCAATGCGCGCTATGCCGATGCGCTGAAGCTTGCTGCGGCGCGGGTGATCGATGCCGGCTGGTATGTGCTCGGGCAGGAGCTGGCGGCATTCGAGGAAGAATTCGCCAGTTACTGCGGCGCGGCGCAGGCGGTGGGTGTGGGCAACGGGCTGGATGCGTTGTCGCTGATCCTGCGCGGCTATCGCGAGCTGGGCGTGTTGCGCGAGGGCGATGAAATCATCGTGCCCGCCAACACCTTCATCGCCACCTTCCTGGCGATCAGCCAGAACCACCTGGTGCTGGTGCCGGTGGAGCCGGACCCTGCGACCTTCAACATCGATCCGGCCAGCGTGGAGAAGGCGATCGGCCCGCGGACGCGCGCCATCATGGCGGTGCATCTGTATGGGCAGTTGGTCGACATGCCGGCGCTACAGACGCTGGCGCATCGCTACGGGCTGCTGCTGATCGAGGATGCCGCGCAGGCGCATGGCGCCAGCGCGCAGGGGTGCCGTGCCGGTGCCTTCGGCGATGCGGCGGCCTTCAGTTTCTTCCCGACCAAGAACCTCGGAGCGCTCGGCGATGCTGGCGCGGTGGTGACCTCGGATGCGCGCCTGGCCGAGCGTATTCGCGCGCTGCGCAATTACGGTTCGCAGGTGAAATATCACCACCTCTGTCAGGGCGTGAATTCACGCCTGGACGAGATGCAGGCGGCGTTCCTGCGGGTCAAGCTGGGCTATCTGGATGATGAAATCGCCCGGCGCCGCGCGGTGGCGCAGCGCTACCTGCACGGCATCGACAACCCCTTGATCACGCTGCCCACGGTGGTGGCCGAAGCGCAGCACGTCTGGCATCTGTTCGTGGTGCGCAGCACCCAGCGCGATGCCTTGCAGGCGCATCTGCTGCGCGCGGGCATCCAGACCCAGATCCATTACCCGGTGCCGCCGCACCGGCAGCCGGCCTACACCACCTTGGGCGATGCCTGCCTGCCGGTGAGCGAGCGGCTGCACCGCGAGGTGCTGAGCCTGCCGATGGGGCCTGCGCTGGACGATGCCTCGGTTGCGCGTGTGATTGCCGCATGCCAGTCGTTTGGCACCGCTGCATGAATCTCGTGCGCAGCAGCGCCTACACCGGCGTTGCGACGCTGGCCAAGCTGCTGGCCGCGCTGGTGGTGGTGAAGCTGGTGGCGGTGCACGCCGGCCCGCAAGGGGTCGGCCGCCTGGGCCAGTTCCTCAATCTGATGTCGGTGCTGGCGGTGCTGGCAGGTGGCGGCATCAGCGCGGGCATCGTCAAGTACGTGGCCGAATATCGCGACGATGCCGCTGCGCTGACACGTCTGCTCAGCGCGGCGCTGTGGTACGCCTTCTGCGCAGCTTGCGTGATGGCGGTGCTGGCGTTGCTGTTCAGTGGCGCCATCGCCGAACGCCTGCTCGGCGATGCGGCGTACCGGCCGCTGATCTGCGTGGTGGCCGTGGCGCAGCTGGGCATCGCACTGGTCAACTACATCCTGGCGGTGATCAACGGCTTCATGGACGTGCGCCGCCTGGCGTTGGTGCAGGTCAGCGGCGCAGTGCTGAGCGTGGCACTGGTGGCATGGCTGTCCAGCCGGGCACAGTTGCAGGGCGCATTGCTGGCGCTGGTGCTGGGCCAGGTGCTGTGGTTGCTGGCCGGCGTGCCGGCGCTGTGGCGCAGCCGTTATTTTCGGCGCGACATGTTGCGCATGCGCTTCGATGCGCAGATGACGCGCAGGCTGGCGGCCTTCTCGGTGATGACGCTGACCGCCACGCTGGTGCCGCAACTGGTGGCCATCCTGGTGCGCGACCATCTGGCGCTGCAGTTCGGCTGGCAGCAGGTGGGTTACTGGCAGGCGGTGAGCCGGGTGTCGGATGCGTATCTGCTGTTCTTCACCACCGCCATCAACGTGTATTACCTGCCCAAGCTGGCATCGCTGCAGCAGCGCGCAGCGCTCGGGCGCGAGCTGCGGACCGCGTATCGCCATGTGATGCCGGCGGTGATCGTCACGGCGCTGGGCGTGTATGTGTGTCGCGATTGGGTGACCTGGCTGTTGTTCGACGCCCGGTTTGCCCAGGCCACGCCGCTGTATGCCCCGCAGTTGCTGGGCGATGTGATCAAGATCGCAGCCTTCGTGCTGTCGTACGTGATGCTGGCCAAGGCGATGACACGGCTGTTCGTGATCTCCGAATGCGTGTTTGCCGCCAGCTACCTGGCGCTGGTGCACCTGTTCACCGCCCAATGGGGGCTGATCGGTGCGATGTATGCCTTCGTCGCCAACTATGTGCTGTATCTGCTGTTCAACATCGTGGTGGTGCGTCGTTATCTGGTGCAGCCGGCATGAGCGATTCCACCCATCCCATCCGGCGTGCGCGCTGGCCGTTGGTGTCGGTGCTGATTCCGGCCTTCAACCACGAACGCTTCGTGCAACGCTGCCTGGACAGCGTGCTGGAAGACCCGTACCCGTGCAAGGAACTGGTCATCATCGACGATGGCTCCAGCGACGCGACCGGCGAGAAGATCGTGCAGTGGATCGCTTCCCACGGCCACCGGCTGCCGGTGCAGTTCGTCCAGCGCGCCAATCGTGGTGTGGCGGCCACGCTCAACGAGTTGGCGCTGCGCGCGCGGGGCGATTACCTGCGGCTGGGCGCAAGCGACGATTATCTGCTGGCCGGCGGGCTGGACGCGCAGGTGCGCTACCTGCGAGCGCATCCGCAGAAGCTGGCCGTGATTGGCGATGCCTGCGTGGTCGATCAGCATGGGCAACTGCTGCACGCCAGCGCCATGCGCGACCTGCATCGTGTGGATGTCGATCTGTACCGCTCCGCGTCCGGCATCCGCCGCGCGGTGATCCAGCAGTGGGCGGTCGGCGGCGCAGTGGCGTTGCTGCGCCGCAGTGCCTTCGATGCGCGCGCCGGCTGGGACGAATCGTTGCGGATCGAAGACTGGGACTTTTTCCTGCGCCTGGCCGCACGTGATGCGCTGGGCTTTATCGACGTGCCAGTGTGTGCCTACCGCCTGCACGGCAGCAATCTCAGCAAGACCGCGGACGTGCGCACGCGGATTGCCAACTTGTGCGAATCGCGTCAGGTGGCAGTGCGCTGTGCGGAGTTGTTCGACGCGCCCGAGCGCAGCTTGCTGCGCGCACAGGCGCACTACATCGCGGCCAAGGTGGCCTTCCTGCAGCGCCGGCCGCACAGGGTGATCGGGCACCTGCTCGCCTATACCTGGTCGTCGCTGCCAGCCAGGTGGCGGCCCGGGCAGGCGCGCGGCGTAGCGAAGCCGGCATGAGCACGCTATTACGCCGGCCGGCGACCTATCTGGCACTGCCGATGCTGCTCAGCTGCGCGCTGACGCTGCTGACCTACAGCTTGCCCGGCGGTTATGCGGACGGCATCGCGCTGCTGGCCAT
This sequence comes from Xanthomonas sp. BRIP62418, assembly GCF_003993495.1. Lineage (NCBI taxonomy): Bacteria > Pseudomonadati > Pseudomonadota > Gammaproteobacteria > Lysobacterales > Lysobacteraceae > Xanthomonas > Xanthomonas sp. BRIP62418. The sequence goes on from NZ_QEZG01000023.1 coordinate 43,355, forward strand.
CGCCGCCGCTGCGACCTGCGTGCTGGACGCCAGGCTGCGCATACAGTTGCCTGCGGTGGAGCGCTTTCGCGCCTACCGCTATGCCGGCGCCCGCGACGCGTTCGTGGTGATGACGCTGGCGGCGGTGGTGACGGTGTTCTGCATCGTGGATGTGGCGCTGTTTCCGATTCCGCTGTTCAGCGATCCGTCCTCCTATGCCACCTTGAGCCCGTTGCGCGCGCATGTGCGGCACATCTCCAACATGTGCTGGATCCTGCCGCCGATCGCGCTGCTGTGCGTGCGCCATCGCGGGCTGCGCGCGGCGATGGTGGTGCTGGGATTCGTGTTCCCGATCGTGGTGATCGACCGCAACCGCATCTTTGCCGGGCTGTTTTCGTTCGTGCTGGTGATGCTGTTGCGCCGCGACCCGGCGCGCCGCCTGCCGTGGAAGACCATCGGCCTGCTGGTGCTGGCCGGCGGCGGGGTGTTTTCCATCCTCGGCGCACTGCGTTCCGGCTCGCTGGCCACGGTCGCCCTGCCGTTCAGTGCTGTGTATCGCGCCATGCCGCAGGGCGTGCAGTGGTTGCTGCTGTACATCAGCGCCGGGCCGTACAACTTCGGCGCGATCCTGGCCAAGGGGTATGTCAACGCCAGCTTCCTGGTCAATCAGCTGGTGCCGTTCAGTGGCTCGATCGCCACCGCCGGCACCGGCATCCCGCTGGATGCGCCCAACATCAATGTGGGGACCGAGTTCTTTCCATTCCTGATGGCCTGGGGCGCGCCCGGCGTGTTGCTGGCGCTGCTGGCGTTGTATGCCGGCCTGCTGTGGAGCGTGCGCTTGCTCGACAGCTGCCTGTCGATCTTCCATGTGCTGATCTTCCTGCGCATCGCCTATGCCTGCCTGATGTCGCCGTTCGCGCCGCAGGCCTTCACCTGGACCAATTTCGGCTTCATCGCGCTGTGCCTGGTGCTGCATGCCGGCACGGTGCTGCTGCCCAACCGTAATGCCGCACCCACCGCTGCTGCGTAATGCGCGGCAGCTTCGTTTTCACATGTTCCAGAGCCGGTGCACCATGACTCAACACGACGACATCTATCTGATCGACCTGTGGCGCATCCTGCGTCGCGAATGGCGCTGGGCGCTGGCCGCGCTGGTGGTGGTGCTTGCACTGACCGTTGCCTTTACCCGCCTGGCCAGGCCGCAGTGGGAAGCCACCGCCTGGATCCAGGTCGGCGAGATCGGCCCCACGCCGGCCGGGCGCGATCCCAAGGTCGAACCGTTCCAGCGCGTGATCGATCGCATGAAGACGCGGCTGTTCCAGGACGCGGTGTTGCGCCAGGCCGGCGTGCCGCTGAAAAGCCGCGCGGCGCAGTTGTATCGCGGCAGCCTCAAGCCGGATCCGGACCCGTATGCCAACCTGATCGGGGTGACCATCCGGGCCGAATCGTCGGCGCAGGCGCGCAGCCTGGCGCTGGCGACGGTGAGCGCCTTGCAGGGCCTGCATGGTGATACCAACGCAGTGGCGCTCGCACTGGCGCGCACGCGCCTGCAGGGCCTGACCGACGATCTGCGCGTGGCCACCCGTAACCGCGATCAACTGCAGCAGCAGGTGCAGGCCGGGCAGGGCGCCGCTGCGGCGACCCCGGCCCAGGTCCTGGCAGGCGTGCTGCTGACCGACAGCAACGCCACCGTGCGCGCATTGAAGAGCGAGCGCGACGATCTCATTGCCCGCCTGACTACGCGCTACACCTATCAGACCTCGCTGGCATGGCCGTTGTACGTACCCGAGCAGCAGGCGTTTCCGAATGCCGTCACCGCCTGGGCCGCCGGCCTGCTCGGCGGGGCGGGGCTGGCGGTGCTGGCCGCGGTATTGCGCAATGCCTGGCGGCGGCGTACCGGCGCCGCGCCGCAGACTGACGGCTGAGCCGCTCCGCGGCGCGCGGCACGGTGGACATCGCTGCCCGACGCTGCAACCAAACCGTCGGCGCGCGGCACTCACCGGTCAATCAAGCGATGCCGCGTCGGCCGTGTCGCGCCTGGAGAGTGTGGTGAGAACAGCTGGATCGGGGTGGGAGGCTGCGCATGTCGGTGGCCAATGAGCATGCGGCGCGCGGTGGCACGGTGGCCCCGGAGCGCCTGCTGGAGACGCAACGCGCGTTCGACAGCGTGGCGCCGGACTACGACGGCCCACGCGGCAACAACGCGTTGATCCAGCGTATGCGCACCACGCTGTGGGACACGGTCGCGGCCGAGTTGCCGGTGGGCTCGCGGCTGGTGGACCTGGGGTGCGGCACCGGCCTGGATGCCGGCGAATTCGCACGTCGCGGTTACCGCGTGCTGGCCACCGACTGGTCGCCGGCAATGGTCGAGCGCACCCGCCAGCGCGCGGCCACGCAAGGCCTGGAAGAGCGCCTAAGCGCCGCCCATGTCGGCATCCAGCAGCTGGACCAGCTGGAGGGCAGCTTCGACGGCATGTATTCCAACTTCGGCCCGCTCAATTGCGCGCCGGATCTCCCGGCGGTGGCGGCCGAATGCGCGCGCCTGCTGCGCGCCGATGGCTGCCTGGTGTTCTCGGTGATCGGGCGCATCTGCCCCTGGGAAATCGGCCACTACAGCGTGCGCGGGCGGTTCAGGCGCGCCGCGGTGCGGGCCGCGCGCGGGGTCACCGCCGTGGGCATGAACGGCCACACCATCTGGACCTGGTACCACCTGCCGCGCGAGTTCTACCGCGCCTTCGCCAAGCACTTCGTACTGGACCGCTATCGCGCCTTGAGCCTGTTCCTGCCGCCGCCGTACCTGGTGGATTTCTGCGAACGGCATCCGCGCCTGTCCGAGCGTCTGGGCCGGTGCGACGACCGCCTGGGCGGGCTGCCGCTGCTGCGCGACATGGGCGACCACTTCCTGATCGTGCTGCGCAAGCGCTGAGTGGAGATGCCGATGTCCATGGCCGATGTCTGCCTGCAGCGCGCGCGCGCGATCACCCTGGCGGGCCCGTCGCGCGCGCCGTTGACCATCCGCGCGGGGCGCTTCGGCGGCACGCTCGGCACCGGCAGCCTGCGCCTGGACCTGCAGGGGCATGTGCTGGCGCCCGGCCTGATCAACGCGCACGATCATCTGCAGGTCAACTGCGTGCCGCCGCTGCCGCAGGGCGCAGCCTTTCCCAACAGCTATGCGTGGATCGAGGCATTCCAGGCGCATTTCCGGCATCCCGATGTGGCCGCCGCCCTGCGTGTGCCCAAGGCGGTGCGTCTGCGTCATGGTGGGTTGAAGAACCTGCTGGCCGGCGTCACCTGCGTGGCCCAGCACGACCCGTGGCACGCCACGCTGGACGAGCCCGGCTTTCCGGTTGGCCTGCTGCGCGAGTTCGGCTGGAGCTATGCGCTGGGGTGGACCGGCTATGGCCCACCGGTGCAGGGCAGTTTTGCCGCAACCTCGCCCGAGCATCCCTGGATGATCCATCTGGCCGAAGGTGCCGATGCGGTGGCGGCCGCCGAACTGGAAGAACTGGACCGGCTTGGTTGCCTGGCGCCCAACAGCGTGCTGATCCACGGCGTGGGCATGGGCGAACGCGATATCGAGCGGGTGATCGCACGTGGCGCGGCGGTGGTGTGGTGCCCATCGAGCAATCTTGCACTGCTGGGCCGCACGCTCGATCCCTGGCGTCTGTGCATGGCGGGCCGGCTCGCGTTGGGCAACGATTCGCGTGTCAGCGGTGCGCGCGATCTGCTGGAAGAACTGCGCATCGCTGCCAGCAGCGGGTTGGCTGCGGATCTGTTGCTCGGCCTGGTCACCCATCAGTCGGCGCGCATCCTGCGCATGGCCACGCGTGGACGCCTGGCGCCGGGGGCGGCGGCGGACCTGGTGATCGTGCGCGACCGCGGTGGCGAGCCCGCGCTCAGCGTGGTGGGCTGCGCACGCGGCGACCTGCGTGCGGTGATACGCGATGGCGCCCCGCGCATCGCCGACCCGGATTTTGCCGACTGGTTCGACGCGGCCGGCATCCGCACCGTCCCGGTGCTGCTGGACGGACGCTCCAAGCTGCTCGACGCCACGCTGGCCGATCCGGCGGTACTGGCACTGGAACCCGGCCTGCAGCGCGTGCCCCAGCCTGCACACCAACCTGCGCGCCAGCCCGGCGTCGCCATAGCCGCCAGCGGTGCGGTGTCGTGAGCGCAGTACCGATCCTCGAGCCGGCAGCGGCGTATGCGCTGTGGGCGCAGGCGTATCCGCCGCACGCGCACAACCCGGTGATGCTGGCCGAAGAGCGCGCCATGCTCGCGTTGATGCCGAACGTGTTGCAGGGCCAGCACGTGCTCGACGCCGGTTGCGGCAGCGGGCGCTACATGCTGCATGCCTTGCGGCGTGGCGCGCTGCAGGTGACCGGCGTGGATCTGTCGCCGCAGATGCTGCAGCGTGCGCGCGCCGAGCTGGCGCAGGACTGGCCATCGGCACGCATGCGCCTGCAGCAGGGCAGCCTGGAGCAGCTGCCGCTGGGCGACGCAGTGGCCGATCTCAGCGTCTGCGGTCTGGTGGTCGGCCATCTGCAGCAGCTATGGACAGCGCTGGAAGAACTGCACCGCGTCACCCGCATCGGCGGCCTGGTGCTGTGCAGCGACGTGCACCCCATCGGCCATGCGCTGGGCTGGCAACGCGACTTCAAGGCCGACGGCCGGCAGTACGCGGTGCGGCATACGCAACATCTCTACAGCCATTGGCATGCGGCCTGCGTGGCACTGGGCATGGAGATCGAAGCGGTGGCCGAGCCGATGCTGGACCCGGCCGACATCGCGCCCGGTGCGCGCTTCGATCAGGCCGCGCTGCGGGTGCCGGTCGCGCTGGTGCTGCGGCTGCGGCGCATCGCGTGACCAACGTACTGGCCATGGGGGCGTGTGCATGCAGCATCTCGGTGGCAGGCGAGCGGTGCCGTTTGCGCGCGGTGCAGTGCGCGGCACGTGGCCTGGTCAGCATGGCAGGGCATGCAATCCGGGCGCGGTCGGTGCCATGAGCCTGCAGGTGGCGCAGCTCAATCTGCTGCCGACTCCCGCCGGCCTGACTGCCGAGCAGGTGTTCGCGCAGTGGCCATCGCTGGCCGATATCGCCGAGGCCGTCGCCAGTGCCGGGGTGCGCGTATCGGTGGTCCAGGCTTCTGCACTGAAGCTGCGGCTCAGCCGCCAGGGCGTGGATTACCGCTTCGTCGAGCTGGGCGCGCGCGGCAGTGCGCAGCGCGCCGGTCTGCTTGCTGCGATGATGCGCGAGATCGGTGCCGATGTGGTCCACATCCACGGCCTGGAATTTGCCGGCGATGCGCGCCGTCTCGCCCGCCTGCTGCCGCAGACGCCGATCCTGCTGCAGGATCACGCCAACCGCCCGCCGCGCTGGTGGGCCCGCAGTGGGTGGCGCCTTCGCTACGCGGCAGCCGCCGGGATCGCGTTCACCGGGCAGGAGATGGCGCAGCCGTTCGTCCAGGCGCGCCTGTTCAAGGCGAAGACGCAGCTGTTTGCGGTTCCCGAATCGAGCAGCCGCTTTTCGCCGGGCGATCGCCTGCAGGCACGCGAGCAGACCTGTCTGCATGGCGACCCCTGCGTGTTGTGGGTCGGGCACCTGAGCGCGGCCAAGGATCCGTTGTGTGTGCTCGATGCCATCGCCATGGCCGCCCGCGTGTTGCCCGGGTTGCGGTTGTGGTGCGTGTTCGACCAGGCGCCGTTGCTGGAGCAGGTACGGCAGCGCCTGCGTGCCGATCCGCTGCTTGCACACTGCGTGCAGCTGCTGGGCAGGGTGCCGCATGCCCGCGTGGAAACCCTGTTGCGTGCCTGCGACCTGTTCGTCTCCGCCAGCCACGCGGAAAGTTGCGGTTATGCCGCGGTGGAAGCCTATGCCTGCGGCACGTTGCCGCTACTGACCGATATCCCGTCCTTCCGCGCGCTCAGCGATGGCGGGGCGGTCGGCGCGTTGTGGCCGGTCGGCGATGCCTCGGCCCTGGCGGACCTGCTGCTGCGCGTCGTCCGGGAACGCCCCGATCGCGCACAGGTGCGCGCGCATTTCGATGCACGGCTGTCGTTTGCCGCCGTGGGGCAGCGCTGGAAGCGAGCGTACACCCAGCTGCTGGCCGCCGCGCCGAGGCGAACCGCATGAAACTGGCCCTGGTGGTTCCGGGCGGCGTGGATCGCAGCGGCGAGGTCCGCGTGATCCCGGTGTTCCTGACCCTGATCGAATGGCTGGCGCGCCAGCACCAGGTGCATGTGTTCGTGCTGCACCAGGAGCCGCTGCCCGGCACCTGGGCACTGCGTGGCGCCACCGTGCACAACATCGGCGCGCGCCGCACCCGCACGCGTGCGATCGCCGCCATTGCCGACGAACATCGTCGTGCTCCGTTCGATGTGATCCAGGCCATCTTTTCCGGCTATTGCGGTCTGGTCGCCGTCGCCGCGGCAAAGCTGTTGCGGCGTCCAAGCGTGGTGCATATCGCCGGTGGCGAGCTGGTCGCGTTGCATGGCATCGGCTACGGCGGCCGGCGACGTTGGCGCGGTCGCCTGCGCGAGGCGGTGATCCTGCGCCTGGCCGACCGCGTCACCGCGGCCAGCGCGCCCATCCTCGCGTCGCTGCAGGCGCTCGGCATCCATGCGCAGCGGGTGCCGTTGGGCGTGGATCTGCGTGCCTGGCCGCCGGCCGCGCCACGTGCACGCACGGGCGGCATCGCCCGCTTGCTGCATGTGGCCAGCCTCAATCCGGTCAAGGACCAGACCACCTTGCTGCAGGCGATGGCAGCGCTCAAACGTGCAGAGGTCGCCTTTACCCTGGACATGGTCGGCGTCGATACGCTGGATGGCGCCATGCAACGCCTGGTGCAACAGCTCGGCCTGGACGCGCAGGTGCGTTTTCTCGGTTTCAAGACCCAGCGCGAGCTGCGCCCGATCATGCAATCGGCCGACCTGCTGGTACTGTCGTCCCTGCACGAAGCCGGGCCGCTGGTGCTGCTGGAAGCGGCGGTCACCGGTGTGCCCACCGTCGGCACCGCGGTCGGGCACCTGGTCGAATGGGCACCGGTGTGCGCACTCGCGGTACCGCCGGGCGACTGGGCCGGGCTGGCAGAAGCCGTCCGCCAGGTCTTGGCCGACGACGAGCTGCGCTTGCGCCTGGCCTGGGCAGCGCAATGCCGTGCGGTCCGGGAGGACGCGGCGTTGACCACGCGGCTGTTCGAGCAGCTGTATCGGCACCTGTGCGAGGCGCGGTCGCTGCGCTGACTGCGGCGCAATGACGCAGATCGCATCAGCCGCAAGGCAACGCGCGTGGTGCAGCAACGAGGCTGCCAAACAAAACGTGGGGACGTGATCGCAACGGTGATCGGCTGCACAAGCGCCAGCCTGCGCGCCTGCTGCGGGCCTGCGATCACCGACAAAGCTGCTGCGAGCAGCCGATGGCTGGGTGCAGGCAGCGCGCCCGGACTCGGACGCTGCGGCGGACACCTGCCGACTCCGGGCAGGCCGTGCCGACCTGATGCTGAGCGCAGCAGTGCTGTCAGCCGCGCTCAGGCCGGCTGCAGATAGCCGTCCAGCGCTGCACGCACCACATACAGCATGTCGGTGCGCGGCACCGGCCGGGTCAGGCGCGTCATCACCCGGCGCAGCTGGGTCTGCCGCACCCAGGGCTGGCCCTGGAGCCACAACTGGGTCTGCAGCATGTCCGCCCGTTCCTTGCGGCTCTCGGCCGTCGGCACCACGCGATTGCGCAGGTACTGTCGCGCCTCGCCCAGCGAGCGTGACCATTCGATGCCGGGCAGGGCGGACAACCACAGGTTGGAACACGAGGCGGTGGTCAGGGTCTGGCGGGCCGCACGCATGCGCAGCAGGCGCGGGCAATCGGCCTGCAGCCGCGCCATCACTGCCGGCGGCACCACGCTGCGGTAATAACGTTGCAACAGCAGCAGCGGTGGCAGCGCCCACCATGGCGCCACGGCCGGGTCGTCCCACAACTGGTCCCAGTCACGCGGCCCCATGCGCGTGGCCAGCAGTGCCAGGTCATGCAGATGCATCAGGCGGATGCTGCGGTGGCAGATGCCGCCGGCCGCATGTAGCAGCAGATGGCACATCAGCGCGCCGACCGACGGGTAGGGATTCAATCCCGGCTGCGGTCGCTCGGGCAGGATGCACGCGGTGATGTCCACGCTGCGCAGCGGCAGACGTTCCTGGATGCGGGTATGCAGCTCGAGATTGATCGGCGCATCGCGATGCTCGCCCAGTCCCGCCACCGCCTCGCCATGCAGCGGCTTGAACACCTGGTGCTTCCATTGTTCGAAGCAGGCCACGTAACCGAGTTCGCACAGCAGCGCCGCCGCCGCGGGCGCATCTTCCGGCGCCACCAGCAGATCGATGTCGGCCATCGGCCGATCGCCGGGCAGGTAGACGCCGAGCCGATGCAAGGCGGTGCCCTTGAGGCCGACCAGGGCGATGCCGGCCGCACGCGCTGCCGCGTCGATGCGGGCCAGCAATAGCGCGATGCGCCGATGGCGGTCTTCGACATGGTTGCGTTGCTCACTCAGGAACGCGGTCCAGTCGGCGTCCTGCCACAACGAGCGGCGTTGCAGCAACGGCGACACGCCATGCGCTGCAGCCGCTGCCGCAGCCAGTTGCCATTGCAGCCGGTCCCACTGCGGCACCGCTGCGCCGGGCTGCGCCAACTCCCTGGCCAGCCGTTCGGTGGCCGTGCGCAGGCCGTGCTTGATGGTGCGAAGGGAAGGCTGCATGCGGCTGTGATCCGAAGGGCGAGGTGAGGGGGGAAGCGAGATCGGCGCGTTGCGCGCTAGCCGACCAGCACGCTGGCCAACTGGCGCGGTTGGCGTTCGGCAGCGCCGGCAAGCGGCGCGGTGCGGTGCTGCCGTTCGCTGGCGATCAAGGCGGACCAGCGCGCTTCCAGCGTCTGCGAGGCCTGTGCAAACGCATCGGCGCCCAGCGTGGCACGCGCCTGCTGCAGGTCGACCTGGGTGTGCAGCAGGTCGCGCACGCTGCGGTAGAACTCCGAGTCGTAGGCGCCATGGAACATCATCGCCAGGTCGTCGCTGTCCTGCCAATGGGTCTTGCCGCCCAGCTGGTTCTTCACTTCCTCGTAGAACTTGGTGCCGGGCAGGGGATAGGACACGCTGACGCCGATGATGTCCGGGTTGGCCTGCGTCACCAGTGCGCGCGTGGCCAGGATGTCTTCGAGTTCTTCGCCCAGGTAGCCGAGTTGAATGAAGAAGCCCACACGGATGCCGTGCGCGCCCAGGCGCTGGCGTGCGGCGATCACCTCGCCAACCTCGGTGCCCTTGGTCATCCTGTCCAGGATGCGCTGGCTGCCGCTCTCGGCACCCAGCCAGGCCTCGGCGCAGCCGGCGCGCGCAAGCGCAGCGGCCATGCGCTCGCTGGCCAGGTCGGCACGGGTCTGGATGGTGAACGGGATCGCGCCATCGGCCTCGCTCAGGCGCTGCGCAAAGGTTTCCACCCAATCGATATGGAAGCCGAAGATGTCATCGGCCATCCACAGGTGATCGGGCTGGAAGCTGCGCTTGAGATGGATCATTTCGGCAGCCACGTCGTCCGCAGCGCGGCGCGTGTAGTGATTGCCCCAGATCGGTTTGGCGCACCAGTTGCAGCGAAACGGGCAACCGCGCGAGGCGGCCATGTTCAGGCTGAAATAGCCGTGCCGCTGCTGCCAGAAACGCCGATAGCGCGGCATGTCGACCAGGTCCCAGGCTGGCAGGCCGCTCAGGCGCGCGTCCGGTGGTTGCGCGCCGGGATGCACGCGCGTGGCGGCAGGTTGCGCGGTGGCGATCCGTGCCACACCGGCCAGCCAGGCGTCGCGGTCGATGTCCGGATCGGCTTCCAGCCGTTCCATCAGCGTAAGCAGCGGTGCGATCCCTTCGCCGACCAGCACCGCATGCGCGCCGGCGTCCAGGAATACGTCCGGGTTGTCGGACGCATCGGAGCCGGCGACCAGCACGCGGCAACCGGCGGCACGTGCCTGCGCAATCATGCGGCAGGCGGCCTCGCGCATCCGGCTCAGGCACATCTTGGTGAGGAAGTTGAAGTTGTCTTCGTAGAACACCACCACATCCGGCTGCGCCTGGTGCAAGGCGCCGTCATACTCCTGCACGTCCTCGGCCAGCATCGCGTCGAACAGACTCAGGGCATGCCCACGCTCACGCAGCAGCGCCGCGACCTGCAGCGTCGCCAGCGGTGGATAGGGTTTGCCGCGCTCCCATTGCTTGGGGTCGTAACGCAGGAAATACGAATGACTGACCTGGATCTTTAGCATCTGCACAAGGCTCTCGTTCTGTCGCCAGGTGGACGCAGCGGTGGCGTGCGCAGACACCGGCATTCGGCTCGGCAGTAGGTGCGGATGCAGGCCGCTTTGGTTGTGCGGATGCGCGCCCGGTTGCCGGCTTGCGTCGGGTATGCGTGTCGATGCCGGCCAGGCAACCTTTCCGTTGCCGTTCGGCACATACCGGCTGATCGATGCAATGGATGAAACGGCATGCCGCAGTCGGCTGCGTTGGCGCAACTCCTGCCGGTGGGCGATGACACACGTTCCGGCACGCCGGATGCGACGGCAGCAGATCCCTTTGGCGAACATCGGCCGCGTCGGCATGGCGTGCGCCGGCAGATCCTCGGCGCGCTGTTTCACTTCGAAAGCGACAGCGAGGCGCTGCTGGCGTTGGTGGACCACGCCTACGCGGGCCTGCCCGCGCATCGCTTGCCGGGTGCGCCGGAGTTCCATGTCACGCTGGATCTGGTGGCGCGCGGGCACGCGCCACCCGGCGCAGAACCGCCGCCGGTGCGCACCCATGCCAGCGGCGGCCTGCTGTGTGGCGTCATGGATGCCTGCAATTACCTGATGCTGTCGGTGCCCGCGCGCCGGGCCATGCTGGTGGTCTCCGACGACATGCTCGGCCACGCCTATCACGTGCGGTATGAGCTGATCGAATTTTCCGTGTTCCTGCTGGCCGCGCGCGGCATGGGCCTGGTGCCCCTGCATGGCGCATGCGTGGGCCGGCACGGACGCAGCGTGCTGTTGCTCGGTGCCAGCGGCGCCGGCAAATCGACCCTGGCGCTGCACAGCCTGTTGCATGGCCTGGACTTCATCGCCGAAGACGGCGTGTTCGTGGCGCCGGAGAGCCTGCTCACCACTGGCGTGGCCAACTTTCTGCACCTGCGCGCCGGCGCGCTGGGCCTGGTCGACGCGCAGACCCGCGCCTGGATCAGCGCCTCGCCGACCATCCGGCGCCGCAGCGGCGTGGAAAAGTTCGAAATCGATATTCGCCACGGCCGCGCGCAGCTGGCGCACGCGCCCCTGCCGTTGTCTGCGGTGGTGATGCTGTCGGCGACGCCGGCGAGCGATCCCGCGCAGTTGCTGCTGGCGATGCCGGCCGAACGCATCGCCAATTGCCTGACAGGCGATCAGCCGTATGCGGCCGGTCAACCGGGCTGGCCGCGCTTTGTCGAGCAGGTGCAGCGCATCGGCATGTTCACGTTGCGCCGCGGTTTGCATCCGCAGGCCTCGCTGCACGCGCTGCTGCAGGTGTTGCGGTGAGCGCATGCGCGCGGCCGCCGCGCGCATGCGTCTGCAGGGTCAACGCCATGCGGCATGCCGCATGCCACCGTGCGCCCCACACGTGACTGAGATACGCGCCGCCGCAGAGCGCAGGCCCATGCGCGCGATGTGGCGCGATTTCGTCGGCACGCTGGTGCCGGCGGACGTGCCGACCATCGCGCTCTACGTTGGCGTATCGCTGCTTGCCGCACTGGCCGGCAGCTTCGTCGCGGTCAGCCTGGTGCCGCTGGTGCAGCCCGGGCACGCCGTCCGCCTGGCCGGCTACGCGCTCGCCTCACCGCAGGGCCTGGCGATGCAGGTGGCGCTGTTCGTAGCTGTGAGCCTGGTGTTTGCCGCACTGCGTTGGCATGGCGCAGGGCTGGCCGCGCGGCTGACCAGCCGCTACGCGATCGGGCTGCGCCAGCGCGTACATGCCACCTTGATCGATGCGCCGCTGCCTGCGCTGTCCGGCGCCAGCTCGGCGGAAATCGCCAATGTGCTGACCTACAACATCGAAATCGCCACCCAGGGCTTCGGTGCGGCATTGCAGCTGCTGGTGGCCGGCATGACCGCCCTGGTGAGCCTCTGCATCGCGGTCATGATCGCGCCTGCATTGCTGCTGGCGGCGCCGTTGCTGCTGGGGCTGGCGTGGCTGGGCCTGCGCATCTCCAGCAGCGACAAACAGGCGCGCATCAGCCGCGATTATGTGGCCGACATGACGCAGCTGTTCTGGTTGAGCGAAGACTTCCCGCGTCGCCTGCGGCATGTGCGCTCGTTCCAGCGCGAAGCGCTGGAAACGCGCCATTATGAACGCATTTCCGCACGGCTGGGGCAGGGCTATGCGCAGCAGCAGGCGCTGGTGGCAGGCAGCCGGCTGCTGCTGGAAGCCACCGCGGTGGCGGCAATCGCCGCCATCCTGGTGCTGGCCAACCTCTGGCAGGGCGCGGACCGCGCTGCGCTGATCACCGTCAGCCTGCTGCTCGGGCGCCTGCTGCCGTATCTGGTCAGCACCCGCCAGAGCGTGCAGCAACTGCGCTCGGCCTGGCCGGCGTTGCAGTTGTGGCGGCGCTATGTGGCGCTGGGCGCGCCGCGCGCGCGCACGGCGGCCGCGCCGGCAGCACCGCTGCCGGCAGCTGTGCATCTGGAACACATCGGCCTGGCGCCGCCATTGCCCAAACTCGATCTCGCGCCGATGCTGCTGCTGCCCGGCGAACTGACCCTGGTGGTCGGGCCCTCCGGCGTCGGCAAGAGCAGCCTGATGGACGTGCTCTCGGGTCAGACTGCGCCGGCGCAGTTCACCGCGCACATGGGCGGGCGCCGGCTGGATTTTGCCGCGTATCGCGCCCTGGTGCGGCATGGCGCCTACCTCGGCCAGGGGGTGCGGCCGTGGCAGCGCACGGTCCGCGCGTGCCTGGACTGGGCCTTGCCCGGCGCCCCCGATGCGCGCATGTGGGAGGTGCTGGGCGACGTCGGCCTGAGCGCGCGTCTGCGGCGCGACGGGCAAGGCCTGGACAGCCCGATCAACGGCCAGGACGGGCGGCTGTCCGGCGGCGAGTCGCAGCGCCTGCTGCTGGCCCAGGTGCTGTTGCGCCAGCCGGCCCTGGCGGTATTGGACGAGGCCACCAGCGCACTGGATGCAGAGGCCGAACAGCAGCTGTTGTGCATGCTGCGGCAACGCCTGCCGCAGACCGTGCTGGTGGTGGTCTCGCATCGCACCAGCCTGGCGGCGGTGGCCGATCGCACGGTGGCCCTGAGCGTTGCGCCTGCCGCGCAGCCCGCCGTCCACGGTGATGCGCTTGCAAGCTCAGGCGCGTAATACCACCTGGCTGGGTTGGGTCGGCACCACGCTCAACCGGCAATCTCTTCCAGCGCACGGTTGCGCGTGCGGGGGCCGAACAGCGCGATCACGCCGGCCACGATCGACATGCTGACCACGATGAAGGCCAGTACGCCATGGCTGCCGACCTGGGCGAGCAGCCAGCCGATCAGCACGCTGCTTACCGCCGTGGAAAGGCGGCTGAAGGAATAGCAAAAGCCCACTGCCCGCGCGCGCAGCCCGGTGGGGAACAGCTCGGCCTGGTAGCCGTGATAGGCAAAGCTCATCCAGGCATTGCAGAACGCAATCATCGCCCCGCACACCACCATGCCGATTGCCTGGTGCTGCTGCGAAAACAGCACGCCAAACAGCACCGCGCCCAGCGCCGATGCGGTGATCTGCCACTTGTTTTCCCAGCGTTGCGCAAAGCGCAGCAACAGCAGCGGCGCCAGCGGGTAGGCCAGCGAAATGGCGAAGGAATAGCCCAGGCTCTTGGTCACGCCGGTGCCTTGCGCCGAGATCAGGGCCGGCAGCCAGTTGCCGAAGCCGAAAAAGCCGATCGCCTGAAAGATGTGGAATACCACCAGCATGCCGATGCGCCCGCGATGGGGCGCCCGCCATAGCGCCGCGGTCTGCACGCCGCCGGCCGGCGAGGGGACAGGCAACTGCGGTACAGCCAGGGGCGCGCCCAGATCGCGCGCGCAGCGCGCTTCGAGCTGGCTCAGCACCGCATCGGCGTCGGCATGGCGTCCCTGCGCTGCCAGCCAGCGCGCCGATTCCGGCAAACGGCTGCGCAGCCACCAGATCGCCAGCGCAAACACCCCGCTCAGCAACACCACCCAGCGCCATCCGCTCACCCCCAGCGGTGCATGCGGCACCAGCAGCCAGGCGGTCAGCGCCACTGCAGGCACCGCCAGAAACTGCACGAAGAATGCAAACGCGAACGCGGCGCTGCGCATATGCCGCGGCACCAGCTCGGACAGGTAGGTGTCGATGGTGACCAGCTCGATGCCCAGGCCGATCCCGACCACCAGGCGCAGCACGATGACGCCGGTGGCGGTGTCCTGCAGGCCCATTGCCACGGTCGCGGCGGTGTACCAGACCAGGGCGAAGGTGAACACCGGCCGGCGCCCGAAGCGGTCGGCGAACGGGCTCAACAGGGCAGCGCCGATAAACAGCCCCAGAAACGTCGCCGCCGCAAACGCAGCCTGGTCGGACATGCCGAATGCGCCATCGGCGCCGCTGGCAAAGATGCCGTCGCGGATCAGCCCGGGGCTGATGTAGGCGGTCTGGAACAGGTCGTACAACTCGAAAAAACCGCCCAGCGCGAGCAGGCCGACCAGCCGCCACAGCGTGGAGCTGGCCGGCAGCCGGTCGATCCGCGCGGCGATGTGCAGGGTGTCCGAAGCGGGGTCAAGCGGAGCGATCGAAGCCATCGTCATGCAGGCGCTGCCAGTGCGGTGACCATCATAGCCAGCAACGGTGTCATCCGACGCCCGTGCTTCGTGGCCTGGCAACTGCATTCGCAGGCGAGCCAACGCGCGCAACACACCAACAGCCATCGCGCGTAGCCGTAAGCCCCTCCCTCCGGGGCGAATGCTTGCGCGCCGCTGCGCGCGTGCAGTGCAGTGCCGGTGCAACGAAGCGCGGGCCTGGGCACGGAGCGGGGAATGGCCAGTTGCAGATCCTCCCGTTGTTCGACCACTGGAATGCTGTAATCCCCCCAGCGCCACCTGGGCAGGTGGCAAAGCCGCCTGCCCAGCCCCATCTCTTGCACATCATTCATTCCCCGGAGTCATCCGATGACGCCCATTTCCGTGCTCGACCTGGCGCCGGTCTGCGAAGGCAGCGACACCACCCATGCCTTCGCCAACATGCTCGATCTGGCCCAGCACGCCGAGCGCTGGGGCTACCAGCGTTACTGGCTGGCCGAGCACCACAACATGCCGGGCATCGCCAGCGCCGCCACCGCGGTGCTGATCGGCCACGTGGCCGGCGGCACCAAGACCATCCGCGTCGGTGCCGGCGGCATCATGCTGCCCAACCATGCGCCGCTGCAGGTGGCCGAACAGTTCGGCACGCTGGCCTCGCTGTATCCGCAGCGCATCGACCTGGGCCTGGGCCGCGCGCCCGGCACCGACCAGCCGACCGCGCGCGCCCTGCGTCGCTATTTCGACAGCGCCGACCATTTTCCGCAGGACGTGGCCGAGCTGTTGCGCTACTTCGCGCCTGCCGTGCCGGGGCAACTGGTGCAGGCAGTGCCGGGCGCCGGGCTCGACGTGCCGGTATGGCTGCTGGGCTCCAGCCTGTTCAGTGCGCGGCTGGCCGCAGCGATGGGCCTGTCGTTCGCGTTTGCTTCGCACTTCGCGCCCGATGCGATGGACGAGGCGGTGGCGATCTACCGCCGCGAGTTCCGCCCGTCCGCGCAGTTGGCCAAGCCGCACGTGATGCTGGCCTTGAACGTGGTGGCCGCGGAGACCGAAGCGCAGGCACGCCGCCTGTTCACCACCCAGCAGCAGAGTTTCGTCAACCTGCGCCGCGGCAAGCCGGGCAAGATTCCCGCGCCGATCGACGACATCGACAGCTTCTGGCAGCCGCACGAACGTGCCGGCGTGGAGAGGGCGCTGGCCTGCACGGTGCTGGGCGATGCCGAGCAGATCGCGCGGGGCGTGGCCGAGTTCATCGAGCGCCATACGCCGGACGAGCTGCTGTTCACCGCCAACATCTACGACCATGCCGCGCGCCTGCGTTCGTTCGAAATCGCCGCCATGGCCTGCCGCGAGCTGGACGTGACTCCTGCGTGATTCACGTCGCTTTGCGCGGCGATCCGCTCAGATGCATGCACCTCCATTGGGAAGACCAGCATGCAATTTCAGGAACGCAGCGAGAGCATCAAGCAGTTGGCGGAATTGATCCGCGGCGTGGACATCGCGATGTTCACGACCGTGTCGGCCGACGGCAAGCTGGTGAGCCGGCCGTTGGGCACGCAGGAAGTCGAATTCGATGGCGACCTGTGGTTCGCCACCGCCGCCGACAGCCCGAAGGTGGCCGAAATCGCTGCCGATCCGCGCGTCAACGTGGCCTATGCCTCGGCCTCGAAGAACAGCTACGTGTCGGTCGCCGGCACCGCGCGCGTGGTCGATGACCGCGCCAAGATCGATGAACTATGGTCGCCGGCAATGAAGGTGTTTTTCCCCGGCGGCAAGGATGACCCCAATCTGCGCCTGATCCACGTGCGTGCCGAATCGGCCGAGTACTGGGACGGCCCGAGCGGGCTGCTGGGCAAGGCGCTGTACTTCGTGATGACGGCAGTCACCGACGACACGGGCAGCCTGTCCGACAACCGTGTGGTGGATCTGAAGTAACGGCGACGATCAGGGGCCGATCGTCTCGCGCATCAGCGCCAGGCGGCCGGCCACCAATCGCGCACCAGATCCAGCAGCTGGTCGGACGTGACCCCGAACACCGCCACCGAAATCAGCGCAGCGGCCCAGCCCACCAGCAGCAGCGCGCCGTCGCGCTCGAGCAGGGCCAGCGCGAACAGCAGCAGGATCAGCCCGAAGAGGTAGTTGGTGAACGGGATCGGCAACGTCAGCAGGACGCCGACCAGCACCAGCAGCACGCCGGTGAACATCTGCGCCGGAATCCGGTCCAGCATGCCGTGCAGGCGTGGCTTGAGCAGCCGGTCCAGGCGTTGCAGCGTCGGCGCAAGCCGCGCGACGAAACGCTGGCTGGTGCTGCGGCGCGGCCCGCGCTCGCCGATGAAACGCGGCACCCACGGCTTGCGCAGGCAGCACAGCATCTGCAGCCCGATCAGCACCGTCAGCGGGCCGCTGATGCCGCCGGCCACGCCGGGAATGGGAATGAACGAGGGCAGGATCGCCAGGAACAGAAACACGCCGAACGCGCTCTGCTGCAGGTCGGCCAGGATCTCGCGTACCCGCAACACCTGCGCCGGATCGCCCTCGCTGAAGGCCGCCAGCAGGCTGCGGATGCCTTCGTTGCGATAGCGCATCTGCTCGCCGTCGGCCGCATCCGGCGGCGGCACGCCGTTATCCGACGATGTCATCGCTGCCCTCGTCGCCGACACGGCTCAGCAGCAGCTTGTCCACGCGCGCGCCATCCAGATCGACGATCTCGATGCGCCAACCGGCCCAATCGAAGAATTCGCCCGCCTGCGGAATGCGCCCGAAGTAGTAGATGCACAGGCCGGCGAGCGTGTGATAGTCGCCTTCGTCGGCTTCCGGCAGTTCGGCGCCCAGCACTTCGCGCAGTTCCTCCACCGGCAGCGACCCGTCGATCAGCAGCGAGCCGTCGGCGCGCGTGACCACCAGCGCATCCTCGTCGGTGTTTTCCACCGCCTGCAGACGGCCGACCACCGCACCCATCAGGTCGCTGATGGTCACCAGTCCACGGATCTCGCCGTATTCGTCCACCACCAGCGCCATCGACTGCTGTTCTTCGCGAAAGATCTCCAGCAGCTTCATCGCATGTGTGGACTCGGACACGAACAAGGTATCGCGCAGCGCCTGGAAAAGATTCTCGCCGTGCCCACCCATGCGCGTGACCAGCGACTTGACCTCCAGCACGCCGGCGATGTCCTGGTCGCTGCCGCGGTAGACCGGGTAGCGCGAGAATTCGTGCTCGCGCATCACCTGCAGATTGCGTTCCGGCTCGGCGTTGGCATCCAGCCAGGCGATGCGGTTGCGCGGGGTCATCAGGCTGTCGGCGGTGCGGTCGCCCAGCCGCATCACGCGATTCATCATGTCGCGCTCGTGCGCATCGATCACGCCGGCCTCGTGGCTTTCGGCCACCAGCATGCGGATCTCCTCTTCGGTCACCGATGCAGATTCGTCCTTGCCCATGCCGAGCATGCGCAGCACCAGCCGGGTCGAGCGCGCCAGCACCCACACGCCGGGCGCGGCGATTTTCGCCAGCCAGGCCATCGGCACCGCAACCACCCCGGCGATGTCCTCGGAGTTGCGCAGCGCCAGCCGCTTGGGCACCAGTTCGCCGAAGATCAGCGTCAGGAAGGTGATCAGCGCCACCGCCAGCGTGCTGCCGATCACCACCGAATACGGGCGCGGCTTGCCGACCAGCTCGAACGAGGCCGACAGTGCCGGGAACAGCCCCTGCAGCCAGCTGCTGATGGCCTCGCCGATCGCCTCGCCACCGAACACGCCGGTCAGGATGCCGATCAGGGTGATGCCGATCTGCACCGTGGACAGGAAGTTTTCCGGGCTTTCGGCCAGTGCCAGGGCGCGCGCAGCGCGCTTGCTGGAGCCGGCCATCTGCTTCAGCCGGCTCTTGCGCGAGGTCATCAGGGACATTTCCGACATCGCGAAGAAGCCGTTCAACAGGATCAGCGCGATGACGATCAGAAACTCAACCACGGGCGTCTTCCCCGGTCAGTGAAGGGGATAGC
>NZ_QEZG01000024.1:0-129542 GCF_003993495.1 Xanthomonas sp. BRIP62418
CCCCCCAGAGTGCGCGACTGGGAAAACCAGGCACTCATTACTGCGTTCCCGGAACTATAGACCCCCTTGACTGCGTTAAATGGATACTCAGAGTGCGTCGGTGGACCATCAAAGAGTGCGGTGCCCATCCTTACAAATCAATGATGGGCACGATCTGAGAAAAGGGACACGAATTTAAAAACTGACAAAGGGACAACCATTGATAGTCCGCAGGACGCACGGGGAGCGCCAACAGGCCACTTCGCATAATGTATATTATGTCAGGCCAAGCCTAGCAACCGACTACCTAACAGCCCCATTGTCTTCCTGCAGCTCCCGCTTGAACGGCACATCCGGCGGCGGTCTTGCAGTTGCCGGTTGATCGTTGAGATTCGGGTCGCTCAGGCCGCAGCCGCCGCCGAACTGCAGCAACGACACCACGCAACTGATCTTGGTGGTGGTTCCCGGGATCGGGATCTCGATCTTCTTCAGGCCGCGGCGCACCCATTCCTGCAGCAGCGACTGGTTTGGCATCCAGTACTTGTCCAGCGAGGTCGGCGTGTAACCGTACGGCGGACGTTTGAGCCAGGTGCCGCCCTGGGCGATCTGGTCGCGGGTCCAGGTATCGGTTTCGCTGCCTGGCGGCCCGCGGTCGCCAGCACCGTTGTCCGCATCGCCGGTTCCGGCGGCGACGTGGACGCTGCCGTCTGCGTTGAACATGCCATTGCGCGTTCCGTTGGCACCTGTTGCTTCGCCGGCGCGACGACGGTCGGATTTGCTCCAGTCGTCTGCATTGGCCGCAACATCCCAGCCGCCACTGCGATCTGCTGGCGCCGGGCCGGCATTGCTGGTCGCCGGCTTGGCTGCGGATGAGGCTGCTGCAGTAGTGCTGCTGGATTGCGCAGATCGCGCCGGATTCGCCTGCGCCTGGCTGGGCTGCGTGGAAGCTGCCGATGGCTGCGTCGCTGCAGTAGCCGACGCGGATGCTGCCGGCGACGGAGTCACCGGCGTCTGTTGGGCTGGTGCCGCCGGTGCCGGCTGGGGCGCCGGGTCCGGCACGCTTGGCAGTTCGGCCGTTCGAACGGCGACATCGGGCATGCGAACCGTCGGAGTGATCTCGTGACTGCGTACGGACGGCGCAACGACCTGTGGCCGGTCCGGCACGACGACTTCCCGCTCGCGCACCGTTGGCGCATTGGCAGCGCGCACCGCCACCGTGGCTGCAGGACGCTGCAATTCGCGCAGTTGCGGCTGTTCGGTGACGGTCTGGATATCGCGCTGGCGCACCTCGATCTGCGGCGCGGCCGGCGCAACCGGACGCGGAGTCACCGTGATCGTGGGCGGCGGCGGCACGACGAAGTCGTTCGTAGCCACCGGTGTTTCGGTGACCTGCAGCGGCGATTCAATCGTCACCGGCGGCACCTGCACGCTCACACGTGGCACCTCAGGCGCCACCGGTTCGCTGGCAGCGGCAGCCTCCGGTTCCGGCGCGATGTCCTGCGCCTGGGCAGTACTTGAAGGATCGACTGGTGGCTCGGCGGGCGCAGGCTCTGACGGTGCTGCACTCGCTTTGCTCGGCCTGCCGGTTGCAACGGACGCAGCGGATTGCGGCGCTAAAGCCGCATCGCCCGAGGCGGCCTGCGCCGCGTCAGCGGGCTGCCCTTGTCCACCGCCCTGCTCCGCCGCTCCGTCGCCGATGAAGGTCATGCGCACCCGCGATTCGTCGCCGGTCTTAGTGTCATCCGGCGCCCAGCGCACCGTGACGACCCAGATCAGCAGTGCGATGAAACCGAGATGGATCAACAGGCTAGCGAGCAGCGCCAGCCAGTGTTGCGGCCGTTGGTCCTTCGGCCGCGGCTCCCAGTGCTGCCACCACAGGCTGCGAAATGCCTGGAACGGCGACAACAGCAACGCCATGCCAGCACCTGCAGGCGACGCTGGCCGTGCCAGCAGCACGCCCATCACCTGGTCATCGTCGAACGCAGCCGCCGGCCCGATGCGACTACTCATCCAGGTTGCCCAGCCGTAAGGCAGGCCGGCGCGCCGATCCAGGATGAGCTTGCCCGGCATGCGCGCGCGCAATGCCTGCAGCAGATCGGCGGCCGTGGTCACCGGTGGCGCGGAATCAGGCCGCGCTGTCGCGCGGAATATACGGCGCGTCGCCGGTGGCGTGATCGGTCGCGTCGCGCACCGCAATCACGCCGGGCACGCGCCCCATCAAGGTCTTCTCGATGCCCTGCTTCAAGGTTACATCGGCCATGCCGCAGCCGTGGCAACCGCCGCCGAAGCGCAGCAGCACGACACCCTCCGCCGAGACCTCCTGCACCGCCACACGGCCACCATGCGATGCCAACTGCGGGTTGATCTCGTTCTCCACCACCCAGCGCACGCGCTCCACCATCGATGCGGAGTCCGCCGGCGCTTCGCCCTTGATCTTGGGCGCCTTGATGGTGAGCTGCTGGTTGCCGGTGGACTGGGTGACGTAGTCGATTTCGGCGCCATCCACCCAGGGCACGCTGGCGGCGACGATATACAAGGTGAAGCCGTCGCAGTCGATCGCCCATTCGTCACCGCTCAGGTCCGCCGGTTCGGCGAACTCGAGCCGGGCGTCGGCGCGCGGGGTGCCGGCGTCCACTGCGCTCAGGCGCACGCCCATGCCGGGCACGCCCTCACGTTCGATGAGCTTGCGGAAATAGGTTTGGGCTTTGTCGGATATCTGGATCATGGGGTTATTCTACCGCTCAATGCGCCTGCGCTCATGGAACACCGTGATCCTGAGTGAACGCGCTGTCCGCCACCCCTGCGAGACTGTCATGACCGATCTGATTCCCCTGGAACAGGCCCACTGCCTGCCGCGCAAGGGCAGCGACCACAAGCTCGGCGAAGCGCGCCTGGCCGAATTGCTGCCGCAGGTGCCAGGCTGGGAGCTGGCCGAACTGGGCACGGCGATCACCCGCACGTTCCGCTTTGCCGACTATTACCGCACGCTGGCCTTCGTCAACGCGCTGGCGTGGATCGCCCACCGCGAAGACCACCACCCCGACCTGGGCGTGCATTACGACCGCGTGGTGGTGCGCTATTCCACCCACGACGTCGGCGGATTGAGCGAAAACGACTTCATCTGTGCGGCCAAGGCCGCCCAGCTCTACGACCAAGGAGCCACCCCATGACCCCGTCTCGCACCGCCCTCGCCGGCCTGTTCATTGCCGTCGGCATCAGCGGCTGTGGCAAGTCGTCGCAGCCGCCGGCCGCGCCGGCGGTGGCTCCGACCGAACTGGCCGCCTTGAAGACGCCGCCGCCGGAATACTCCCCGCAACTGGCCTGTGCCGGCATCGGCGGCACTGCCGTGCTCCGGGTGGTGGTTGGTGTCGAAGGCACCCCGACCGACGTCTCGGTCGCGCAAAGCAGCGGTCAGCCGGTGCTGGACGAAGCCGCGCAAAAACGCGTGCGCGAGTGGAAATTCCGGGCCGCGACGCGCAATGGCCAGGCGGTGCCGCAGACGATCCAGGTGCCGGTCGCCTTCAAGCCGCCGGTGCCGCGCCCGGACGAATGCTTTGCCATCGAAGAGCGGGCGCGTCGAGGCGGCTGAGCCGCTGTTGATACGTTGCGCGAGCAGACGCGGCGGCGGTAACCCGCCGGCGCGCCGCCCCCAACGCCGAGCACCGCGCAGGCCTGCAGCAGCGCCAGGCACCGCAGTGTTCGCCAGCTGTCAGCGTGCACGCGCCAGGCCTGCCGCGTCAGACACCACGTGTTCGTCATCCAGGCATGGCCATCCTGCAGGCGCAGCGTGGCCATGCGCAAAGTGCGCAGCAGCAGTCGCCACGCTCCCCGCAGGTCGGTTCCATTCCACGAGGTCGTGCGTCACATGCTCGAAGTGTCATCCCACAATGTCTGGACCGCATTTGCGGTCACGCTGGCAGCTGGCCTGGCGACCGGACTCGGCAGCCTGATGGTCGTGTTCTCCAAGAAGCCCAATCCGCGCCTGCTGGCGTTCGGGCTGGCATTTGCCGGCGGCGCGATGGTGTACGTATCGCTGTCGGAGATTCTCAACAAATCGATCGCTTCGTTCTCCAACGCCTATAACGACAAGCTCGGCTTCACCTTCGGCACGCTGGCGTTTCTGGGGGGCATGCTGTTGATCATGGTGATCGACCGCCTGGTGCCCAACCCGCACCAGAGCCTGTCCAGCGATGATCCGCTGTTCCGCGACGACAACCGGGCCTATATCCGCCGGGTCGGCCTGATGACGGCCATCGCCATCACCGCGCACAATTTCCCCGAAGGCCTGGCAACCTTCTTCGCCACGCTGGAAAGCCCCGCGGTCGGCATGCCGCTCGCGTTCGCCATCGCCATCCACAACATTCCCGAGGGCATCGCCATTGCGGTGCCGGTGTACTTCGCCACCCGCAACAAGTTCTACGCCTTTGGCGCCAGCCTGCTCAGCGGACTGGCCGAACCGATCGGCGCCGGCATCGGCTATCTGGCCTTGTCCAGCGTGCTGTCCGAAGCGGTGTTCGGCACCGTCTTCGGCCTGATTTCCGGGGTGATGGTGTTCCTGGCACTGGACGAATTGCTGCCGGCCGCCAAGCGCTACGCGCAGGGCCACGAGACGGTCTACGGCCTGGTCGCCGGCATGGGCACGCTGGCGATCAGCCTGGTGTTGTTCCGCTTCGCCACGCCCTAGCGCGGCCTGCGACGACCACGCGACGTGGGAGCGAGACGCGATTGCCCGATTCAATCGGTTCAGTTCGCATGCCGAGGTTTGTGAGTCGCCATTCCCCTGACGAGCGCGGGTTCCGCTCTACCGGCAGGATCGTGACCCGCACAGCCGCACATGGCGCGGGTGCGGCCCCAGCATCCGCGCCGATGTAGCCTCCCTGCCCGCCCTGGCTGCGTCAGCGCCCCAGCCGGTCCAATGCCTCGGCCAGCTCCGGCGCCAGCGGCGCGCTCAAGACGTAGGGCGTCTTGCCGCCGTCCAGCGTGAATTCCAGCGACGCGGCATGCAGGAACAAACGCTTCAGGCCGAGCTGGTCGCGCAGGCGCTTGTTGACCTCCCCCTCGCCGTACTTGTCGTCGCCGGCCACCGGGTGCCCCAGGTGCTGGGCGTGCACGCGGATCTGGTGGGTGCGGCCGGTTTCGATGCGGACTTCGCAATACGAGTGCCCGCCGCGCCGCTCCAGCAGCGTGAAGTGGCTCAGCGACGGCTTGCCGATCGCATTGACCTGCACATGCCGCTCGCCGCCCTGGCGCAGCCCGATGTGCAGTGGCGCATCGACCGTCATCACCCCGTCCGGCATGCGACCGACCAGCAAGGTCAGATAGCGCTTGGTGATGCCGCGGCCCTCGACGCGGTCGTCCTCCCGCATCAAGGCCTGCATTTCGGTCAGCGCGGAGCGCTTTTTCGCCACGATCAACAGCCCGGAGGTATCGCGGTCGAGCCGGTGCACCAGTTCCAGGGTCTGGTTCGGCCGCAGCGCCCGCAGGGTCTCGATGGCGCCGAAGCTGATCCCGCTGCCGCCATGGCTGGCGACCCCGGATGGCTTGTTGAGCGCCAGCAGGCGCGCGTCCTCGAACACGATCGCCGCTTCCAGCCGCGCCAGGAACGACGACGGTGGCGCGGCCTTGTCGCCCTCTTCGGCAACGCGCACCGGCGGGATCCGCACTTCTTCGCCGCCTTCGAGCTTGCGCTCGGCCTTGGCCCGCCCGCCGTTCACGCGCACCTGGCCGCTGCGCACCAGCTTGTAGATCAGGCTGCGTGGCGCGCCCTTGAGCTGGCCGAGCAGGAAATTGTCCAGCCGCTGCCCAGCACGGTCTTGCGGAACTTTGAGAATACGCACGCCCACACGGTCGGCAGGCGGCTTGGGGGGCTGGGGGTCGGTCATCCGGCTCTTTATTCTGTTACACTCGGCGAGCGAGATAAGGGTTTGATTTCGTTGGAAGTTGATTGGCCAGAAGCCTGCCTTCCGATGATTCCGGCACAGTGCGCGACCACCGCCCCCGGGGCGGCCATGTTAGCGGCTCACCGGCCTGCCCGGCCATCGCCAGCGGTTTTTGACCGTTGCGCTGAACATGTCCCGTGCGCTGCCCCGGTTCTTCCGGACGCGGCTGCCGGCCCTGAAACACCTATAAAACTTAAGACAAGCGCTCCCGCGGCCTGCCGTGGTGTTGCAGCGCTGGAAACCCTGGTCAGGCCTGTCCGCGCGTTGCGCGAAGGGCCGACAAGCTGTTCCAGAGGCGAAACGTCACGGCGTTCCGCGCGGTAGAGCGCGAGAGGAACGCAATAATGAAGCGAATGCTGATCAACGCAACGCAGGCCGAAGAGCTGCGCGTGGCGATTGTGGACGGCCAGACCCTGTACGACATCGACATCGAACAGCCGTCCAAGGAACAGAAGAAGTCCAACATCTACAAGGGCCGTATCACCCGGCTCGAGCCCTCCCTGGAGGCGGCGTTCGTGGACTATGGCGCCGAGCGCCATGGCTTCCTGCCGCTGAAGGAAATCTCCCGCGATTATTTCCAGGCTGGCGTCGACCACAACAAGTCGACCATCCGCGAGTTGCTGCGCGAAGGCCAGGAAATCGTGGTGCAGGTCGACAAGGAAGAGCGTGGCAACAAGGGCGCCGCCCTGACCACGTTCATCTCGCTGGCCGGCCGCTACATGGTGCTGATGCCCAATTCGCCGAGCGCCGGTGGCGTCTCGCGCCGGATCGAAGGCGAAGACCGTGCCGCGCTGAAGGAAGCGCTGGACAAGCTCGACATCCCCGACGACATGGGCGTGATCATCCGCACCGCCGGTGTCGGCCGTGACGCCGAAGAGCTGCAGTGGGACCTGGACTACCTGCTGCAGACCTGGAAGGCGATCGCCGAGGCGGCGCTGAGCAAGCCGGCCGCGTTCCTGATCTACCAGGAATCGCGCCTGATCATCCGCGCCCTGCGCGACTACCTGCGCGCCGACATCGGCGAGATCCTGGTCGATACGCCGGAGCTGTACGCCGACGCCCAGGAGTTCATGCAGCAGGTGATGCCGCAGAGCCTGCGCAAGCTCAAGCACTACACCGACGACATTCCGCTGTTCAACCGCTTCCAGATCGAATCGCAGATCGAAGGCGCCTATGAGCGCAACGTGCGGCTGCCCTCGGGTGGCTCGATCGTGGTCGATCAGACCGAAGCGCTGACCGCCGTCGACGTGAACTCCTCGCGCGCCACCAAGGGCAGCGACATCGAGGAGACCGCCTTCCAGACCAATCTGGAAGCGGCCGAGGAAGTCGCCCGCCAGCTGCGCCTGCGCGACCTGGGCGGCTTGGTGGTGATCGACTTCATCGACATGGCCTCGACCAAGCACCAGCGCGAAGTCGAAAACAAGCTGCAGAACGCGCTCAAGTACGACCGCGCGCGCGTGCAGCTGGGCCGCATCTCGCGCTTTGGCCTGATGGAAATGAGCCGCCAGCGCCTGCGTCCGAGCCTGGGCGAATCCAGCCAGATCGTGTGCCCGCGTTGCGACGGCCATGGCCGCATGCGCAGCGTCGAGTCGCTGTCGCTGTCGATCATCCGCGTGGCCGAAGAGCACGCCATGAAGGAAAACACCGGACAGGTGCTGGTGCAGGCCCCGGTGGAGATCGCCAACTACCTGCTCAACGAAAAGCGCAGCGCGCTGCGTGAGATCGAGCAGCGTCACGAGTCGCCGATCATCATCGTCGCCGACGAACAGCTGCATACCCCGCACTACGAAGTCACCCGCCTGCGTGAGAACGAGCTGGGCGAAGACAGCGGCAAGCCGAGCTACCAGCGCGGCACCCCGCGCAAGTTGCCGGTACATGCGCTGACCAAGGCACAGTTGAATATCCCGGCTGCGCCGGCAGTGACCTCGATCAAGCCGAGCCAGCCGGCGCCGCTGCGTGAAGAGGCCCCTGCCCCGGTTGCCGCCGCACCTGCACCGGCACCGGTTCCGGTCGCGGCACTGCCGCTGCCCGCGCCGGTGACCGGTGTGGTCGGCTGGCTGAAGCGCATCTTCGGTGGCGTCGAGCCGGTCGCGCCTGCGCCCGAATCGACCCAGCGTCCGCGTCAGAACGATGCCGGCCGCAGCAGCCGTAACGAGCGTAGCGACCGTGGCGGTCAGCGTCGCGACGGCCGGGATGCCCGCAATGGTGGCAGTCAGCACCGCGGCAATGGCAACGGCAATGGCGCCAACAAGGAGCGTCGTGACGAGCGTCGCCAGCCGGCCAATGGCCAGGCTGCGCAGAACGGCGGGCAGGCGCAGCAGGTGCAGGTGCCCAAGCCGCCACGCGGCGAGGCACAGCAACCCAAGCAGCCGCAGCAGGCCCAGCAGCAGAAGCAGAAGCCGCAGAACCAGGCACCGCGCCCGCCGCGTGCAGCTGCACAGCAGCAGGACGGCGCGCCGTCTGAACGGCAGCAGCGCCCTGCGCGTCAGGACGAAGGCACTGCCTCGGCGCAGACGCTGACCTCCACGGCCGCAACCGCCACGACTGCGACCGTGGTCGCGGCGATTGCGGAAACCGCGGCACCGGCAACGCAGGCCTCGGCACATGAGGCTGCGCCGGCACACCCGGTCGAGGTCATCGTGACCGAAGCGCATGCCGATCGCGGCACCGACGCGAATGCGGACGGCCAGGCACCGGAGGCGGCAGGCGATGATGCGGCCAATGGCGAAGGCGGCAGCCGTCGTCGTCGCGGTCGTCGCGGTGGCCGTCGTCGCCGTCGCGGCGCTGGTGCAAACGGCGAAGGCGGCAGCGGCGTCGATGGTCTGGAAACGGACGATCTGGACGGCGATGCCGAGGGCGATCTCGATAGCGACACCGAGAGCGACGATGCCGGTGCGCAGGTCCACACCTCTGCTGCCCCGCGCGCCGGACAGCCGGAGTTCGACTTCGACGATGACGCGACCACGCCCGCGGTAGCGGCACGCACCAAGCCGGAGTCCAGCACTCCGGCAGCAGTGAAGCCGCGCCCGGTACCGAAGGAACGTGCGGAAGCGCCGCTGGCGGCCGACACGACGTCGACCACGGCGCCGGTTTCCAACGCCACGCCGTCGTTCGAACAGCAAGCTGCAAGCCCTGCAGTGACCGCAGCCGAACAGGCACGTGGCGATGCACCGGCGGCCTCTCCGGCACCGGCTGCAACAGTCCCGGCTGGCAATGCAGCGCCAGCTGCAGCGCAACCGGCTGTGCAGGCTCCGGCCAATGCACCGCGTCCGCAAGCGCCTCAGGCTCCGGTCGTTGCGCAGGAATCGGCGAACCCGCAGGCCCAGCCTCCGGTTGCCGCGTCGACTCCGTCCGCTGCGTCGAGCCCGGTTGCCGCTTCGGCCCCGGTTGCGACGTCGGCGGCGGCTCCTGCTGCAGCTTCGCCTGTCGAGACTGCCGCTTCCTTGGCAGAGCCTTCGTCCAAGCCGACGATGCGGTCAACACCGGCGGCGTCGGTATCGGCCGACGCTGCAGCGCCGGCCGTTGCTGGGCAGGAAGTTGCCCGGCAGGAACAGGCAGCACCGGTAGCCGCCGCGGCAGCAACGCACGCGGAGCCGGCGAAGACCGACGCAACGCCGGCAGCTGGCAGCGTTCCCAAGCCGGTCGCTGCTGCGCCGTCGAGCGCCCAGGCGAACGTGGTGACATCCAAGCCGCCGCATGCCGAGCCGTCAACAGCGGAAAGCCCGGCAACCGATGTTGCCGCGACGTCCACCACCACGGTGCCGCAGACCTCCCCGTCTGCCGACGCTGCGCCGGCACGCAAGCCGTACGCTCCGGTGCAGACCACGCTGCTGGACGCCTTGGCTCCGGCCGATGCAACCGCGGCGACACTGCCACAGGCCGAAACGCCGGTGCCCTACAAGGCGCCCGAGCGGCCGGCATCGGTCGCACCCGTGGTGCCTGCAGACGCCACCGAGCCGACTGCCGACAAGCCGAAGCCGACCGTCGTCGTGTCCGAGGCGGTGAAGCCGGCAGATGCATCGCCTAACGGCGATGACGCCCAGGCGCAGCAAGACGACACCAACAAGCCGCGCGGCGATCACTGATCGTCTCCCGGCCGGTTGAACCTGCCTGGGTAAATCCGGGCAGGTGGCGTCAGACAAGGCGGCCTTCGGGCCGCCTTTTTTTATGCGTACAGCAGTGTCATGCCGGCATTCAGGCTCCCGGCAACAGCACGTTATGCGGCAGCATCCGACCGCCGCATCTGCAAGATCGGACCCGAGGAACTTGGCTTACAGGGTGCGCGCCGGGTCGGTCAGGCCGTACTGATTGGCCAGACGCGCCAGGGCGATGTTGTCCTGGATGCCGACCTTTTCGAACAGGCGCGCCTTGTGGGTGTTGATGGTCTTGGCGCTGAGGTTCAGGCGCTTGGCGATGTCTTCCTGGCGCAGGCCCTGGGTCAGCAACAGGGCGACCTCCAGTTCGCGCGGCGATAGCGCATCGAACGGCGAGCTGCCCCCTTCCAGATTGGACAGGGCCAGATTCTGCGCAATGGTATTGCCGAGATAGCGCCGGCCCAGTGCGACTTCGCGCACCGCACGCAGCAGTTCCTGCGCATCGCCGCCCTTGCCGACATAGCCAGATGCGCCAGCTTCAAGCAGACGCTTGGGCAATGGGCCGTCTTCCAGCACCGACACGATGATGACGCGGGTGCCATAATCGCCCTTGACGATGCGCTCGGTGATTTCCAGGCCGCTGACACCGGGCAGATGCAGGTCGCAGAGCACGATCTCGGGTTTGAGCTGGCGAATTTGCGGCAAGGCCGCCTCCCCGCTCTCCGCTTCTCCCACCACATCGATGTCCACTTCCTTGGACAGGATCATCTTCATGCCGGTACGCACGAGTGCATGATCGTCGATCAGAAAAACTCTGATGGTCATCCTTGTTGTCCTCGCTGTGCGGCTGGCTGATGCAGCCTATCTCCGTGAATAATTCAGGGCAAGCTCGATGCGACGTATTACATTTGAGTAAGAATGCGACGCACTCTGCCGCCGCGTGTCATGGCAGGCATTGAATGCACGATCGCGGCATGATCGGATGATGCGAGCGCCCCCAATGCGCGAACATCGGGCAATTCACTCGCCCCCGGTCAGATTTTTCCTGCTTCGGTGCTGCACTCGGCGTCCACCAAGGGGCGCAGTTGCGCATCGAGTGCAACGCGCTCGTCGAACACGAAGCAGCGGCCGTCGTAGCCTTCGCCACCGACCTCTTCGAAGTAGCCGAGGATGCCGCCTTCAAGCTGCAGCACGTTGTCCATGCCGTCGGCCTGCATCCACAGCGCAGCTTTCTCGCAACGGATGCCGCCGGTGCAGAAGCTGACCACGGTGGCATCGGCCAATGCAGCGCGATGCGGTTCCAGCGCAGCCGGCAAGTCGGTGAACTTGTCGATCGGCAGCGTCAACGCTCCCTGGAACGTGCCGTACGCGACTTCCTGGGCATTGCGCGTGTCCAGCAGCACCAACGGGCGGCCGCGATCGTCGCGCCCTTCCTGCATCCACGCGCGCAGCGTGGCGGGCGTCACTGCCGGCGCACGGCCCTGCAGCGGCGAGGCATCGTCGCGGCGGAAGCTGATGATCTCCGGCTTGACCTTCACCTTGAGCCGCGCAAACGGCTGCGACGCGCTCAGGCTGTACTTGATGCGCATCTGTGCAAAACGCGGATCGGCCTGCAGCCACGCGTAGAACGTGCCGACCTGTTCGGCTTCGCCGGCCAGAAACAGGTTGATCCCCTCTCCGGCCACCAGCACCGATCCTTTCAAGGCCTGCTGCCCGGCCTGCGCGAGGACGCTGTCGGCGAGCGACTGCGGATCCTGGATGGTGACGAACTGGTAGGCAGCGGTATTGGTGATCATGCGGCCATTTTAAGCCGATGCGGCCGCAGGTGCGATCAGCCACGCAGCAGCAGGAACGGCAGCAGCACCAGCGAGGCGACAACCAGCATGCCGATCAACGTGGCAATCACGAACAGCGGGCGCTTGCGCAGCAGCGCGCCGAAGGTTTCGGCGGTGCCGGCAGCGAGCGCATCCTGGCGTTGTGCGCGCGCGAGGGCACCCCGCTGCGCCTGGTACGCATCCATCGCCGCCTTGGCGCGCGGGTAGTCGGCATCGTCGCTGAGCCAGATGCCACCGGCGGAAATGCCCCAGTTACTGGGCCGAGTTTCGTAGATCGGTATGAGATGCTCGCGCATCAGCGCCCGTACCTCGTCGGCCTCGTCATCGGGAACATTGCGCAGATTGAGCAGCAGCTTGGCCATGGGCGCGATGATACCGGGAGCCGGATGCGATAATGGCGCACTTCCCTTGCCGGACCCTCCCATGCGCCTTCTGTTGACGCTTTGTGCTGCCCTGCTGCTCGCAGGCTGTACGCCCGCCCTGCCGCCGTCCGGCGGCACCATCGCCGCGTTCGAGCGGATCGACCGCAATGTCGGTACCGGTGCCGAAGCCACGCCGGGCGCGCTGGTCACCGTGCACTACACCGGCTGGCTGTACGACGAAAAAGCCGCCGACAAGCACGGCAAGAAGTTCGACAGCTCGCTTGATCGCGCCGAGCCATTCCAGTTCGCGCTGGGCGGCCGTCAGGTGATCCGCGGCTGGGACGAGGGCGTGGCCGGCATGCGCGTGGGCGGCAAGCGTACCCTGATGATTCCACCCGAGTACGGCTATGGCGACAACGGCGCAGGTGGGGTGATTCCGCCCGGCGCGTCGCTGGTGTTCGACGTGGAATTGCTTGGCGTGCAGCCGCGCTGAAGGCCTGAGCAATGACGGATGCGAGCAAGCGGCGGCTGGCGGTGATCGGTGGTGGGCCGGCCGGTCTGATGGCTGCAGAAGCGGCGTGTGCGGCGGGCCTGGCGGTCGACCTGTACGAAGCCAAGGGGTCGGTGGGACGCAAGTTCCTGATTGCCGGCAAGGGCGGGCTGAACCTCACCCACTCCGATCCGATGCCGGTGTTTGCGCAGCGCTATCGCGAGCGCACCGATGCAGTCGCCTCGTGGCTGCAGGCGTTCGATGCAGACGCGCTGCGTGCCTGGGCGCGCGACCTGGGCGTGGAAACCTACGTCGGCAGTTCCGGACGCGTGTTCCCGATGGATCGCAAGGCCGCACCGTTGTTGCGCGGCTGGGTGCGCCGACTCAAGGAACAGGGCGTGGCGTTTCATGTGCAGCATCGCTGGCTTGGCTGGAGCGACGACGGTGCGTTGCGCTTCCACTCGCCCACCGGCGACGTCGAACGCACTGCAGATGCCGTGGTGCTGGCGCTCGGTGGCGGCAGCTGGCCGCAGCTCGGTTCCGATGGTCTTTGGCAACCGGTGCTGCAGGAACGCGGCATTGCGGTGGCACCGCTGGTACCGGCCAACTGCGGCTTCGACATCGCCTGGAGTGCGCATTTCGTGCAGCGACATGCCGGTGCGCCACTCAAACCCGTGGTTGCACACTGGCAGGACCGCCACGGCACGCCGCATCAGTTGCAGGGCGAGTGCGTGGCGACGTCCACCGGTATCGAGGGCAGCCTGATCTATGCGTTGGCTGCGGATCTTCGCGCGCAGATCGATGCGGATGGCGTGGCCGAGCTGGTGCTGGACCTGCTGCCCGGGCGCACGCTGGAACGCGTCAACGCCGAGCTGGAAAAACCGCGCAAGGGACGCAGTTTCAGCGAGCATCTGCGCCGTCAGCTCGGCATCGATGGCGTCAAGGCCGCCTTGCTCTACGAACATCTGGGCAAGCAGGCGGGCGACGATCCTGCGCTGGCAGCGCGCACGCTCAAGCGATTGCCGCTACGTCTGCTGCGGCCGCGCCCGCTTGCCGAGGCAATCAGCTCGGCCGGTGGTGTGCAGCTGGAGGCGCTGGATGCGCAACTGATGGCGCACGCGCAGCCCGGCGTGTTCTGTGCCGGCGAAATGCTCGACTGGGAAGCACCGACCGGTGGCTATCTGCTGACTGCCTGCTTTGCCAGCGGATTACGTGCCGCGCATGGCGCGGTGCAGTGGCTGCAGCGACCGGGCGACCGCGCTACAGGCGATCGCTGACCGCATTGCGCGGCCATACCGATTTGACGTCATAGATCACCGCACCGGGTTTGCCCAGCGCTGCGATGCGCTGCGCGTCGTAGTCGCGGTATTGCGCATGCGCCACTGCCAGCACCACGGCGTCGTAGGCACCCTCGTCCGCAAGCGCGCACAACTGCACGCCGGCATGATGCAGCGCTTCTGCAGGGTCGGCCCACGGGTCGCAGGTATCGACCTGCACGCCCGCAGCTTGCAGCAGCTGCACCAGTTCCAGCGCCCGGCTGTTGCGCAGGTCCGGGCAGTTCTCCTTGAAGGTGGCGCCCAGCACCAGCACCCTCGCCTGCGCAAGCACCACGCCACGCGTGGCCAGCATGCCGCAGACACGCTCGGCCACGTGCCGGCCGACGCGGTTGTTGACCTGGCGCGCGGTGTGGATCAGGTCCGGGTGGTAGCCCACGCTTTCGGACTTGTGCATCAGGTAATACGGATCCACCCCGATGCAGTGGCCACCGACCAGGCCGGGCCGGAACGGCAGGAAATTCCATTTGGTTCCGGCCGCCTCCAGCACATCCAACGTATCGATGCCCAACTTGTCGAAGATCAACGCCAACTCGTTGACCAGCGCAATGTTGACGTCGCGCTGGATGTTTTCGACCACCTTGGCGGCCTCGGCCACGCGCATCGATGGCGCCCGCCAGGTGCCGGCGGTGATGATGCCGGCATACAAGGCATCGACCGCATCGGCCGCTTCGGCGGTGGAGCCGGAAGTGATCTTGCGGATATCGCGCAGACGCCGCTGGCGGTCTCCCGGATTGACGCGCTCAGGGCTGTAGCCACAGAAGAAGTCGTCGTTGAAGCGCAAACCCGAGGCAGCTTCGAGCAAGGGCACGCAGACTTCTTCGGTGGTGCCCGGGTAGACGGTGGATTCGTAGATCACCAGGTCGCCGGGTTTGAGCGCGGCGGCGATCAGCGTGGTGGCACTGCGCAGCGGTTCCAGGTCGGGCTGCTCGAAGCTGTCGATCGGCGTCGGCACGGTGACGATGAAGATGCTGCACGCGGCCAGGTCCGCAGCGTTGGCGGTGTAGCGCAGGCGGGTGGCGGCGGCCAGCTCGGTGTCGTCCAGCTCCAGCGTGGCGTCATGGCCATCGCGCAATTGCCCGACCCGTTGCGCATCGATGTCGAAGCCCAAGGTGTCGCACTGTTCGCCGAAGGCGACGGCCAGCGGCAGGCCGACATAGCCCAGCCCGATCACGGCGATGCGGGCCTGCTGCGGAGCGAGTAACGTGGTGCTGGACATGCGGTTCCTTCAATCGTGCGCAGCCGGTTGCTGCGCGCCTGCGCGGTGGCAGCATAGCGCAGCCGACCATCGGGCCATCAGTGCGGCGCGCCTGCGACGCGGCGATTCACAATCGGCGCGCAATCAGGCACGCTATCGCAATGCCCGGGTGGCGAAACTGGTATACGCAAGGGACTTAAAATCCCTCAGCTGCAAGGCTATGCGGGTTCGATTCCCGCCCCGGGCACACGCTTATCGCGTTGCGAATCGCGCAACGCCATGCACGCACCGACTGGTCTCCCCAGTTGCGTTGTCGCTGCCATAGCGCATGGCGATCGGTCACACCTGTGCGTCGTGCTTGGGCAATGTATTGCGCGCCCTCAGGCAGCTCCCTGCCCCCGAAAATGATCGCAGGCGTCAATGCATATGCATCCCGGCCCGACGTGGAAGATCGCGAGCAGACCATGGATCGACGCTACCGCCGACGTCGACAGTGATGCGAAACTGCGTTGAACGAGATGGAGCTGCGCGCTTCTGCGTACCAGACGATCAACCAATAAAAAGCCCCGAATATCGTTTGATATCCGGGGCCTGAATTTGGAGCGGGAAACGAGACTCGAACTCGCGACCTCAACCTTGGCAAGGTTGCGCTCTACCAACTGAGCTATTCCCGCGTGGAGCAAAATTGTACAGCTTGTTACTTCGTTGCGCCAGTCCTGTCGTCGTTGCCGACGCATGAAAAACGCATGCAATGTGGAGGCCTGGGCCGGAATTGAACCGGCGTACGCGGATTTGCAGTCCGCTGCATAACCACTCTACCACCAGGCCGAAACATCAAACCCAAGGCATCCTGCCTTGAAACAACGAGACCTCGGGCAAGGGGCCTTGTCTACATCTGGAGCGGGAAACGAGACTCGAACTCGCGACCTCAACCTTGGCAAGGTTGCGCTCTACCAACTGAGCTATTCCCGCTTGGGAGGCGAAATTCTACAGCGAACAGCATCGCTGTCAACTATTGCTTTCGACTTTTTTCGGTTTGCTGGTGATCGCGGCTTTTTCGTCGGCACGCAGGCTCGGCCAGGCGGCCTGCAGGTACTGGAATCCCGACCACAGCGTCAGCAGCGCGGCGATCGCCAGCGTCCAGTAACCGGCGCGGAAGATCAGGTTGCCGAACCAGATTTCGTGCGTGGGCATCTGCCCCGGCGTGACCGAATACAGCAGGCATAGCAGCGCGACCATCTGCGCGGTGGTTTTGACCTTGCCGATCACCGCCACCCGCACCTTGGCGCGCTGGCCGATCTCGGCCATCCATTCCCGCAACGCCGACACCGCGATTTCACGTCCGACGATGACCGCCGCCCAGAACGCCATCCACGGCGTGGGGTGGCCCTGCACGATCAGGAACAATGCCACCGCGACCATCAACTTGTCGGCCACCGGGTCCAGGAATGCACCGAAGGCCGAATACTGGTGATAACGCCGCGCGACCCAGCCATCCAGCCAGTCGGTGATGGCGGCCAGCGCGAACACGCCGGCGGACGCGAAATTGGTCCAGGTGTACGGCAGGTAGAACACCACGACCAACACCGGGATCATCACGATCCTCAGCAGTGTCAGCCACGTGGGGATGGTCAACTTCATTACGGACTCGACTCGCCTGCCGCATCGGGAAGCGCCAGCCCGTGCAGGTTAGCGTAGATTCGCGCGGCAAGTGCGGCATTGACGCCCTCCACCCGCGCAATCTCGGCCTCGCCGGCGGCCTTGAGCCCGACCAGGCCGCCGAAATGCTTGAGCAGGCTCGCGCGCCGGCGCGGACCGATGCCGGGGATATCCTCGAGCTTGCTGGTCATGCGCGCCTTCTGGCGACGGCCACGGTGACCGGTGATCGCAAAACGGTGCGCTTCGTCGCGCACCTGCTGGATGAACTGCAGTGCCGGCGATGCCGCGCCCGGCCGCAGCTCGCGGCCATCGGCCATGATCAGCGCTTCATGCCCTGCCCTGCGTTCCTCGCCCTTGGCCACGCCGACCAGCAGCACGTTCTCGATGCCCAGATCGGCCAGCGCGCCCTTGGCCTGCGCCAGCTGACCGGCGCCGCCATCGATCAGCAGCACGTCGGGCAGTACGCCGTTTTCTTCCACCGCGCGTCGAAAACGCCGTTCGATGGCCTGACGCATTGCGGCGTAGTCGTCACCTGGCGTGATCCCGGAGATATTGAAGCGCCGGTATTGGCCGCGCACCGGCCCATTGGCATCGAACACCACGCAGGAGGCCACCGTCGCCTCGCCCATGGTGTGACTGATATCGAAGCACTCCACCCGCTTGACCTGCTCGGCCAGCCCCAGCATCTCGCGCAGTGCCTCGCTGCGTGCGTGCTGCGCGCTCTGGCTGGTGAGTTCGGTAACCAGGGTCAGCTGCGCATTGCGGGTGGCCAGCAGCAGGTAGCCGGCACGTTCGCCGCGCACGTTCCACTTCAACGTGACCTTGTGCTCGGCGGCGCTGCCGAGTGCGGCCTCGATCAGTTCGGCATCGGGAATTTCGCGATCGAGCAGGATCTCGCGCGGCGGCGAATGTTCTGCGTAGTACTGCGATACGAATGCAGCCAGGATTTCGTCCGCGCTGTCTTCGCCATTGGTCTTGGGAAAGAACGAGCGCGTGCCCAGGTTGCGGCCATCGCGAAAACTCAGCAGCAGCACGCAGGCCTGACTGGATTGCGTGGCGCAGGCCAGCACATCCAGATCCGCCGCGCGGCCGTCCACGTACTGGCGGTTCTGCATGCTGCGCAACGAGGACAGCAGGTCGCGCAGACGCGCGGCACGCTCGAACTCGAGCGCTTCGCTGGCCTGCTGCATCGAGTGCATGATCTCTTCGCCGAGCTGGTCGCTCTTGCCTTCCAGAAACATGGTGGCGCGGCGCACCGATTCGGCGTAGTCGGAAGCGGCGACCAGCTCCACGCAGGGCGCGCTGCAGCGGCCGATCTGATACTGCAGGCATGGCCGCGAGCGATTGCGGAACACGCTGTCCTCGCAACTGCGCAGCTTGAACAGCTTGTGCATCAGGCTCAACGTTTCGCGCACACCGGTAACGCCGGTGTACGGGCCGAAATAGCGCCCCTGCACGGCGCGCGGGCCGCGGTGCAAGGCGATGCGCGGCCACTGCTCACGCGTCAGCAGCACGTAGGGATAACTTTTGTCGTCGCGCAATGACACGTTGTAGCGCGGCGACAGCGACTTGATCAGCTGGTTTTCCAGCAGCAGCGCTTCGGCCTCGCTGCGGGTCACGGTGACGTCCATGCGCGCAACCTGCGACAGCATCGAGGTCAGCCGCGCATTCTTCGGCGTACCGTTGAAATAACTGCCTACACGCTTGCGCAACGCACCGGCCTTGCCGACGTACAGCAAGGTGTCGTCGCCCGCGTACATGCGGTAGACGCCGGGCGCAGTGCTCAGTTGGGCAGCAAACGCCTTTCCATCGAAATCGGCTTGGGGCCTTGCGTTCATTCTTCTATCGAAACATCGCGCAGTTCGCCGCTCGCCAGGTCGTAGCGCAACACGGCATGGGCATCGGTCTCGGCAATCCATACCGCGCCGGCGGCAACTGCCAGCCCGGCCGGGCCATGCAGGCGGCGTGGCAGCAAGACGGTGGTCAGTTCGCCGCCGCCCAGACGCAGGCAACGCAGGCGGCCGTTGCCGGTGTCGGCAATCCAGAGCATCGGCGAATCGGTAGCCAGGGCGATGGCTTGCGGAAACTGCAGGCGCGCCGTGCCGCGCGGGCCGTCCTCGTCGCCGAACTGCCAGGTGCCCTGCCCGCCGACCAGGGTCTGCACCAGATCGCCGCGCAATTGCATGGTGCGGATCGACGAACCCAGGCCATCGCAGACGTAGGCCACCTGCTGCACCGCGGCCAACCCGGCCGGCTGTGCGAACGCGGCCAGATGCCCGCTGCCATCGCGAATCTCGAGCGCGCCGGTACCGGCGCGTGCGCTCAGTGCGGCGCGACCCAGGTCATAGCTCCAGATGCGGTTGTCGCCCGCCATGGCGATCAATACCTGATTGTCGGCAACCGCCAGCCCTTGCGGGTAATGCAGCGCCGAGGCACCGGCGAACGCCAGCGGCCCCTCGACCGGCTCGCCGGAGCGCCCGGTGCCGCACAAGGTGTCGACCTGCCCGCTGCGCAGGTTGATGCGACGCAAGGCGTGATTGCCGGTGTCGGCGACATACAGCTGGTCGCGTTCCAGCGCCAGGCCCTGCGGACGCCGGAACGCCGCTTCACCGACGCCACCATCGATGAAGTCCGCGTTGCCATGGCCGAACTGACGCAGCACGCGGCCACCATGCGTGCATTCGAGCACGCGGTGATGACCGGTGTCGGCGATGTACAGGCGGTCCTCGGTGGCGGCAAGGCCAGTTGGAAACCGCAGTTCCAGGCGCGGCTCGGGGTCGCGCTCGGCGACCCCATGCAGATCGGCATCGGATGGCAGCTGCTGGCCTTCACATAATGCGACCAGTGCCTTGTCGAGATCGCCAGTCACGCCGACCAGGCGCTGACGCTCGCGGCCGTAGGCATCGAGCAGCACCAGCGTGGGCCAGGATTCGATGCCGAAACGGCGCCAGGTCTCCCAGTCCCTGTCGAGCAAAATGGGGGCGCTGACACCATGACCGCGCAGCTGCTTGAGTGCGCGTTGCGGCTCGCGTTCGCTGTCAAAGCGCGGCACCTGCACCACGATCACCTGCAGCCGGCCGGGGCTGCGGGCCTGCCAGTGCGCCAGCTCGGCCAGGCGCTCGGCGCACCACACCGAGCTGGCATTGACGAATGCCAGCACCAGTGCACGCCCGCGATGCTCCTGCAGCGTGGATGGCCTGGCGTTGAGCCAGGTAGGAAATTCCGGCAGTTCCTGGGTGAGCTGGGCAGTCATATCGTAATTATGCCCAAGCCCGATTAGCGGCGGGTGAGCCTGGCCACGGTCTGGCGCGCAGCGGTATCGACCAGTTGCCAGGCACGCTCGAAATCGTCCATGCCACCGGTGTAGGGGTCGGGGATTTCGTCGCGCTCTTCCACACCCGCCCAGGGCAGCCACAAGGCCAGCTTGTCGCGCAGCGGCGCCGGGGCGAGGCGTTGCAGATCACGCAGATTGCTGCCATCGGCGCACAGCAGCCAGTCGAAGTGCTCGAAGTCTGCCGTACGCACCTGGCGCGCGCGCAATCCGGAGATGTCCACGCCATGGCCGCGTGCACAGCGAATCGCGCGCGGATCGGGTGGGTCGCCGGCATGCCAGTCGCCGGTACCGGCCGAATCGACCTCGATCCGCAGCGACAAGCGCGCCTCGTCCAGCCGCGCACGCAGGGCGCCCTCGCCCATTGGCGAGCGGCAGATGTTGCCCAGGCACACGATCAGCACCCTCATGCCGACGCCAGGCGGGTTTGCGCGCGCGCCAGATCGTCCGGGGTATCGATGCCCGGCGGAAACTGCTCGGGCGTCACTGCCACCGCGATGCGGTAGCCGGCCTCCATCACGCGCAGTTGTTCCAGTGACTCGATGCGCTCCAGCATGCCGGGCGGCATTGCGGCAAAGCGCTGCAGAAACCCCGCACGGTAGGCATAGATCCCGATGTGGCGCAGCCACTGCCCGTCACCGGGCAAGGTGTCGGGCTGACTGGCAAAGCTGTCGCGATGCCAGGGAATCGGCGCGCGGCTGAAATACAAGGCGTCGCCGCCAGCACTACGCACCAGCTTGACCACATTGGGATCGAACAGCTCATGCGCGTCGTCGACCTGTGCGGCCAGCGTGGCCATCTCGGCACCGGAATGCAGCAGCAGCTGGGCCACCGCACGGATGCCGGCCGCCGGCGCGAACGGCTCGTCGCCCTGCAGGTTCACCACGCAGGTGTCGGCCTCCCAGCCGGCGATCCGCGCGCACTCGGCAAGCCGGTCGGTTCCCGATACGTGCGCATTGCCGGTCATCGCCACATGCACGCCGGGCAGGCCGTCGATCACCTCGGCAATGCGCGCATCGTCGGTGGCCACCCAGACCTCGCGCGCCCCGGCCAGCAATGCCCGCTCGGCCACATGCTGGATCATCGGGCGATCGCCGATCAATTGCAGCGGTTTGCCCGGCAAGCGCGTGGAAGCGTAGCGCGCGGGAATGGCGACGACGAAATCTGCAGGCGTTGTGGCGGTCATGCGTGCGTGCTCTGGAAGGCAGGAAGAGTTGAAGAAACGAGATAACCGAATCGCATGATGTCGTTGTGTGATTGAGCGAAGTCGCGGTGTTCAGTTTGGCAGCGATGCCCTACATAGCACTAGCACGCCGATGCATGCACTGCTCGCACATGCACACCGATCATCGTGATTGGTCCTTGCCCACCCACCGTCGCGGGACCTTACGCGGCATGGATGCCGCGTAAGAGCCTATATGGATGTACTTGCGGCGTGTCCCGCGACGGTGGGTGGGCAAGGGCCCTGCAACCAAGCCGCAGATCACCACTACCGGCGCAGCGTTCAAACGCCTTGCCGACTCGCCAACTTGTCCAGGCGATCCAGCAGACTCACCCAGAACGCCGCCGGCAACTCTGCCTTGAGCGGTACGCTGTACAGCCACTCGTCGGCGAAGGGCCGGCATTTGACCGCGTCTTTTTCGGTCATCAGCACCGGCAGGCGGCTGCCGAAACTGAAGTCGGCGGCGCGATAGACGTGGTGATCGGGAAAGGCATGCGGCACCACACCGATGCCGCGCGCGCGCAGCATCGCGAAGAAGCGTTCCGGATGCGCAATCCCGGCCACTGCATGCACGCGCTGGCCGGCCAGCCTGCTCAATGGCTGAGCGCGCTTGCCATCCATCGGTTGCACGCTGTCGATGCTCAGGCGCATCTGCCATTCGCCGAATCCGGCGTCATCGGGCGCGGGCACGGGTGTCGTCGTCGCTGCGCTGGCCTGGCCCAGATTGACCACGCGGAAATCGCAGTCGCGCGCACGCGCCGCCGGCTCGCGCAACGGCCCGGCCGGCAACAGGCGCCCGTTGCCGTAACGGCGCTGGCCATCGACCACTTCGATCTCCACATCGCGGGCGAGCCGGTAGTGCTGCAGCCCGTCGTCGCAGACGACGATGTCGCAGCCTGCTTCGACCAGGGCGCGCGCCGCGGCCAGGCGATCGCGGTCCACGCGCACGCGCGCGCCGGTTTTCCAGGCGATCAGTACCGGCTCGTCGCCGCCGAGCGCCACCGGCGTGTCCGCCTCGACCCAGCGTGCAGTATCCGACGCCTCGCGGCCATAACCGCGACTGGCGACGCCGGGCGTCCAGCCGGCTTCCTGCAACTTGGCGACCAGGGCAATCGTCAACGGGGTCTTGCCGGTGCCGCCGGCGGTGACGTTGCCCACCACGATCACCGGCACCGGCACGCCGTGGCGCTTGCGCCAGCCGCGGCGATACAGCGCGCGTCGCAGCGCGATGGCAGCACCGTAGACCGGCGCCAGCAGGCGCGCCGACAGCGGAATCGGCGCATTGTCGTACCAGTAGCCCGGCGTGCGGGCGCCGCGCTTGCTCATGCCTGACGTTCGCGAAACTGCATGCCGTGCAGATGCGAGTACAAGCCACCCTGCTCCAGCAATTGGCGATGCGTGCCGCGCTCGACGATGCGACCCTGGTCCATCACCAGCACCTGGTCGGCATGCTCGATCGTGGACAGGCGGTGCGCGATCACCAGGGTGGTACGGTCCGGCATCA
Source organism: Xanthomonas sp. BRIP62418 (assembly GCF_003993495.1). Classification (NCBI taxonomy): domain Bacteria; kingdom Pseudomonadati; phylum Pseudomonadota; class Gammaproteobacteria; order Lysobacterales; family Lysobacteraceae; genus Xanthomonas; species Xanthomonas sp. BRIP62418. The sequence continues at coordinate 22,948 of NZ_QEZG01000024.1, forward strand.
ATTTATGCAGGGCGTCCTGCACCAGGCGTTCGGATTCGTTGTCCAGCGCCGCAGTGGCTTCGTCCAGGATCAGGATCGGCGCGTCCTTGAGCATCGCGCGCGCGATCGCCAGACGCTGGCGCTGGCCACCGGACAGGCGCCCGCCCTTGGTGCCCACGTGCGACTGCAGCCCTTCGGGCAGCTGCGCGACGAACTCCATCGCATTGGCACCCAGAATCGCGCGTTCCAGCTGGCCGGCGTCGGCACTGCGCATTTCGCCATAGGCGACGTTGTCGGCGATGCTGCCATCGAACAGCATCACCTGCTGGCCGACCAGGGCGATCTGCCGACGCAGATCGGCCAATGCGTACGCCTGCACCGGGTGCCCGTCGAGCAGGATCTGCCCGGACTCTGCCTCGTAGAAGCGCGGAATCAACTTGATCAGGCTAGACTTGCCGCTGCCGGAACGCCCGACGATCGCGGTCACCGTGCCCGGCTGCGCCACGAAACTGACCTCGGCCAGGGCCGGATTCACCTGCCCCGGATAACGCGCAGTGACGTTGCGGAACTCGATCAAGCCCTTGGCGCGCGTCAGCGGCACCGTGCCCTGATCCGGCTCGTCGGCACTGTCGAGCACCGAGAACAGGCGCTCGGCCGAGGCCAGGCCGCGCTGCACCATGTTCTGCACATTGGTGAGCTGCTTGAGCCCGGGAATGATCGTCAGCATCGAGGTCATCAGCACCACGAAATCACCTGCGGTCAGCCGCCCGGCCAATGCCTGCGCACCAGCCACGAACAGCAGCGCCGACAGACCGATCGCGCCGATCATCTGCACCGTGGCGGTGGAAATGCCGCGCGTGGATTCGACCTTCATCGCCAGCCGCAGATTGCGGTCGGCCAGCGCGCCATAGCGCTCCATTTCGGTCTGCTGGGCACCGTAGATCTTGACCTCCTGGTGGCTGGACAAGGTCTGGTCGGCCGCCTGCAGCAGATGCGCGCCGCTTTCCTGGATGCTGTGGCTGATGCGCCGGTAGCGCCGCGCCACCTTGTCCATCACCCAGGCCAGCACCGGTGCCAGCACCAGGATGGTCAGCGTGACCTGCCAGCTATGCCACAGCATCAGCGCCAACGCGCCGATCACCTGCAGCGACTGCTGGATCATCACCTTGACCGCATCCACCGCCGCCTGCGCCACCTGATCCGAGTCCGAGCCCAGGCGGATCAACATCGACGGGACCGGCTCGGAATCGAAGCGCGACCCCGGCAGGCGCAGGTATTTGGACATCACCTTGACGCGCAGATCGCGCGCGATGCTGCGTGCGGATTTGCCCATCGCCATATCGGTGATGTAGCCGGCGACCCCGCGCACCACGAACAACAGGATGATCTGCACCGGCAGCCAGCGGCTGACCTCGGCATTCTTGTAGATGAAGGTCTCGTCGGTGATCGGCTTCATCAACGCCAGGAAGCCGGTCGTGCCGGCCGCTTCGATCAGCGCGGCAATCAGCGCGGCGACCAGCAACAGGCGATACGGCTTGGCGAAGGCCAGCAGGCGACGGTACGTGCGCCAGGACGAGACTGGCGCCGGGCGGTCGTTGGAGGTGGTCACTGGCGGGTTCCGTTAGTGCGTGTGTGGCCGGGTGTGGGTGTGGTGCCGGCCTGCGGCGCTGTGGCGATCGCGATGCGGCGGAAGCCGAGCTGCCCCAGCGCATCCTGCGCGGTCACCACCGCCTGATACGGTGTACGCGCATCGGCGCGCATCAACACCGTCTGCTCGCGGTCGTCACCGGCGATCTGGGCAATGGTCTGCTTGAGCGAATCCACATCCGAACGCAGCACTTCCTGATCGTTGATGAAATAACGCCCGTCGGCATTGACCAGTACGCTCAATGAACGCGGCGGCGCGCTGGTGTGTTGGTCGCTGGCGGTCGGCAGCTGCAATTGCAGCGTGGAGCGTGCGTCGAAGGTCGTGGTCACCACGAAAAAGATGATGAGGACAAGGATCACGTCAATCAATGGCACCAGATCGATATGCGGCTCGTCCTGGCGTCGGTCACTGCCGATGCGCATCCGTCAGCCCTTTGCCATGACGGGTTTGCCAGCTGCCGCAAGCGGCGCCGCGGCGGCTGGCACCGAGCGGCCGTCCATGGTGTCCAGCAGCAAGGTGGCTTCCTGCTCCATCTCGATGATGTAGCCGGCGATGCGGCCCTTGAAGAAGCGATGCGCCATCAACGCCGGCACCGCGATGATCATGCCGGTGGCCGTGCACACCAGCGCCTTGCCGATGCCGCCGGCCAGCTGGTTCACATCGCCCACGCCGTGATCGAGGATGCCCAGGAACATCTGGATCATGCCGACCACTGTGCCCAGCAGTCCCAGCAACGGCCCGGCCGAGGCGATCGTACCCAATGCATTCAGATAGCGCTCCATGCGGTGCACCACGTGCCGGCCGGTGTCCTCGATGCGCTCGCGAATCAACTCACGCGGACGCCCACGCACGTCCAGCGCTGCGGCCAGCAAGGCGCCCAGTGGCGAATTGCGACGCAGCGATTCAATGTGGCTGGGATCCAGCTTGCCGCGCGCAGCCCAGTTGCGGACCTCTTCGCCCAGGCCTGGCGGGGCCACCTCGTTGCGGCGCAGGCTCCACAGGCGCTCCAGCATGATCGCCAGGGCGATCACGCCCAGCAACAGCAACGGCACCATCGGCCAACCGCCTGCCTTGACCAGCTCCAACACGATTCGATTCCTCCGGCGACGCGGCCGCCTATTCGCTGGTCGATAGGATAGCAGCCGACCGCCGCCGTTCCGCAGCATCCCACAGCCGTGGCTGCCAGCGCCGCCGCTCGCGTACCTGCAGGCCGTCGGCGCCCGGCCAGACCCGGATCGCCCCGGCCTGGGCCGTGTCGAGCAGCTCCGCGCCACTGCCCTGCCAGCGCTGCACCACCTCGGCACGCGGGTGGCCGAAGCGATTGCCGTGTCCGGAAGACACCAGCGCCAGCCGCGCGCCGGTGGCGGCGATGAAGCCGGCATGCGAGCCGTCGGCGCTGCCATGGTGCGGGACCACCACCAGATCGGCACGCAACTCCGGGGCATGCTGCCGCAGCAGGCGCCGCTCGACGATCTCGCCGATATCGCCCGGCAACAGCGCGCTTGCATGGCGCGTCTCGACACGCAGCACGCAACTGGATTGATTGCGCAGATACGGAAAACCGGCGCTGGGATGCAGGAAGCGAAAGCGCACACCGTCCCATACCCACTGCTGGCCGGCACGGCAGCGCGTGCTGACGTCCAGCGGCGCCTGTGGCGGCGCCGCCGTCATTGCAACGGGCAATCCCGCACGTACTGCCGCATAGCCGCCAGCGTGGTCGGCGTCGGCATGACTGAGCACGATGGCATCGAGGCGGCGCAAGCCGAGCGCGCGCAATGCCGGCAGCACCACCCGCTCACCGGCATCGAAACCATCGCGCACCGCCGGACCGGTGTCGAATAGCAGCGCATGCCGTTGCGTGCGCACCAGCACCGCCAGGCCCTGCCCCACGTCCAGCACCTGCACGTCGGCCTCGCCCGCCGCAGGCAGTTCGCGGTCCGGCCACAGCAGCGGCAGCCATAGCAGCACCGCCAGCGATTTGCCGGGCGTGCCGCGCGGCAGCAACAACCAGAACGCGCCGAGCAGGGCCACGACCAAGGCGGTCGCATCGGACTCGGGCACCCACCACAACGCCACCGACGTCTGCCCGAGCCAGACCAGGCCCGGCCAGGACAGCTCGAAGCACCAGCCCGCCAATCGCCATGCCCACACGCCCAGGCCCGGATGAAGTGCTTCCAGCGCAGTCCCCAGCAAGGCAAGTGGCACCACCACGAAGGTCCACCAGGGAATGGCGACCAGATTGGCCAATGGCCCCACCAACGATGCCTGCCCGAACAGGCTGACGGTCAACGGCAGCAGGCCGACGGTGGCCACGGTCTGGGCGGACAGGAAGCCCCGCACGATCGCGCGATCGTCCGCTGGCAGACACCACACCAGCCAGGCCACCCCGGCAAAGCTGAGCCAGAAGCCGGCCACCAGCACGCTCAGCGGATCCCAAAGCAGCACTGCCAACATCGCCAGCGCGAGGATCTGCGCGGTGGTGGCACGGCGCCGTACCACCCGCGCCAACGCGACCACGGCAATCATCAGTACGGTGCGCACCGTGGGCAGCGCCAGACCCGCCAGCACCGCATAACCAACCGCACCGAGCGAGGCGGCGACTGCCGCCGCGTGGGCACGCGGAATCCGGGTCCCAAGCGCTGGCCAGCAACGCCAGAGCCCGGCGACCAGCACGGCCACGAATGCAGCGACCAGCCCCACATGAAACCCCGAGATCGCAATCAGATGGCTGAGCCCGGTCGCGCGCAGCGTGGCCCAGGCCGCGTCGTCCAGCCCGCGCGTGTCGCCCAACGCGAGCGCGCGCAGGTAAGGCGTCGACGGCCCGGGCACGCGCTCGGCAATGCGCTGCGACATTCCTTCGCGCCAGGCATCCACCCCACGCGGTGCCGCGACCTGCTGCGCAGCGGCCGGCACCCGTACATAGCCGGTCGCGGCAATGCGCTGTGCCAGCGCATGCCGCTCGGCATCGAACCCGCCAGGATTGCGCAAGCCACGCGGCGCACGCAGCTTGAGCCGCAGCTGCCAGCCTGCGCCTGCGCGCAGCGCACCACGCGGCCCCATCCGCTCGGCACCGAAATCGTCATACCAGGCCAGCTGCAGCAGCTGGCCGCGCAGTGCGGCAGGCTGCGCGGGATCGTCATCCACACGCAGTTGAAAGCGCGTGCGTCGTGGCTCGGCGACCGGCAATTCGACGATCTGACCGCGCACCGCCAGTTCTCGCACTTCATCCTGCGGGCGCAGTTGTGCCTGCAGGACACCGGCGACCTGCCAGCCCATCAGCCCGAAACCGAAAACGGCGGTGGCCAGCGCCCACACCAGCACCCTTGGCTGCAAACGCAGCCATGTGCTGATACCGATGCCCAGCGCCGCCGCACCAAGGCAGGCCGCATAGACCGCACGCGACAGCAGCGCAGGCGACCATGCGCACACCACGATGCCCAGCAACAATGCCGCTGCGATCGTTATCGTCGATATGCGCTGCGGCGAAGGCGATGCCTGTGCTGACGCATGCATGCTGTCGGTCGCCATCCTGGCCGTGGTCCATCCACCGACTCAGGTTAGGCCAGCGCCCGTGTCGGGCACAGCAGCGATCGGTGCTGTGCCTGGTAGGAAAAAGGCGGCGCCTGCCGTGGTGCATCCGGCCGGGGGAGCGTCCTCCTATCGGCCGCGCAACACGCTGGGCAGGACAGTGTGTACGGGCCGCACATCGACCGTATCGGCCTGCATTCGCCTCGATTTCATGGCCGCCGCGCTATGTTCGCCACTGTTTTCGAGGAGCTTCCCCCATGCGTAAAGGCACTGCACTGATTGTCGGCGTCACCGGCATTTCCGGCTACAACCTCGCCAATGTCCTGGTGGCCGACGGCTGGACCGTCTACGGCCTGGCACGGCGCCCGCTGCCTCAGGATGGCGTGATCCCGCTTGCGGCCGATCTGCTGGATGCCGAGAGCACCAGCAAGGCGCTGGGTGGCCTGCCGATCACCCACGTATTCTTCTGCACCTGGACCCGGCGCGACACCGAGCGTGAAAACGTCGAAGCCAACGGCGCGATGATGCGGCATCTGTGCGAAGCCCTGAGCGATGCGCCGCTGCAGCACATGGCGCTGGTCACCGGCACCAAACACTACCTGGGCGCGTTCGAGAACTACGGTAGCGGCAAGGCCGAAACCCCGTTCCGCGAAAGCGAACCACGCCAGCCCGGCGAGAATTTCTACTACACGCTGGAAGACCTGCTGTTCGCGCATGCCGAGCAGCATGGCTTCGGTTGGAGCGTGCATCGCTCGCACACCATGATCGGCATGGCCAACGGCAGCAATGCGATGAACATGGGCGTGACGCTGGCGGTGTACGCGTCGCTGTGCAAGCACACCGGCCAGCCGTTCGTGTTTCCCGGATCGCAGGCGCAGTGGAACAGCCTCACCGACCTGACCGACGCCGGCCTGCTCGGCAAGCAGCTGGCCTGGGCCGGCCTGAGCCCGGCCGCGCGCAATCAGGCCTTCAACACCGTCAATGGCGATGTGTTCCGCTGGCGCTGGATGTGGAGCCAGATTGCCGACTTCTTCGGGCTCGAAGCTGCGCCCTGCCCCGAGACCCCGATGCCGCTGGAGGCACGCCTGAGCGAGACCGCCCCGGCGGTGTGGAGCGAGATCGCCAAGCAGCATGGCCTGGTGGAAGCCGACGTCAACCGGCTGGCATCCTGGTGGCACACCGATGCCGACCTGGGCCGCGAGATCGAGTGCGTCAACGACATGACCAAGAGCCGCGAGCTGGGCTTCCTGGAGTTCTACGACAGCCGTGCATCGTTCCTGGAATTGTTCACGCGCCTGCGCGCGCAGCGCATCATTCCCTGATGCACCCGGTCGTCGTCACCCACGTGACGGCGACCGTTTCCTGTCAAAGCGCGCATCGACGCGACGATGCTTGCGGGCGCTGCATACAGCGCGAACAGGGTGTCGCAACATCCGGTCGCCCATCACACAGGTGCATCGGTAACCGGATGCGGGATCTTCGATCGGAAACCCGCGATTCAACACCCTCTAGCCGCCAGGGATTGGCCCGACGGCCAGACAGTGCGTCCTACACCGCAGACGGCGCCAACTCGCGCAGCTTGCCCTGGTGCAATTCGAGTACGCGGTCCAGACGCCGGGCCAGACTGCGGTCGTGGGTCACCAGGACCAGGCTGGTGCGCTGTGCACGATTGAGTTCCAGCATCAGCTCGAACACGGTCTCGGCGGTCTTGTCGTCCAGGTTGCCGGTTGGCTCATCGCCCAGCACGCAGCCCGGCTTGTTCACCAGCGCACGCGCCACGGCCGCACGCTGGCGCTCGCCACCGGACAACTCGCTGGGCTTGTGTTCGATGCGATGTCCGAGCCCGACCGATTCCAGCAGCTGCAAGGCCTGCGCCCGGGCAAGCGCGACCTCTTTTCCGGACAACAGCACCGGCATCATCACGTTTTCCAGCGCGGTGAATTCCGGCAACAGGTGATGGAACTGGTACACGAAGCCCAGGGCCTGATTGCGCAACTTGCCGCGCTCGCCATCGGACAACGCCGACATGCGCCGGCCGGCCACATACACCTCGCCCGAGGTCGGAACATCCAGCCCGCCGAGCAGATGCAGCAGCGTGCTCTTGCCCGCACCGGAGGCACCGACAATGGCCACGGTCTCGCCGGTCGCCACGGTCAGATCCAATCGATCGAACACCGGTGTGCGCATCTTGCCTTCGGCATAGGTCTTGCCCAGACCCTCGGCGCGGATCACTGCTTCTGCGTGGCTTGACGTCTGCACGGCCGATTCCCGATTCCCGAATCCCGATTCCCTGATCTCATTCATAACGCAGCGCCTCCGCCGGTTGGGTCCGCGACGCGCGCCATGCCGGATACAGGGTCGCCAGGAAGCTCATCACCAGCGCGACGACGGTGATCACCACCACGTCCTGGGTCTGCATGTCGGTCGGCAACCCGGTGATGTAATACACGTCCTCGGGCAGCAGCTTGACGCTGAAGATCGTCTCGATCACCCCGAGGATGCGTTCCAGATTGAGCGTCAGCACGATGCCGCCGATCACGCCCATGATCGTGCCCATGAAGCCGATCAACGAACCCTGCACCATGAACACCTGCATCACGCCCGTAGGCGACAGGCCCAGTGTGCGCAGGATGGCGATATCGGCCTGCTTGTCGGTGACCAGCATCACCTGCGAGGACACCAGGTTGAACGCACCCATCGCCACGATCAGCGACAGCAGGATGCCCATCACGGTCTTTTCCATCTTCAACGAATGGTAGAGATTGGCGTTCTCCTGGGTCCAGTCGCTGACCCGGTACGGACCATGCAACTTCACCGCCAGATCGCGCGCAACCGGCCAGGCCTGGTCCATGTCGTGCAGGCGCAGCCGCACGCCGGTGACACCGTCCATGCGCAGCACGCGCGCCAGGTCCTGCATGTTGACCACGGCCAGGCCGCGGTCGATCTCGTTGTAGCCCGCCTCGAAGATTCCGCTGACAGTGAAGCGTTTGAGCCGCGGCATCGCACCCAGGGGCGTGGCCTGGGTATCACTGAGCAGCACGACGATGCTGTCGCCCACGTCCACGCCCAGCCAGATCGCCAGCTCCTTGCCAATGACGATGTTGTAGGAGCCCGGGGTCAGGCTGTCGACCGACCCCTGCTGCATCTTCTTGGCCAGCACCGACACCTTGCCTTCTTCGGCAGGAACGATGCCGCGCACGATCGCCGGCTGCTTGCGCGGGCCCTGCAGCAGTGATTCGGTTTCGATATACGGCGCGGCACCGGCGATGCGCGGATCGGCCATGGCGACCTCGACCGCATGCTGCCAGTCGTGCATCGGCGCGCCGTCCGCACTGACGGTGGCATGCGCGGCCATCTGCAGCAGACGATCGCGGATCTCCTTCTGGAAACCGCTCATCACCGCCAGCGTGGTGATCAGCACGGTCACGCCCAGGGCGATGCCCAGGATCGATGCCATCGAGATAAACGAGATGAAGCCATTGCGCCGCTTGGCACGCAGGTAGCGCAAGCCGATGGCAACCGGGATAGGTTTGAACATGCGGTTCAACCAGGAAAGGGACGCTATGGTGCCACTTGCGGCCGCCCGGACGAAATGGCGTGTGCCTGAGCGGCCAGACGCAGTTCACGTCGCTGCGCCACCGGCAAGGTATCCGGCCAGAAATGCAGGCGCCGGCGACGTGCATCCGGGCCAGTCCACGACACCACCGCGATCGGGCCGCGCCATGCCACCTGCAGGCCTTGCACCTGCTTGCCGTCAACGCTGGCAGGCGTTTGGCCCCACGGCACGATCACCTCGCGTGCTGGCGAACGCAACAGCACGCGTAAGGATCGGCCGCCCGCCACCACTGCATAGACCGACAACAACACTGCCAACCACAGCGGCACCCCGCTACGCCAGAGCGCCCACAACGCGAGTGCACTCAGCACGCCCAGTGCGCAGACCAGCCCGCGCGAGGGGCGCCATTCAAGCCGGCATGGCGCGAATATCGGCGATGAGCGCGGCGTTGGCGGCATCGGGGCAGGTCTCGTATCCCATGAACCAGCGCCACAACTTATCGTCTTCGCAATCCAGCAGCTGTAGGAAAACCGCGCGCTCGGACTCGGAAGCCTGCGCCCAGCGTTGATCCAGATAGCGCCCGAACAATTGATCGAGCTCGCGCATGCCGCGCCGGCAACGCCAGCGCAGTTTCTTCAGCAGGACTTGTTCATCCATCTCACTCTCCTCGCCTGACGCGGCGCCGAAAACGACAGCGGCACCAGACCAAGGGCCGGTGCCGCTGTGAACCCTCTCCCCGCCAAGGCGGGACGTCAATACCTGCGATCAGGCGCGACGCGCCATCATCAGCTTCTTGATCTCGGCAATGGCCAGCGCCGGATTCAGGCCCTTCGGGCAGGTCCGCGCGCAGTTCATGATGGTGTGGCAGCGATACAGCTTGAACGGATCTTCCAGGTCGTCCAGGCGCGCACCGGTGTCTTCGTCGCGCGAGTCGATGATCCAGCGATACGCCTGCAGCAGGATCGCCGGGCCCAGATAACGCTCGCCATTCCACCAGTAGCTCGGGCAGCTGGTCGAGCAGCAGGCGCACAGGATGCACTCGTACAGACCGTCGAGCTTGCGGCGGTCTTCCGGCGACTGCAGGCGCTCGCGGTCCGGCGGCGGCGGGGTCTGGGTGCGGATCCACGGCTTGATCGATGCGTACTGCGCGTAGAAATGCGTCAGATCCGGCACCAGGTCCTTGATCACGCTCATGTGCGGCAGCGGATAGATCGGCACCTCGGCCTTGCCGCAGGCGGCAATCGCCTTGGTGCAGGCCAGCGTGTTGGTGCCGTCGATATTCATCGCGCACGAGCCGCAGATGCCTTCGCGGCAGGAGCGACGGAACGCCAGCGTCGGGTCGATCTCGTTCTTGATCTTGATCAGCGCGTCCAACACCATCGGGCCGCACTTGTCGAGATCGATCTCGTAGCTGTCGGTACGCGGGTTGGCCTCGCCATCCGGATCCCAGCGGTAGACCTTGAAGGTGCGCGTGTTCTTGGCGCCCTGCGCAGGGTAATGCTTGCCCTTGCCGATCTTTGAATTCTTGGGGAGGGTGAACTCTGCCATAGCTGCTCTCGTTGGCTCAGGCGATGCGCGGTGCGGACGACGACCGCACCGTGCGCATGAAGGTAAAGATGACGGACGCCACTGCCGAAGCGGTGGCGCAACGGCCGGCGGCGTGCCGGCGTTGCCGCTGCGTCAGGACACGATCCGCCTGCAACGGTGCGCCGCTGCCATGCCCGGACAGACCGGCCGGCAGAGGCAACGCACAAGCGGATCGGTCCATGCGCATCGATCAGTAAACGCGCGGCTTCGGCGGGACCACGTCCACGTCCTTGCTCAGCGTGTACATGTGCACCGGACGATATTCGAACTCGCACTTGCCCTTGTCGTCGACGGTGACCAGGGTGTGCTTCTGCCAGTTGACGTCGTCGCGGTCCGGGAAGTCTTCGTGCGAGTGCGCGCCGCGGCTTTCGTGGCGCTGCTCGGCCGAGTTGATCGTCGCCACTGCATTGAGCAGCAGGTTGTTCAACTCGTAGGTCTCGATCAGGTCCGAGTTCCACACCAGCGAGCGGTCCGAGACCTTGACGTCCTCGAAGCTGGCGAAGATCTCGGCCATCTTGTCGACGCCTTCCTTCAGCGTCTTGCTGGTACGGAACACGGCCGCGTCCGACTGCATGGTGCGCTGCATGTTGTCGCGGATCACCGAGGTCGGCGTGGAGCCGTTGGCGTAGCGCAACTTGTCCAGCAGGCCCAGCGCCTTGTCACAGACATCGGACGGCAGCGTCTTGTGCGGCTGGTTGGGCTTGACCGTCTCGGCGCAACGGTTGGCCACCGCACGACCGAACACCACCAGATCCAGCAGCGAGTTGGAACCCAGGCGGTTGGCGCCGTGCACCGACACGCAGGCGGCTTCGCCGATCGCATACAGGCCCGGCACGACCGCATCCGGGTTGTCGCCCTGCTTGCGCACGACTTCGCCGTAGAAGTTGGTCGGAATGCCGCCCATGTTGTAGTGCACGGTCGGCAACACCGGAATCGGCTGCTTGGTCACGTCCACACCGGCAAAGATGTGCGCGCTCTCGGCGATGCCGGGCAGCTTTTCGTTGATGACTTCCGGGCCGAGGTGGGTCAGGTCGAGCAGGATGTGGTCCTTGTGCTCGCCCACGCCGCGGCCTTCGCGGATTTCCACGGTCATCGAGCGCGACACCACGTCGCGCGAGGCCAGATCCTTGTAATGCGGTGCATAGCGCTCCATGAAGCGCTCGCCGTTGCTGTTGCGCAGGATGCCGCCTTCGCCACGCACGCCCTCGGTGATCAGGCAGCCCGCGCCGTAGATGCCGGTGGGATGGAACTGCACGAACTCCATGTCCTGCACCGGCAGGCCGGCACGCATCACCAGGCCGCCGCCGTCACCCGTACAGGTGTGCGCGGAGGTGGCGCTGAAGTAGGCGCGGCCATAGCCGCCGGTGGCCAGCACCACGCCATGGGCGCGGAACAGATGCAGGCTGCCATCGGCCATGTCCAGCGCCAGTACGCCGCGGCAGACGCCCTCTTCGTCGAAGATCAGGTCGAGCGCAAAGTACTCGATCATGAAGCGCGCGTTGTGCGCCAAGGACTGCTGATACAGCGTATGCAGCATCGCGTGACCGGTCCGGTCGGCCGCCGCGCAGGTGCGCTGCGCGGACGGGCCCTCGCCGTACTTGGTGGTCATGCCACCGAACGGGCGCTGGTAGATCTTGCCATCTTCGGTACGCGAGAACGGCACGCCGTAGTGCTCGAGCTCGATGATGGCCGGGATCGCCTCGCGGCACATGTACTCGATTGCGTCCTGGTCACCCAGCCAATCGGAGCCCTTGATGGTGTCGTAGAAGTGATAGCGCCAGTCGTCTTCGCCCATGTTGCCGAGCGCGGCCGAAATACCGCCCTGTGCCGCCACGGTGTGCGAGCGGGTCGGGAAGACCTTGGTCAGGCAGACGGTCTGCAAGCCCTTCTGGGCCAGGCCGAAGGTGGCGCGCAGGCCGGCACCGCCGGCGCCCACCACGACCATGTCGTACTTGTGTTCTGTGATCTTGTAAGCGGACATCGAATTATGGATTCCTGTTTGGTCGCGGACGACTCAGCTGATGCCAAGCGCAATACGCGCCACGGCAAACACGCTGACAATGGCGCCCAGCACGGCGACGAAGCGCACGATCGTCTGCGCCGCAAGCGCCAGCAGCGAGTTGTGCACGTAATCTTCCAGTACCACCTGCATGCCCAGCTGCGCATGCCAGAACGAGGCGATCAGGAAGCCGACCAACAGAATCGCGTTCCACGGCTTGGCCACGGCGGCACTGGCTGCGGCGTGATCGGCACCGATCAGGCTCAGCACGAAGATCAGGAACCAGATCGACAGCGGCACCAGGGCGGTGGCGGTCAGGCGCTGCACCACGAAGTGTTCGGTACCGGTCTTGGCGGCACCCAGGCCACGCACGTTTTTCAACGGGGTACGGTAGCGGTTCATACGGCACCTCCGGCCAGCAGCACATATGCCCAGATGGCAGCGGTGAGCACGAAGCTCAGGATCAGCGACAGCCAGCCGAGGCTGACGAACGAGCGCACTGCATAGCCCTGCCCGAAGTCCTGCAGGATGTGGCGCAGGCCGCCAAACAGATGGAACGCAAAGCACCAGGTCCAGCCGAACAGGAACACTTGCCCGTACCAGGCGCCGGCATGCGCGCGGAAACAATTCCAGTGGTCGGGGCCGAGCATCAACGTCAGCAGGGCGGCGGCAATCGCCAGAGCGCCGATGGACAGTACGATGCCGGTGGCTCGATTGAGAATCGAGGTCACCATCTGTATCTGCCAGCGGTACACCTGGAGATGCGGGGAAAGAGGACGTTCGCGGATCGCCATTCGCTGGGCTCGTATCTCGGCTGGGCGGCACTAGGCCGCTGTGGCTAAAAGCTGCTCAAAAATCGATGCAGCGTCCATTTTTTTCCCAGTCGCCGTAGCGCGTTGGCTCAGGGCCGTCGCGTCCACCAATTTCCTTGGGCAGTGGCTGCTTCTCGGGAATATGCTCCTGAGGAGAAGGCTGCGTCTCGGAATCCTGCGCTGGGGTGGGGGTTGGATGGCCTATCATAGTGGTCTCACAACATTGCGATTTTAGTCCTCCCCTTCCGTGGCTGACAACCTGAATCTTATTCCGCAGGGTTTTGGCTCCCTGCATGACATGCAATACGTCCGCTTGACCGGGACGGATGCAGTGGCGTTCGCGCATGCGCAATTTGCCAACGACGTACAGGCGCTGGCGATCGGGCAGTGGCAATGGAATGCGTGGTTGACGGCGAAGGGGCGCGTGATCGCCATCTTCGCACTCCTGCGTGAGGACGACACGCACCTGTTGCTGCTGCTGCCCGACGGCGATGCGGCCGGGATCGCGGCGCAACTCGGCCGTTTTGTGTTCCGACGCAAGCTCAAGATCGGCGTGGCGGCGCTTTCGGCCTATGGCGGCTTCGCCACACCTGCGTGCGCGCATGGCGCGCAGGCCGATATCGGAACGCAGCGTATCGAATTGGACATGGGCAGCCCTGCCCTGCCGCGCACGCTGGTGCTGCTGTCGGACCAGCAGGCGTTGGCCGCGCCTATCGAATCTGCCCGCATGGACGCCGATTGGCGCCGTGCGGACCTGCAACTGGGGCTGGCGCGCCTGCCCGACGCGCAGCGCGAGCAATGGACGCCGCAACAGCTGGCGCTGGATCGCCTGCACGCCTTCAGCGTCAAAAAGGGGTGCTATCCGGGCCAGGAAATCGTTGCGCGGACGCATTTCCTGGGCAAGGCCAAGCGTGCGCTGCAGCTGCTGCAGGTCGAGGCGGCCGTCGGTGATGCCGCGGCAGAACCGGGCCAGGCCGTGCTGCTGGGCGAGACTACCGTCGGCACGCTGGTCAGCGTGGCGGGCGATCTCGCGCTGGCGGTGTTGCCGCTGGAGCTGACCCTGGAGGCCGACGCCGTGCTGCAGGCGGGCGCGCATACCGCCCGCCCGCTTGCGTTCGTGCAGGGTCTGGCGCGTTAGGCCGGCGCCAGCCGTTCGCCGCTGGCCGGGTCAAAGAAGTGCAGCGCCTCGCTGCGCAGCGCCAGGCGCAGCGGCTCGCCTACCGCCGGCAAGGCCTGCGGTGCGACACGGATCACCAGCGGCTGGCCGCCACGGTCGAGGTTGAGGAATATCTCGTTGCCGACCGGCTCGATCACATCGATACGCGCATCGAAGCCCAGTGCGGCATCGCTTGACGGTTGCAGGTGCTCCGGGCGTACGCCGACGATCACGTCGCGACCGAACCAGCTGCGATCGATGCGGGCCGCACCCAGTGGCACGCGCCAGCCATCGGCCATGACCAGATGCAGGCCGTCCTGCTCATCCAGGCGCCCCTGCAGCACGTTCATCGCCGGGCTGCCCAGGAATCCGGCCACGAACAGATTGGCCGGGCGGTCGTACAGCGCCATCGGGCTGTCGATCTGCTGGATCACCCCGTCCTTGAGCACCACGATGCGCTGACCCAGCGTCATCGCCTCGACCTGATCGTGGGTGACGTAGATCATCGTGGTACCCAGCTTGCGATGCAGCTGCGCGATCTCGGTGCGCACGCTGTGGCGCAGCTTGGCATCCAGATTGGACAGCGGCTCGTCGAGCAGGAACACCGACGACTCGCGCACCATCGCCCGTCCCAGCGCCACGCGCTGACGCTGGCCGCCGGACATCGCCTTGGGCAGCTTGTCGAGCATCGGGGTCAGCCCCAGCAACTCGGCGGCGTTGTTGACCCGTTCGGCGATGACCTGCTTGGGGTGGCCGCGCAACTTGAGCCCGAAGGCCAGGTTCTCGGCCACGGTCATGTGCGGGTAGAGCGCATAGCTCTGGAACACCATGGCGATGTCGCGGTCCTTCGGAGCCACGTCGTTGACCACACGCTCGCCGATCTTCAACGTGCCGGCACTGATGTCCTCGAGCCCGGCGATCATGCGCAACAGGGTCGACTTGCCGCAGCCGGACGGACCGACCAGCACCATCAACTCGCCATCGGCGACCTCGAAACTCGCACCCTGCACCGCGACCTGGCCGTTCTCGTAGACCTTGCGGACACCTTCCAACTGCACTTTCGCCATCTTCGGCCTCAACGTAAGTTGTGCGCCCTGCCCTCGGCCCTCCCGACGGCGGTGACGCCACATGCGCCTGCAAGGAAATCTCCTGCAAACGAATGCATTGGTTTATTCTGACATGTAATCGTTTTCACATGGCAACATCGATCTCGGGAGGGACCATGCCGCCACCAACCCAAGCCGCTGTTTCAAGCGGTGCAGCCTACCGTGCAAGGGCCGGCATCCGGCCACGCATGGGCAGGTCTACCGCCGCGGCGCTAACCGCTGACGGCCACTTGCTGCAACAATCGGGGACTGGGCGCGCGCGTCCATCCCCCGCTGCGCGCACGCCAGTGACGCTCAGGAACAGACATACCGACCGCCGGCTGTCCGGCGCCTTTCCGACCAGCTGCTGATCACGATGTCTCCAGAATCTGAAATTCGGTCCATGCATAACACCCTGATCCTGTTCGGCGCCACCGGCGATCTCGCCCAGCGCTATCTCTTCCCGTCCCTGCTGCGACTGTTCGTCGACGGCCTGCTGCCGGAGGATTTCCGTATCCGTGCGCTGGCATTGTCGCCGCACGACACCGAGGCCTTCCGCGAGGTCCTGCGCCCGCGCCTGGCCGCCGCACTGCCGATCGCCACGCCCGAGCAGATCCAGACGCTGCTGCAGCGGGTCGACTACCGCTCGGTGGATCTGCGCGATGCCGAGTCGGTGGCCAATGCCGTGCGCGAGCTGGCCAACCGCCAGTGCGTGAGCTATCTGGCGATTCCGCCGGGCCTGTACATCAGCACCTGCCAGGGCCTGGCGCTGGGCGGCGCGCTGGCCGCGCCGCACCGGCTGATGCTGGAAAAGCCGATCGGCCACGATTCGGACAGCGCCCGCGAGATCCTGCAGTCGATCGGCGCGCTGATCGACGAAGACCGCGTGTTCCGCCTCGACCATTACCTGGGCAAGGCGGCGGTGCAGAACCTGATCGCGCTGCGCTTCGGCAATACGCTGCTGGAGGCGGTGTGGAACCGCACCTACATCGAGTCGGTACAGATCCTGGTGGCCGAAAGCGAAGGCGTGGACGGGCGCGATGCCTATTACGCCCGCTCCGGCGCGCTGCGCGACATGGTGCAGAGTCACATCCTGCAGCTGTTGTGCCTGGTGGCAATGGAGCCACCGGCCTCGCTGGAAGCCGACCGCATCCGCGACGAGAAGGTCAAGGTGCTGCGCGCCCTGCGCCCGATGACCGCCGAGCATGCCGCCCATGACAGCGTGCGCGGCCGCTACACCGCCGGCAGCATCAATGGCCAGCCGGCGCAGGCGTATCACCCACCGGAAGGCAGCGATGTGGAGACCTTCGTCGCGGTGACCGCGCATATCGACAACTGGCGCTGGGCCGGGGTGCCGTTCCATCTGTGCACCGGCAAGCGTCTGGCCGAGCGCTCCACCCGCATCGTGGTCACCCTCAAGCCGGTGACGCATTGGCTGTTCGAGCGCCCGGACCGGCAGAACGCCGTGCCCAACCGGCTGACCTTCCAGTTGCAGCCGCAGGAAAACATCGAGCTCGGCCTGATGAGCAGCCTGGCCGGCCCGGAATGGGGGGCGATCGAGCTGCAGCCGCTGGAACTGGAACTGTCAGTGCCAACCGGCCTGCACCGGCGCATCGCCTACGAGCGCCTGTTCGTGGATGCCTTCAACGGCAACCCGGCGCTGTTCGTGCGCGACGACGAGGTCAAGGCCGCCTGGTCGTGGATCGACAGCGTCAGCGATGCCTGGAAAGACGCGCAGTTGCCACTGCAGCCCTACCCGGCCGGCAGTTGGGGCCCCGATGCCGCGGCCCCCTTCCTGCCCCCCGCCACCGACGCACAGGGACACACCGCATGACCGCTCCTTCCAAGCCGGTGCTGGTTGCCGATATCGGCGGAACCAATGCGCGCTTCGCGCTGGCCGACGTCGACGCCTCGGTACCGCTGCTGGATGACACCTCGCGCGAATTTGCGGTGGTCGATTTCGGCTCGCTCGGCGAAGCCGCGCGTTACTACCTCGACCAGATCGGCGTGCAGGCCACCCAGGGCGTGTTTGCCGTGGCCGGCCGCGTGGATGGCGACGAGGCACGCATCACCAACCATCCGTGGGTGATCTCGCGCTCGCGCACCGCTGCGATGCTGGGCTTCAGCACCCTGCACCTGATCAACGACTTCGCCGCGCAGGCCATGGCGATCAGCCTGCTGCGCCCGCAGGACGTGGTCCAGGTCGGCGGCGCCAGCTGGCGGCCGGCGCCGATCGACCAGGCGCGCAACTACGGCGTGATCGGCCCGGGCACCGGGCTGGGCGTGGGCGGGCTGATCATCCGCAACGGACGCTGTTTCCCGCTGGAAACCGAAGGCGGCCACGTCAGCTTCCCGCCCGGCACGCCGGAGGAGATCCGCATCCTGGAGATCCTGTCCGAGCAGTTCGGCCGGGTCTCCAACGAGCGGCTGATCTGCGGCCCCGGCCTGGTCAACATCCACCGCGCGCTCAGCGAGATCGCCGGGGTCGACCCGGGTCCGTTGCAGCCCAAGGACATCACCGCACGGGCGGCGGCGGGCGACCCGCGCTCGTCGCGCACCATCGATCTGTTCTGCGCCATCTTCGGCGCGATCGCCGGCGACATGGTGCTCATGCAGGGCGCCTGGGACGGCGTGTTCCTCACTGGCGGGCTGGTGCCCAAGGTGCTGGATTCGCTGCAGCATTCCGGCTTCCGCCAGCGCTTCGAACACAAGGGACGCTTCTCCGCGATCATGTCGCGGGTGCCGTCGCTGGCGGTCATGCATCCGCATGCCGGCCTGCTCGGCGCCGCCGCCTATGCGGTGGATGCGCAGCATCAGCATCCAGGGGAGCAGCGATGAACCTGCAGGACAATCCGCGCATCACACTGGTGCGCTACGAAGACCCGGCCGAATGGACCGAGGCGGTCGCCAGCGAGATGGCCGACCTGCTGGAACAGGAGATTTCGCGCCGCGGCCAGGCGCGCATGCTGCTGTCCGGCGGCACCACACCGGCGCCGGTGTACGAATCCCTCGCCCATCGTCCGCTGGACTGGTCGCGGGTGGAAGTGGGCCTGGTCGACGAGCGCTGGCTCTCGCCGCAGGATCAGGACAGCAACGCCTGGCTGGTCAATCACAGCTTCTTGACCCATGCACCGGCGGCGACCTTCATTCCGCTGGTGCGCCCGGGCAAGCAATTGCCCGAGTGCGTGCACACCGCGAACCTGCAGGCCAGGCATGCCGAACCCGCATGCCTGGCAGTGCTGGGCATGGGCGGCGACGGCCACACCGCCTCGTTGTTTCCGGGCTCGACCGACTTGAGCAAGGCGCTTTCCAGCCCGCAGCCCTATGCGTCGCTGGATGCCACCGGCTGCCCCGGTTCGAATCAGTGGCCGCTGCGGATCACGCTGACACCGGCCGGGCTTGCCACCATCCCGACCCGCTTGCTGCTGCTGCGCGGCAAGCAGAAGCTTGACGTATTGCAGGCTGCGCTGGCGGGCGATGATGTCAGCGAGTATCCGATCCGGGTGGCGCTGCAGCAGCCGGGCCCGAAGTTGCGGGTTCACTGGTGTGCTTGAGTGCGAGTCCCTCGCAACAGCCGATTTGGTGCGAGTCCTTCGCAACAGCCGATTTTGTGCGACTCCTTCGCAACAGCCCGCACATCCATGTGCGGGGATCTAAAAAAGCGTGATTACTTTCTTCCCCCGTTTCTCATAGCCGGTAGCCAATGAGCCTGCATCCGAACATCCAAGCTGTCACCGACCGTATCCGCAAGCGCAGCGCGCCGTCGCGCGCGGCGTATCTGGCCGGTCTCGATGCCGCCCTGCGCGAGGGTCCGTTCCGTAGCCGTCTGAGCTGCGGCAATCTTGCGCATGGTTTCGCTGCGTCCGAGCCGACCGACAAGTCGCGCCTGCGCGGTGCGGCCACGCCCAACCTGGGCATCATCACCGCCTACAACGACATGCTGTCGGCACATCAGCCGTTCGAGCATTACCCGCAGCTGATCCGTGAGACCGCGCGTACGCTCGGCGCCACCGCGCAGGTTGCCGGCGGCGTGCCGGCGATGTGCGACGGGGTGACCCAGGGCCGCGCGGGCATGGAGCTGTCGCTGTTCTCGCGCGACAACATTGCCCAGGCCACGGCGATCGGCCTGAGCCACGACATGTTCGACAGCGTGGTGTACCTGGGCGTGTGCGACAAGATCGTGCCGGGCCTTTTGATCGGCGCGCTGGCGTTCGGGCACCTGCCGGCGCTGTTCATGCCGGCCGGCCCGATGACGCCGGGCATTCCGAACAAGCAGAAGGCCGAAGTGCGCGAGCGCTACGCCGCTGGCGAAGCCACCCGCGCCGAATTGCTGGAAGCCGAATCGTCTTCGTATCACTCGCCCGGCACCTGCACCTTCTACGGCACCGCCAACTCCAACCAGGTGTTGCTCGAAGCGATGGGCGTGCAGCTGCCCGGCGCCTCGTTCGTCAACCCGGAACTGCAATTGCGCGATGCGCTGACCCGCGAGGGCACCGCGCGTGCGCTGGCAATCTCCGCACTGGGCCAGGACTTCCGTCCGTTCGGTCGCCTGATCGACGAGCGCGCCATCGTCAACGCCGTGGTCGCGCTGATGGCCACCGGCGGCTCCACCAATCACACCATCCACTGGATTGCGGTGGCGCGCGCGGCCGGCATCGTGCTGACCTGGGACGACATGGACCTGATCTCGCAGACCGTGCCGTTGCTGACCCGCATCTATCCCAACGGCGAAGCCGACGTGAACCGCTTCCAGGCTGCGGGCGGCACCGCGTTCGTGTTCCGCGAGCTGATGGACGCCGGGATGATGCACGACGACCTGCCCACCGTGGTCGAGGGCGGCATGCGCGCCTATGCCAACGAGCCACGCCTGCAGGACGGCAAGATCGTGTACGTGCCCGGCACCGCGACCACCGCCGACGACAGCGTGGCGCGCCCAGTCAGCGCCGCATTCGAGTCGCAGGGCGGCCTGCGCCTGCTGCGCGGCAACCTGGGCCGTTCGCTGATCAAGCTGTCGGCGGTCAAGCCGCAGCACCGCACGATCAAGGCGCCGGCGGTGGTGATCGATACGCCGCAGGTGCTCAACAAGCTGCATGCCGCCGGCGTGCTGCCGCACGATTTCGTGGTGGTGCTGCGCTACCAGGGTCCGCGTGCCAATGGCATGCCGGAACTGCACTCGATGGCACCGCTGCTGGGCCTGTTGCAGAACCAGGGCCGGCGCGTGGCGCTGGTCACCGACGGCCGTCTGTCCGGTGCCTCGGG
The DNA here is from genome assembly GCF_003993495.1 of Xanthomonas sp. BRIP62418. NCBI lineage: Bacteria > Pseudomonadati > Pseudomonadota > Gammaproteobacteria > Lysobacterales > Lysobacteraceae > Xanthomonas > Xanthomonas sp. BRIP62418. The sequence continues at coordinate 43,557 of NZ_QEZG01000024.1, forward strand.
CAAGTTCCCGGCGGCGATCCACATGACCCCGGAAGCCGCACGCGGCGGTCCGATCGGGCGTGTGCGCGAAGGCGACATCGTGCGCCTGGACGGCGAAGCCGGCACGCTGGAAGTGCTGGTGTCGGCCGAAGAATGGGCATCGCGCGAGGTCGCGCCGAACACCTCGGTGGCCGGCAACGACCTGGGACGCAACCTGTTCGCGATCAACCGCCAGGTGGTTGGCCCGGCCGACCAGGGCGCCATCTCGATTTCCTGCGGCCCGACCCGTCCGGACGGCGCGCTGTGGAGCTACGACGCCGAGTACGAACTCGGTGCCGATGCAGCGGCCGCCGCCGCACCGCACGAGTCCAAGGACGCCTGATTCCCCTTCCCTCTGCGCGACCGCCCTGCGGTCGCCGTCTACCGGAGTTGCAATGACGATTGCCCAGACCCAGAACACCGCCGAACAGCTGCTGCGCGACGCCGGCATCCTGCCGGTGGTCACCGTGGACACGCTGGACCAGGCCCGCCGCGTCGCCGATGCGCTGCTCGAAGGCGGCCTGCCCGCGATCGAGCTGACCCTGCGCACCCCGGTCGCGATCGACGCACTGGCCATGCTCAAGCGCGAGCTGCCCGACATCGTGATCGGCGCCGGCACCGTGCTGAGCGAGCTGCAACTGCGTCAGTCGGTGGATGCCGGTGCGGACTTCTTGGTCACCCCGGGCACGCCGGCGCCGCTGGCGCGCCTGCTGGCCGACGCGCCGATTCCCGCAGTGCCTGGCGCGGCCACGCCGACCGAACTGCTGACCCTGATGGGCCTGGGCTTCCGCGTCTGCAAGCTGTTCCCGGCCACCGCCGTGGGGGGATTGCAAATGCTCAAGGGCTTGGCCGGTCCGCTGTCCGAGCTCAAGCTCTGCCCCACCGGCGGCATCAGCGAAGCCAACGCGGCCGAGTTCCTGTCGCAGCCGAACGTGCTGTGCATCGGCGGCTCGTGGATGGTGCCCAAGGACTGGCTGGCCCAGGGCCAGTGGGACAAGGTGAAGGAAAGCTCGGCCAAGGCTGCAGCGATCGTGCGGCAGGTGCGGGCTGGCTGATTTGTGGGCCGCATCCCGCGCGGGATAGCCGGGTGGAAGCTGGTTGGCTGAGGAACGCTGATCAGCTGGCGTCCTGGTGTTGACTGAGGAAAGCCCGGGTTGCTGGCGGTTTGGTTTTGGTCGAGGAGAGCCCGATTGGCTGGCGCCTTGATTCCATGCGTGGGAGCGGCCCGCGGGCGCCGGGGCAGGACACGCCGTGAACCCATCCATGGGGGCTCTTACACGCGCCATGTCGTGTAAGGTCCCGCCCCGGCGCCCGCGGACCACTCTCGAATGTTCCTGCGTTGGCGGAACGGAGAGCAGATTGGCACGCATCAAAATCGAGCACTGAACCGGCTGCCGTTTTTCGTCGCCCAACGTCGCGGAAACGACTCGCCGAAGCGACAGCGTGGCCGGGGATTGGCGGAGAGCGGCACAGGGATGTGCCGCGGCGGCGAGTCAGACAGGATGTCTGACCGAGCCGAGGAGCCAGTCCGCGGACGCGCTGCCGCCCTCACCGAAGCCAGCGACTGACAGCCGCTTGATTGGCAGTGCCCGGGGCACCCGTACCCTCACCCCAACCCCTCTCCCGACAGGAGAGGGGCTCAGGCGGCGTGTGAGGTTCAAGACTCAAGCGCAACGCTCGCCGGCGGCATCTTCGGCACACCGCGCGCACGTCGTACCAGCGCTGCTGCGCCATTGCTCATGTCATCGAGAATCGCGTAGATCGTCGGCAGGAACAGCAGGCTCACCACCGTCGAAAATGCCAGCCCGCCGGCAATCGCGCGGGCCATCGGGAAGTACGGCGGGCCGTCGCTGAACATCGTGGTGCTGGTCAGCGAGATCGGCACCATCGCCAGGATGGCGGTGCCCATCGTCATCATGATCGGCCGCAGGCGCTCGCGTGAGCCTTCGATCAGCGCCTGGGTGCGGCCCATGCCGCGGCGGCGCAGGTTGTTGATGTGCTCGATCATCACGATGCCGTTGTTCACCACCACGCCCATCAACACCAGGATGCCGATGAAGGACATGATCCCGAACGAAGTGCCGGTGATCCAGAACAGCCAGAACACCCCGAAGATCGAAAACACCACGCCGCTCATGATCGCCGCAGGAAACAGCAGCGACTCGAACACCGCCGCCATCACCACATAGATCATCACCAGCGCGATCACCAGGTTGAACACCATCTGGCCCATCGCTTCGCCGTCGTCCTGGTAATCGCCGCCGTCGAAGGTGTAGCTGTAACCGGCCGGGAAGCTCATTGCCTTGAGCGGCTTTTCCATTGCCGCGCGTGCTTCCGGTACGGTGACCTTGCTGGCCAGGTTGGCCTTGATGGTCAGCGTGGTCTGCCGATTGGTACGGCCGATCTGCGTGGCGGCCGGGCGAATCTGCACATCCACCAGGCTGAGCAACGGCACGCTGCGGCCATCCTTGGTGCGCACCGTGAAGCTGGCCAGGTCTTCCGGCTTGCTCTGTTCGGCGCCGGCAAAGCGCACCCACACCGGCACCTCGTTGTCGCCGCGGCGGAACTCGCGCAATGGCGTGCCACGCAAGGCCAGGCCCACGAAGCTTGCCACCTGTTCGGCACTGAAGCCGAAGGCCGCCGCACGCTCGCGGTCCACCCGGATCGCCAACTCGCTGGTGCGATCGCCGGTATCCACATGCACATCGCGCAATTCCTTGCGCTGCGCCAGCAATGGGATCACCTCATCGGCCAAGGCCTGCAGGGCCTGGGTCGAGTCGCCGACCAGCTGCACCTGCACCCCTTGATTGCCGCTGCCGCCATCGCCCTGGTTGCCGATGCTGTAGTCCGCACGTGCCGAGCGCGGCAATGCCTTGCGGATCTGTTCCAACAGCGGTGGCAGGTCCTTGACCTTGCCCGCGTCGAAGGTCACGGTGGTGCTGCTGCCTTCGGCCTCGCTGAACCACGAATAGATCTGGGTGATGTGGTACTTGTCGCGATGGGCCTGCAGGTAGTGCTCGACCCGCCCGACCTCCTCGCCCATCTGCTCATGCGTGTACGAGCCTTTCCACTGGTACTGGATGAAGGCCTCGTTGCCGCCATCGCCGCCGAACATGTCGACCTTGGTCAACTTCATCGGCACCAGGCTGATCGCACTGACCAGCACGATGCCGGCCACGCTCCAGCCGCGATGCGCCAGCGTCCACGCCAGCACCCTGGCATAACGGCGCTGCAGCCGTGCGATCACGCCGCGCTCGGAGCTCACCATCGGCGGTGTCTTCATGCGCGCCGACAACATCGGAATCAGGCTGATGGCCACCAACCATGAAGCCAGCAGCGAAACCGAAATGGTGATCGCGATCTGTGCCATGAAGATGCTGATGTTGTTGGTCTCACCGAACAGGTTCGGCACGAACACGATGCAATGGCACAAGGTGCCGGCGCTGAGCGCGATCGCCACGCTGCGCGTGCCCAGCAAGGCCGCCAGCTGCGGTTGGCCGGGCATGCGCTCGCGTTCCTGGTAGATGCTTTCCACCACCACCACCGCGTTGTCGACCAGCATGCCGACCGCCAGCAACAGGCCCATCATGGTCAGGATGTTGAGCGTGACGCCGACGAAATACATGAAGCCCAGCGTGATCGCAAAGCAGATCGGAATCGCCAGCGTCACCATCAGCGTCGATGGCCAGTGGCGCAGGAAGAAGAACAGCACCGTGATCGACAACAGCAAGCCCACCGCGCCGGCTTCTGCCAGCTCCGCCAGCGATGAGGTCACCGCCTTGCCCTGGTTGTCGATCACCTTGATCTGCACATCGCGCATCGCAGGTTCGGCGCGAATGTCTTCGACCTCCTTCAACGCCGCCCTGGACACATCCACCAGGTTGGCGCTGCGCTCCTTGTAGATATCCAGCCCGATCGCCGGCCGTCCATCCAGGCGGCGTCCGTAATTCATCCGCGTGGGCTTCAACCGCACCTGCGCAATATCGCCAAGACGCAGCCCTTTTGCGTTGAGCACCAGCTCGCGCAGCTCCTGCAGGTCGCGCAATTCGCCGATCGGCTGGACCCGAATGCGCTGGCCGTTGTCATCGATCTGGCCGGCAGACACCGAGAAGTTGAGCTTGCCCAGGCGCTCGCTCAACTCATTGAGGCTGAGGTCGTGCGCAGTGAGCCGGTCTGGCGCGATCGCGATCTCCACCTCGTTCGGCGGGGCGCCGGAGATCTCCACCTTGGCCACGCCGGGAATCCGTTCGATGCGCCGCTTGAATTCGCGGTCGAGCATGTCGTACGCGCCGGTCAGGTCGGTCTGGCTGGCCAGGCGCACCTTGAGTACCGGTTCGTCGCTGCTGGACCATTTGTAGATGTGGAAGCGCTGCAGATCTTCCGGAAAATCGTCACGGATGGCATCCAGCCGCTCGCGCGCATCCGATGCGGCGATGGCGATGTCGCGATCCCAGTCGGAGAACTCGATGAAGATGTTGGCGCCATCGGCGGTGGCGGTCGAGCGCATGCGCTTGATGCCGGTCATCGTCGCCAGCGCCTCTTCGGCCGGGCGCACCAGGTTGCGTTCCACCTCGTCCGGGGTGGAGCCGGTGTACGGCAGTTGCACGAACAGGAACGGCGCGGAAATGTCCGGCAGCGCCTCCAGTGGCAGCCGGAATGCGGCAATCAGCCCCACCACCACCAGCGAGACGAAGCACATGATGGTGGTGACCGGGCGACGGATGCTGAAGGCGGCAACGCTCATAGCGCCTCCAGCCCGTCGGAGTTCCCGGGTGCCTGCGCACGCTGCCCGGCCATGCGTCGGCCACGCTCCAGGTAGTACGCATCGGCGCGTCGATCCAGCAGGTCGTACACCACCGGGATCACCAGCAGGGTCAGCAGCGTGGACACCAGCAACCCACCGATCACGGTGATCGCCATCGGCGCGCGCACCTCGGCACCCTCACCCATTGCCACCGCCAGCGGCAGGAAACCGAACAAGGTGCACAGCGTGGTCATCACGATCGGCCGCAAGCGCGAACGCGCACCTTCGATCAAGGCCTCGCGCTTGGGCGCGCCGTCCTCGCGCAACTGGTTGACCTTGTCGATCAGGATGATCGCGTTCTTGGTCACCAGCCCCACCAGCAGGATCAAGCCGATGAACACCACCACCGACACCGGCTTGCCGGTCATCAGCAAGGCCAGCACCGCGCCGACCATCGCCAGCGGGATGGTGAACAGGATGACGAACGGATGCAGCAGCGATTCGAACTGCGAGGCCATCACCAGGTAGACCAGGAAGATCGCCAGGCCGAACGCGAACAGCAGCGACTTCACCGATTGCGCCAGCTCCTCGCCCTGCCCGCCGATATGCATGCCCACGCCGGCGGCCAGCGGATCGTTGCGCACCATCGACTCGACCTCGCGCACCGCACCGCCCAGGTCCATGTCATGCAGGCTGGCCGAGACGATCGCCACGCGGGTCTGGTCGGCGCGATGGATCTCGCTCGGCCCGGTCGTCGCCACCACCTCGGCCACCGCTGCCAGACGCACCGGCCGGCTGCTGCCGGGGTTGACGATCAGCTGCCGGATCGCGTCCACGCTGGCGCGGTCGCTGTGCTGCGCGCGCACCAGCACGTCGATCTTGCGATCGCGAAAGCTGTAACGCGTGGCCACGTCCCCGCGCACCTTCTTGACGATGACATCGGCGATCTGGCGCGTGGTCAAGCCCAACGCACCGGCGCGCTCCTGGTCGAAACGGATCTGGATTTCCGGAAAGCCCTCCTCCACCGTCGACTTGACGTCGGCATAGTGGCCATTGGCCCGCAGCATCGCCGCCAGCTTCTGCCCGGCACGTTCCAGCTCGCCCAGGTCCTGCCCACGCAGCTCCACTTCCAGCGGCGTGGAAAAACTGAACAACGCCGGCCGTGCAAAATCCACCTGCGCCCCCGGGTGCCCGGCCATGCTGTTGCGCAGCCGCGTGGTGGCCGCCGCTTCCACTGCCGGGCTGCCGCCACCGGCCATCACCACGGTGAGCTTGCCGATGTTCTCGCCGCTTTCGGTGGGATTGGCGTCCAGCCGCGTGCCGCTGCCGCTGACGCCATACAACGAGGCGATGCCCGGGTCCTTGTCGTGCGCCAGCTGCAACTCGCGCACCAGCGCGTCGGTCTGCGCCAACGGCGTACCGGAAGGCAGCTTCACGGTCATTTCGAAGCGGTCCTGCGCCAGCTGCGGAATCAGGTCCGCCCCCAGCATCGGCACCAGCAACACGGTGCCGACAAACGCGGCCGCCGCCAGTCCCAGCACCAACCCGGGCCGCCGTAACGCCGCCGGCAGCATCGCCAGATAGCCACGCTCGGCGCGGCCATACGGCGCCATCGCCAGATCGCTGGCCTTGCGCATCACCGGCGACACCACCCGCGCGATGCCGCGCCACAGCCGGACCACCGCCCACGCCACAGCGAAGAACGCATAGCGCACGCTCGCCCCGGCTCCGCGCCGGCCGGCGGCCACCGGCTTGAGCCAGCGCTGCTGCGGCTGCCACTGCGGGTGGCTCGGCTCGTCCGGGAACGCCATCGGCGGCGCGCCCTTGAGCGAACTCAGCATCGGGATCAGCGTCATCGATACCACCAGCGAGATCGCGATCGCGATCGCCACGGTCATCGCCTGGTCGCGGAACAGCTGCCCGGCGATGCCCTCGACGAACACCAGCGGCAGGAACACCGCGATCGTGGTCAGCGTGGACGCCATCACCGCCATGCTCACTTCACGGGTGCCGGCGATTGCGGCATCCAGCACGCTCAGGCCGCGCTCGCGCGCCTTGGCGATGCTTTCCAGCACCACGATCGAATCGTCCACCACCAGGCCGGTGGCCAGCGCCAGACCGCCCAGCGACATCACGTTGAGGCTCAGGCCCAGCTGGCCCATGAAGAAGAACGTGGTGATGATCGACACCGGCAGCGACAGGCTGATCACGAAGGTGCTCCAGCCATCGCGCAGGAACAGGAAGATGATCAGGATCGCCAGCACGCCGCCGATCACCGCATCCTTCTTGACGTCGCTGATCGCGTGCTCGATGAAGTGCGACTGGTCCTCGATGGTGGTGATTTCGACATCGCCGGGCACGGTCGCCTTCAACTGCTCCAGCCGCTTGCGCAGCGCTGCGGCGGTGGACACGGTGTTGGCGTCGCCTTCCTTGTAGATCGCCAGCTCCACCGCTTCCTTGCCGCCCAGGCGGATGATCGCCTCGCGCTCCTTGTAGCCCTGGCGCACCTCGGCCACATCCTTCAATCGCACCGGCATGCCGCCGGCAATGCTGCTGGTCGACGACGAGGACGTGCTCTGCACCTCGGCCGCCGCCGCCAGCGCCGCCTGCGATCCGGTGGACGCGGCGATCGCATACATCTGCTGCATCGCCGCTTCCGCGGCGCTGCCGCTGCTGCTCTGCGTGGTCACCAGCATGTTGCGGATCTCGTCCAGATCCACGAACTGGTTGACCGTGCGCACCAAGTACCGCTGCGAGCCTTCTTCCAGCCGGCCGCCGGAGATGTTGACGTTCTCTTCCTTGAGCCGGGTGATCACGTTGTCGATCGGCAGGTTGAGCTGGGCCAGCTTCTGCTGATCGATATCGACCTGGATCTCGTCCTCCAGCCCGCCGCCGACCTTGACCGCGGCCACGCCGGCCACCGGTTCGAGCTTCTTTTTCAGATCCTCGTCGGCATACCGACGCAAGCCGGTGAGCTGGCGGATCGCATCGCTGTCGGAGGACGGTGCCTGCTTCGGCGACAACGCCAGCCGCATGATCGGCTCGGTCGATGGATTGAAGCGCAGCAACACCGGCGGCTTGGTTTCCAGCGGCAGCGACAAGGCTTCCATCTTGTCGCGCACCTCCAGGCTGGCCTGGTCCATGTTGGTGCCCCAGGCGAATTCCAGCACAACATCGCTCTGCCCGGTGCGCGAGATCGACTTGAGCTTGCGCAGGTTCTTGACCACGCCGACCGCTTCCTCCACCGGCTCGGTCACCAGCGTTTCGATTTCCGCCGGCGCCGCGCCGGTGTATTCGGTGCGCACGGTCAGCGTGGGATAGCTCAGATCCGGCAGCAGATTGACCTTGAGGCTGCGCAAGGCGATCAGCCCGAACAGCAGCATGGTCACGGTGATCATCGCGATGGTCACCCGCCGCCGCGTGGCGAAGGCCACCAGACCGCCACCGCCGGACAAGGACGCATGCGGGTCGTGCACGGGTCCGTGCGGGTTGCCGTGATCGCTCATGAGCGCTTCCCGTCGCTGCCGGTTGCCGGCGCCGCAGCCGCAACCGGCTTGCGATCGGGCTGGCCGATCACCTGCACCGCAGTGCCATCGCGCAGCGCCACCTTGCCGGCGGTCACCACCTGGTCGCCTTCCTTCAGGCCTTGCCGCACTTCCAGCCATGGGCCTTCGGCATAGCCGAGTTTCACCGGCACCCGGCTGGCCTTGCCGTTGCGCACCACGAATACCGCCGGCTCGCCATCATCCAGCAGTGCCAGGCGCGGAATCACCAATGCATCCTTGCGCTGGTCGTAGTCGATGCGGATGCGCCCGAACATGCCCGGCTGCAGCGCTTCGGCGCCCTGGCCAAACGCACAGATCACCCGGAAGGTGCCGCTGCCCGAATCCACCACCGGCGCAATGCGATCGACCTTGCCGATGAACTGCTGGCCGGGCAAGGCATCGGCCAGCAAGGTCACCGGCTGGCCGGATTTGAGCGTGGCCAGTTCGCGCTCGGGCACGTTGAGCGTGGCCTCCAGCTGCGAGTCGTCGACGATGCGGAAGATCGGCGTATTGATCTGCACGAAGTTGCCGGTCTTGATCGAGCGCGAGGCGATCACCCCGGAAATCGGCGCCTGCACCGTGGTGTAGGACAGTTCCAGCGATGCCAGGCGGTGCTGCGCGCGGCTGTTTTCGACATCGAACTTGAGCTGGTCGACATCGGCGGCACTGACCAGTTGCTGCCCCACCAACTGGGTGGCGCGACGGTAGCTGTTCTCCAGCTTGCGCAGCTGCGCCTCGCTTTGCGCCACCGCCAGATGCGCGCGGTCCGGATCCAGGCGGACCAGCGCCTGGCCCGCGGACACCTTCTGCCCCTCTTCCACCATCACCGCCAGCGCCACACCGGAGGTCTTTGCCACCACCTGTGCTTCGGCACGCGGCTCCAGCGCGGCGGTGCCGGTATAGCTGGCCGCCACCGCACGGCGTGCGGCCTTGGCAATTTCCACCGGCACCGCGTCGACGCTCTTCTTTTCCTCGGCCGCCTTGGCCGCGCCATCTCCGGCCTTGCAACCGCCCAGCAACAGGCTCGTGGTGATCAACAATGCGGCGGCGCAGGTTCCGCTGCGGCCGGGCAAGAAAGAGCGTGGCGACATCGTCGTGTCCTAGTGGATGCGTGAACAGGTGTTGTAGGCAAGTAGACCACCCGAACGATGATGTCGCCAATGCGCCAAAGGTCATGGTCTGTTCAAGTTCGCCTATTCACCCCGTTTGCGCGAGGCCAAATCGCAGGCATACTCGGACCGGTTCCGTCATGCCCCCACGTGCGGACGTTCAATCAGTCTTCCGGATACGAAACCATGCGCCCGCAGCCGCTCGCCGCTTGTCTCGCTCTGGTCGTCTTCCTGCCGTTTGGGGGCGCATCAGCGACACCATCAGTCCCGCCAGCCGCACCCGCCACGCCTGCGCCCACTGCGGCGGCGGCCCCCCCCGCAGCGCCCACCGGCAACCCGTCCAACGGCCGCTTGCTGGCCTATACATGTCAGGGTTGCCACGGGGTCACCGGGTACAAGAACGCCTATCCGAGTTATCGCGTGCCCAAGATCGGCGGCCAGTCCAGTCAGTATCTGACCCAGGCGCTGACCGAGTACCGCCAGGGCAAACGCAAGCATCCCACCATGCAAGCGCAGGCGCAGAGCTTTTCCGAGCAGGACATCGCCGATATCTCCGCCTACCTGTCCACCCTCAAATAAGCGCCCACATGCCGAACGCCCTGCACGCTCCGCGTCTAGCCATCGTCCTGGTCGCTGCCCTGATGGTGGCGGCCTGCTCCCAATCCCAGGTGGAGTCCACCGATCATTCCGCCGGCGATGCCGGCCACGCCAGCGGCGAACATGGCTCCGGTTCGTCCGCCGGGCTGCCGACCGGGCGCGCCGAGGCCGGAGACAAGCTGGCGCATGCGAAGGGCAAGGCCACCGGCCAGAGCTGCATCGATTGCCATGGCGCCGACGGCAATGTTCCCATCGACCCCAGCTATCCCAAGCTCGGCGGCCAGTACGGCGACTACCTTGCGCACGCCCTGCAGGCCTACCGCAGCGGCGATCGCCAGCACCCGCTGATGACCGCACAGGCCACCGCGCTGAGCGATCAGGACATTGCCGATCTGGCCGCCTACTTTGGTGCGCGGCAGACGCAGCTGCGCGATCTGCACGGCGTCAACTGAGTTGCAGACGCGTCGGGTGCCCCGCGCACGTTGCGTCTCATTCGAGATGAAAAAGCACTTGCGCGAACATTAACAGGCCGCTATCATTTCGTTCTCAGTTTCGTGGGGCCATAGCTCAGCTGGGAGAGCGCCTGCATGGCATGCAGGAGGTCGGCGGTTCGATCCCGCCTGGCTCCACCAATCCTGGCTTAGGCCGCCAGGTAGACAAACTCAGGTTTTGATATGCGTCCCCATCGTCTAGAGGCCTAGGACACCACCCTTTCACGGTGGACACCGGGGTTCGAATCCCCGTGGGGACGCCAATCATCAGAAAGCCTCGGCATCGCCGGGGCTTTTTTTTGCGTGTTTTTCGGCATCGCTCGTGTGTCGTGGATCTGCACGCGGCCCATCTGGTGCGGCATGTCGTCATGCGGATATCGAAGATGCAGCGGCAGCGTGTTGCCGCAATGCAAGCGGCCCCTTTGCTGATCCGCCGTCGGCTGCAGCGCAACAGCACGCATGCCGATGACCGCGAACGCGCACCCCTTGCAACGCAGGTCGATCACTTGCGCAACGACTGCTGCACATGCCCAGCCTGCGGATAACCAAGGCCACTGCATCGTTGCGCTCTACCCGATCGGACAATCCCCGCACAGCGACATCCAGCTCCATCAATCGGCGATGCTGGAACGCATCACATGCCTGCATCTGCACGCGCCATGCTGACCCTGCCACCGGCAATCGCTCAGCACATCTTTTTTTGCACGCACCACTTCCCAAGCGTCATCGATGTCGCTATGATTGCCGGCTCGCAGCATCGTGGGGCCATAGCTCAGCTGGGAGAGCGCCTGCATGGCATGCAGGAGGTCGGCGGTTCGATCCCGCCTGGCTCCACCAGTATTCCCGACATAGGCCGTCTGGAATCTACAACCAGGTTTTGATACGCGTCCCCATCGTCTAGAGGCCTAGGACACCACCCTTTCACGGTGGACACCGGGGTTCGAATCCCCGTGGGGACGCCAATCATCAGAAAGCCTCGGCATTGCCGGGGCTTTTTTTTGCCTGATGCTGCTCAGCAGCCCCCTGCTTCACCGCATGCGATCGGTAGCGACGCGACCACATATCGTTGAGCTGCCAGTTCAACGAGCCTATCGACTGCGGGCGCGAGGCGGTGTCGCTGCATCCACACGCACGCACCGCCGATCGAATGTGGAACGTGTGCACTCGATGACGCACCAACCGGCTTGCGCATCGACCAACGTCCGCACCACGCCAGATCAGGTCTGGCCGACATCCAGCGCCTTGCGGCCTTCGTGGGTGAGATCGATATCGCCGTCTTCGGCCTGTGTCGCATAGCCGGCGCGCACCGCCCAGTTGGCCTCTTCGTCGGTCACCGGCTTGGTGTCGTGGATGTCGCGCAAAATGCGCAGCTGCTGCGAAGAATCAAAATCCATGGAAGCCACCTGCTTGAAAGAGCTGTCCAAGGTACGCACCGCGCGTGATGGTTGCGTGCCTGCAGGCGCAAGGTGGCAGGGCTGCCTCATCTCGACTGCATTCTTCAGCAACTACGCGGCAGCGATGCGGGCCAGCGAACACACTGCCATGCAAGCACGGCACGACGCTGCGCCGCCTGGCGCACAACATCGACACCCCCTCGCTCCACGCCCGACGGCACTGCGCAAGCGCGGCGATGCAATCACCGGCAGGCATTCGCCTGCTCCGGCACGGCTGTCGAGCGCCAAAAAGAAAAGCCCCTCTGACTGTCGCCAGAAGGGCTCTGCTTGTACCGCTACATCCTGGTGCCGAAGGTGGGACTCGAACCCACACGCTTTTAAGGGCGGCGGATTTTGAGTCCGCTGCGTCTACCGATTCCGCCACTTCGGCGTGGCCGCGCAGTATAGCGAGTTGTACATGAAACGAACAGTGTCAGAACGCGCCTGACGAATTCAGGTGCAAGCGGAGTCATCAGCGCCGCGGCGAAGCAGTGTCGATATACTGGCCGACTTAGGTGAAGGAGTAAGCAATGTCGGTGTTGCGTGGAGTTCGGGTGCTGGTGGTCGAGAACGACCAGATGAATGCCATGCTGCTCGACCTGCAGCTCGTCCAGGCCGGTGCCGTCGTGCTGGGTCCGGTCGGAGAGGTTGCACAGGCGCTGACGCTGATCAAGGCCGATGCGCCGGAAATCGCGGTGCTCGATTACCGTCTTGGCAACGGCGAGACCAGCGAGCCGGTCGCCCGACTGTTGTCGGAACTGGGGATTCCGTTCGTGCTGGCCACCGGTGTTGCCAGTGGCACCATCCCCGGCGGCTTCGAACGCGGCGTGATCCTGACCAAGCCTTACTTGTCCGAAGAGCTGATCAGCGCGCTGTCCAGGGCACGGCAGCTGAGCGGTGCCGCCAGCTGAGCGCAACCGCCTACCGGTGTATCGCAAGCACGTGGCGCGGTCGATAGTTGGCACTCTTCGGTAACCAATTGCGCCACTGCTGCGCTTAACGCAGGCCGTTCGCGCTGCCGTGCCGGTTGTCGCAAACCCCTCGCCTACAGCCCGCTTGCCACTAGAATCGTGCATCCAGGCATGATGGGCAGGTCACCCAATGGATAGCGTCGTGTCGCCGTTTGCCGGTCTGCTGCCGGAAACGTGCGAGATCGCCGGATTATTGTCGTCGTCCGCATGCGCCGCCGATCCGCTGCTGCGCGACAGCCAGGCGCTGCGGACGACCCTCTCGGTGTGCCTGCACGCGCAAGTTCCGATGCTGCTGGTCTGGGGCGACCAGTCACGCTGCATCTACAACGATGCCTGCATCGCGCTGCTGGGCGCGCGCCACCCGGCAGCATTCGGCCAGCCATTGGCGGAACTTGCAGACACCACTGAAGCCGACCACCACGGTGCGCATCCGCATGCGGCATTGCCGCTGTCGGCGTGGTCGTGCAGCCCGATCCTGCAGGCCGGCGAACGTCTGGGCATGTTGTATGTCGCCGGCACACTCGCCCCTGCTGCGACACAGACCCGTAGCGAGGCCGAGCCTGCAGCGGTGTCCACCGCGCTCGATCAGTCGCCGGCCTTCATGGCGGTGCTGCGTGGCCCCGGTTATATCGTCGAGAGCGCAAATCAACGCTTCCACGACCTGGTCGGCCACCGTCCGTTGCTTGGCCAACCATTACTCGAGGCGATGCCGGAACTCGCCGACCAGGGCTATGTCGAGCTGCTCGATGAGGTGCGACGCAGCGGCCGTCCTTTCATCGGCGAATCGATGGCGGCCTATCTGCAGCGCAGGCCCGGCAGCGTGCTGGATCAGACCTTCGTGGATTTCCTGTATCAGCCCATGCGCGAGCGCGATGGCCGCATCGACGCGATCCTGGTGCACGGATTCGATGTCACCGAGCAACGCAACGTGGCCAGTCGCGACAGCTTCTTGCTGATGCTCGAAGACGCGCTGCAGAACGTCTCCGATCCGCGCCAGATCATCGATACCAGTGTGCGATTGCTGGGCGAACATCTGCAGGTCAATCGCTGCGCGTTTGGCCTGGCGGCGGCCGACGGCAGGACCATGCACGTGATCAGCGACCATGTGCAGGACATGCCGAGCCTGCAGGGCGATTTTCCGCTGGAAGTGGCACAGGGCTTGCGCGACGCCTTGCTGGAAAACCGCCCCTGGTTCACCACCGATGCGATGGCGCCCGGTGCACCGGACTATGTGTCCCAGCAGTACCGCCGCTCAGGCCTGCGCGCATCACTGGCGATTCCGCTGCACAAACACGGCCGCCTGGTCGCGGCCATCGGCGTGCATCAGCGCGCACCGCGGCGATGGTTGTCCACCGAGATCGAACTGGTCCGCCTGGTCGCCGCACGCTGCTGGGAGTCCATGCAACGCGCCAAGGCACAGCAGCAACTGGCCGCCAACGAAGCGCGGCTGCGCCGACTGGCCGACACGCTGCCGCAGATCATCTTCATCGCCGACCGGGAGGGTCAGCCGCATTACTTCAATCGGCGCTGGTACGAATACACCGGACTGGATCCTTCAGACAACCAGACTGCTGCATGGCATCGGGCGCATACCGCCGAGGGCCTGCGGGTGTCTTCGCAGGCCTGGGCGCTGGCAGTCGATGGCGAGCGCGCCTATGAAATGGAGTGCGAACTGCAACGTCACGATGGCCAGAGGCGCTGGCACCTGGCGCGCGCCCTGCCCGTGCGCGGCGACGACGGCAGCATCGGGGAGTGGATCGGCACCTACACCGACATCCATGACCGTCGTGCGTTCGAGCAACAGCTGCGCGAAAGCGAAGTGCGCTTCCGCGCCTTGTGCGAGACGGTGCCGGCAATGATCTGGATGGCCGATGCGCAGGGCGACTGCGTGTACTGGAATCCGCGCTGGTACCACTTCACCGGGCAGGCCGAAGACCAGGCGATGAATCAGGGCTGGTGGGATGTGATGCATCCTGACGATGCCGAGCGCGTACGCCATGCGTTCGGGCAGGCATTGGCGCAACGTGGCGAGTTCCTGGCCGAGTACCGGGTGCGTCGTCACGACGGGCAGTATCGCTGGTGCATCGATACCGCATCGCCGCACTTCGCCAGCGATGGACGTTTTCTCGGCCACATCGGTTCGCTGACCGATATCTCCGAACGCAAGCACATCGAAGATGCCACCGCCTCCGACCGCGCCATCCTGAGCCTGATCACCACCGGCGCACCGCTGCCGGTGGTGCTGGATGCCATCGCATCGAGCGTGGAAGCGCGTGGCGAGACGACCTTGTATTGCGCGGTGATGGTGCTCGACGAGGTACGAAAAACGCTGAGCTTCGGCTCGGCGCCGCATTTTCCGATCGAGTACCGCGGGCATTTCGAAGCCTCGCCGATCGGGCTGAACGGGCCGCCTTGCGCGCGCTCTGCCTACCTCGGGCAGCAGGTGATTTGCGAGGACATCCAGGCCGACCCCAGCTTCAGCGACCATCATGCGGTGTCGTCGGCACTGGGCATCGTCGCCTGCTGCGTGACGCCCATCCTGGACAGCAACGGTCAGGTGCTGGGCACGCTCAACATCTACTACGATCGCGCCCACCTGCCCTCGCTGCGCGAACAGGCAATGGCGCGCTCTGCATCGCATCTGGCCGGCATCGTCATCGAGCGCACGCGCGTGGACGCCAAGCTCAAGCAATCGCTGCAAGCCGAGACCGCCGCACGCAGCCAGGCCGAGCATGCCAGCCGGGTCAAGGACGAGTTTCTGGCCACGCTCAGCCACGAATTGCGCACGCCGCTCAATGCCATCCTCGGCTGGTCGCGGTTGATGCAGTCGGAGGTGTTCGATCCGGCCAATGTGGGCAAAGGCCTGATCATCATCGAGCGCAGTGCGCGTGCACAGACGCAGATCATCGACGACCTGCTCGACATGAGCGCGATCCTGTCCGGCAAGATCCGCCTGCAGGCAGAGCACTTCGATATCGCAGGACTGATGCGCAGCACGGTGGAACTGATGCAGCCGTCCGCACTGGCGCGCGACATCGCGCTGGAACTGGATGCGCCCGATGCAGGCGAACTGTGGTTCTTCGGCGATGCCGGGCGCCTGCAGCAGGTGCTGACCAATCTGCTCAGCAACGCACTCAAGTTCACCTCGCCCGGTGGCACGGTGCGGGTGGCGCTGGACATCGAGGACGAGCGGCTGCGGCTATGCGTGCAGGACACCGGCATCGGGATTGCAGCCGACTTCCTGCCGCACGTGTTCGACCGTTTTCGGCAGGCCGATGCCGGGACCACGCGCCGCGTCGGTGGGCTGGGGCTGGGCTTGTCGATCTCGCGTCAGTTGGTCGATCTGCACGGCGGCAGCCTGGGGGCATCCAGTGCAGGCGAAGGCAAGGGGGCGACCTTCACCATCGTGTTGCCGTTCCAGCACGGGGTCAGCGATCTGCGGCCGGCGGCGTCCGGGTCGCTGCAGGTCGGCCCCTTGCCGAGCGACTGTCTCGGACGCCTGGATGGCGTGCGCCTGTTGCTGGTCGACGACGACCAGGATTCGCGCGAGGCAGTTGTGCAGTTCCTGATGCTGGCCGGCGCGCAGGTGCAGGCGGCCGGCTCGGTGGAGGCAGCCGAACAATGCCTGGCAGAGGCACCCTTCGACGTGCTGGTCAGCGATATCGCCATGCCGATGCGCGACGGCTACGACCTGATCCGCACGGTGCGCTCCGGTCGCACCGACCTGCCACGGCATATCCCCGCGATCGCCCTTACCGCCTACGTGCGCGAAGAAGACCGCGACCGCGCCGTAGTGGCCGGATTCGATGCGCATATGGGCAAGCCGGTGGAGCCGCCCGGCTTGGTCGACCTGATCGAACGCCTGATCTTGCCGACGCGCGCGGTACGCAGCGAGGCGTGAGGTCGCCTGGAAACGGCTAATAAAACAGCGTGGTCAACCAGCGCTGTTTGCAACAAAACACACCGACCATCCCGACAGGTCCTTGCCTGCCCGCCGTCGCGGGACCTCACGCGGCATGGATGCCGCGTAAGAGCCTACAAGGACGTCCTTGCGGCGTGTCCTGCGAGGGTGGGCGAGCAAGGGCCCTGCAGCAAGGCCTCGGATCAGCCGCCTTACGACTGATCGTATCTGCATGGGCGCACCGCGGTGGTCGGAGGCCACGGACCCAGCAGCCAGTTGCAGATCAGCCTGCCCACGCACGCTCCAATCGCAGCAGCAGACCCGCCGCCTTGCGAGCGGGTCTATCTACACTGCCCAGCCATGCCAGCACAGCCGCCGGGCACGCCGGGTCAGCTGCGCTTGGCGCGTGCGAATGCGGCGGCCAGCGCGTTGTCGGCCGGCGGTGCAGTGATGCGTGGCTTGTTGTTGCCCTGTGCCGGGCCACGTCCACCGCCACCGTCGCGCCTGCCCTGCCCCGGGCCGCCGCTGCCGCGTTGATCGCGCGATTGGGCTGCGCCATCGGCCGGTGGAGGCGTGTCGGACAGACGGCAGGTCAGTGCGATGCGTTTGCGCGCCACGTCCACTTCCAGCACCTTGACCTTGACGATGTCGCCGGCCTTGACCACATCGCGCGGATCCTTGACGAAGGTGTCCGACAACGCGGAGATGTGCACCAAACCATCCTGGTGCACGCCGATATCGACGAACGCACCGAATGCGGCCACGTTGCTGACCACGCCTTCGAGCACCATGCCGGGCTTGAGGTGCTTGATGTCCTCGATGCCTTCGGCGAACTGCGCGGCCTTGAACTCGGGACGCGGATCACGGCCGGGTTTTTCCAGCTCCTTGAGGATGTCGCGCACGGTCGGTACACCGAACTGTTCGTCGGTGAACAGCTCCGGCTTGAGTCCGCGCAGAAAGCTGCCGTCGCCCAGCAAGGCCTTGATCGGCTTGCCGGTGCTGCCGACGATACGCTCGACCACCGGATAGGCTTCCGGGTGCACCGCCGAGACGTCCAGCGGCTCGTCGCCATCGGCGATGCGCAGGAAACCGGCGCATTGTTCGAAGGTCTTCTCGCCCAGACGCGGCACCTTGAGCAGGTCCTTGCGGCGCTTGAACGGGCCGTTGTCGTCGCGATGGCGCACGATGTTTTCCGCCACCGTGCTCGACAGCCCGGACACCCGCGACAGCAACGCCGCCGAAGCGGTGTTGACGTACACGCCGACCGCGTTGACGCAGTCTTCCACGCGCGCTTCCAGCGCCTTGGCCAAGCGATACTGGTCCACGTCGTGCTGGTACTGGCCCACGCCGATCGCCTTGGGTTCGATCTTGACCAGCTCGGCCAGCGGGTCCTGCAGGCGGCGCGCGATCGACACCGCGCCGCGCAACGACACGTCCAGGGTGGGGAACTCCTTGGCCGCGAATTCGGACGCCGAATACACCGACGCCCCCGCTTCGCTGACCACGATCTTCTGCAGCTTGCTCGCCCCGCACAGCGCGATCGCCTCACCAGCCAGCTTGTCGGTTTCGCGGCTGGCAGTGCCGTTGCCGATCGCGATCAGCTCCACGTTGTGCTGCAGGCACAGCTTCTTGATCGTCTGCAGCGACTGGTCCCATTGCCGCTTGGGCTCATGCGGATAGATCGTCTCGGTGGCCACCAGCTTGCCGGTGGCATCGACCACGGCGATCTTGCAGCCGGTGCGGATACCGGGGTCCAGCCCCAGCACCACGCGCGGGCCGGCCGGCGCAGCCAGCATCAGGTCCTTGAGATTGTCGCCGAACACGGCGATCGCCTCGGCCTCGGCTTTTTCGCGCGCCTGGTTGAACAGGTCCAGCAGCAGATGCATGTGCAGCTTGGCACGCCAGGTCAGCCGGCAGGCATCCAGCAGCCAGCGGTCGGCCAGGCGGTTCTGGTTGGAAATGCCGGCGTTGCGCGCCACACGCCCTTCGGCGTACTGATGACCGGCCTCGGCATCGTTGCCCGGCTCCAGGTCCAGGTACAGGAACTCCTCGCGGCGCGCGCGAAACAGCGCCAACAGGCGGTGCGAGGGAATCCTGGACAGCGCTTCGGCGTGATCGAAGTAATCGCGGTACTTGGCGCCGGCCTCTTCCTTGCCCTCGGCGACGCGCGCGCGGATCACGCCGTTGTCGTTCAACCAACCGCGCAGCTCGCCCACCAGGGCGGCGTCCTCGCCCCAGCGCTCCATCAGGATGGCGCGTGCGCCTTCCAGTGCCGCCTTGATATCGGCCACGCCCTTGTCTGCATCGATGAACGCAGCAGCAGCGACTTCCGGCGCCTGGTTCGGGTCGGCCAGCAGGCCGTCGGCCAGCGGTTCCAGGCCGGCTTCGCGCGCGATCTGCGCGCGGGTGCGGCGCTTGGGCTTGTAAGGCAGGTACAGATCTTCCAGCCGCGACTTGGTGTCGGCCGCCACGATCTCACCGCGCAATTCGTCGCTGAGCTTGCCCTGCTCGCCAATGCTGGCCAGGATCGCCGCGCGCCGTTCTTCCAGCTCGCGCAGATAGGTCAGGCGCGTTTCCAGATTGCGCAGTTGCGTATCGTCCAGCCCACCGGTGACTTCCTTGCGGTAGCGGGCAATGAACGGAACGCTGGCGCCTTCGTCGAGAAGGGCGATGGCGGCGCGCGCCTGGGCGGGTTGGGCACCGATCTCGTCGGCGATGGTGCGAGCGATCTGCTGGGCAAGCTGGCTATCGTGCATGGCGGCGCGGCCAAAGCCGCTTCACTGAAAAAAGCATTTTCGCAGTGCTGGCCCGCCGCGGGAACCCGTTGACAGGATCACCATAACCCTATGCCGACGCGTCTTTCGACGGCTGACAAGCTCTAGCGGGCGATCGTCAGGTGGTTACAGATGGTGCGGAATAGCTGAAGTACCGGTGCGATACCTGCAGCAGTGGCACTTGGCGCCCACTGACAGTGAGCGCAGTCGTCCGGTCGGCTGCCCCTTAGCTGGCGCGACCTGCGTAGTGAGTAGCAGCGCGCTCGACCAGGATGCTCTCGTGCAGCGACTCCAGCGCCATCACGCGGATCTTGCCGACATCCTTCAGCGGCACCATGCGCTCGACGTAGATCTCCGGCCCGGCGTCGGTCATCGCACGCGACTTGCTGAACCCGTAAGGCACAACACCCTTGTCGCCATCTTTGCTGCCACCAACATACAGAACGATCGACATGCCCACACCCTCGTTAACAACTGTGACTACGTTAGTGGCGCGAGCATAACGACCGTGCCGTGAGGAGCTTTCCACGCAGGTTAACGCCGGCTGTTTGCGGTTTGGTGACCGCCGCACCCAGGCCAGTGCCTGCACGACCGCTTCACCCGGCCTGCCCGTCCAATTGCGCTCCGCCCGCACGTACGACACCGCATGGACCTCAAAAGTGGCTACCCGTTCTGGTCGATCCGCAACGGGCTGATGCGCGCCTACCCGCGTCTGGAACAGGACACCCAGTGCGAAGTCGCCATCGTCGGTGGCGGTGTCACTGCCGCCTTGATCGCACACGAACTGCTCAAGCACGGGCACGAAGTGGTGGTGGTCGAGCAGCGCGAGATCGGCTGGGGCAGTACGTCGGCCAGCACTGCCTTGCTGCAGTACGAAATCGATACGCCGATGATCGCGCTGGCCAACCACTACGGCATGCCGGCCGCCGCGCTGGCATACGGGGCATGCGCGCAAGCCATCCTCGACCTGCAAGGCCTTTGCAATACGTTGGGCGGCTGCGACTTCAGCCGTCAGGACAGTCTCTACTATGCGAGCCGGTCACGGGATCTCAACGACCTGCGCAGCGAACTGGATACGCGAAGAACCCACAAGCTTCCGGTGGAATGGATCGAGCGCGCACCCTTGTGGCACAACTACGGCGTGCGCTCGGAGGGCGCCATCCTCAGCCGCCTGGCCGCCGGCGTCGACCCGTACCGGCTGTGCTACCGCCTGTTTGCAGAAGGCGAGCAATATGGCGCGCGCATCTACGACCGCACCACGATTGCCGCCATCACACCCTATGACCAGCATGTTCATTTGCGCACCCAGGAGGGGGTCACGCTGCGCGCCCGGCACGTCATCCTGGCCGCGGGTTACGGAAACCAGCAGTGGCTGTCGCAGCGGGTGGCACGCAACCGCAGCAGCTACGCATTCGTGACCGATCCCCTGCACGACAGCGACATGGGCGCGCTCAAGCACACCATGATGTGGGAAACCGCGCGGCCCTATCTCTACCTGCGCAGCACGCCGGATGGACGCGTGGTGGCCGGCGGCGAAGACGACAGCGTCGATCTTCCCGCGCGTCGCGATGCGCGTGTCATGAGCAAGTTGAAAACGCTGCTGAAGAAAATCCACGAGACGATGCCGGATATCACCTTGCGCCCGGTATTTGCCTGGGGTGGCACCTTTGCCGAAACCGCCGATGGATTGCCGTTCTTCGGCACGCATCCCGAACATGGGCCGCGGGTGTCGTTCGCCATGGCCTATGGCGGCAACGGCATCACCTATAGCGCCATCGGTGCAGGGTTACTGCGCGCACAACTGGAAGGCAGGCCTCACCCGTTGTCGGACCTGTTCGGTTTCTCGCGCTTGCGCTGAGCCCCCCATGGCCACCAGCCGTGGCCATGCAGCGCATATCCGTCGGCCGCCCGTTCCAGCGGATTGCGAACGTGGATGCCGCCGCACAGGAAATACACCGGCAGAAACAGCGGGCCGAGCAGCATGTACTGATAGACATGGGCCCGCTCATGATCGCCCAGGCGTACCGGCGGGTGCCGGCAATGCCCGGCGGCATGCGCATAGGTGCTGCATTGCAGGTCGAGCGAGGCGCCCTTGAGCAGGATCACATTGCCCAGCGTCATCGCCCCGCCCGGCCCCCATGGCCAGGCATGGAACACGACTGCGAGTTCCGCACCGGACCAGCGCGGACGCGCGCCGAAGCAACTGCCCGTGGCACCGATCGCAAGACCGAGCACGGTGTTGGGCAGCGTCCACACCGCGCCGAGCACATGCAGCGCGGACCACCCGCGCCGGCCGGGCGTCAGTCGGCCTGGTTGGGGATCAGCAGCCACAGGATCAGATAGACCAGGATGCCGGGAAACGCCGCCGAGGCGATCGACACGATCACGAACAGCACGCGCAGCAGCGTGGAACTCCAGCCGAAGCGGCGGGCGATGCCGCCGACGACGCCGGCGATCATGCGATCGTTGAGGGAACGGGACAATGCGGTGGTCGTGGCCATGGAAGGCTCCTTCGAACGTGGCGCCCAGTCTAGAAAGCGCAGCGACAGCGCGTCGTGATGGCTGCAGCGTCCGGTCTCACGTGCAGCGCAACGCGAACTCGCCTCACGCGTTGCCGCCCCGCTCCTGCAACCAACGGTGGATCGCCACCGGCACTTCGCGCTGCGCGCGCCCGGAGACATAGATGCCGATATGCCCGCCACGGAAACTCAGCTCGGTGTAGTCGTCGCTGCCGACCAGGCTACGCAATGCACGCGAGGCGTCGGGCGGCACCAGATGATCGTGTTCGGCATAGATGTTGAGCACCGGCATGTCCACTGCCCGAAGATCAACCGCTTCCCCGCCGATGCGTACCTGCCCGGTCACCAGGCCATTGCGCTGATAGAACTGGGTGACGAACTCGCGGAAGGCCTCGCCGGCCAGGTCGGGCGAATCGAAGATCCACTTTTCCATGCGCAGGAAATCTTCCAGCGCCTGCTTGTCGTCGAGGATGTCGAGCAAGCCGACGTATTTCTGCAGATTCAGGCGGAACGGCTTGAGCATCAGGTAACTGGCGTTCATCAGATCCGCCGGCACGTTGCCCATGGTGTCCACGAACAGATCCACATCGACCATGCGCGCCCAGTTGGAGAGCATGTTGTCGGGGGTGTGGAAATCCACCGGCGTGACCATGGTGATCAGGTTGCGCACCTTCGGCCGCTGCAGCGCCGCATAGCACAGCGCAAACGTGCCGCCCTGGCAGATGCCGAGCACATCGACCGCCTCCAGCCCCGACTGCGCACGCAGGTGGTCCACCGCGCCATCGATGTAACGCAGCAGATAGTCCTCCAGCGTGAGGTAACGCTCGGAGCGGTCCGGGTAGCCCCAGTCCAGCACGTAGACGTCCTGGCCGTGGCCCAGCAGGCCCTTGACCAGCGAGCGGTCGGCCTGCAGGTCGACCATGTATGGGCGGTTGACCAGCGCATAGACGATCAGCAGCGGCGTCCTGGCCACCGGCGCCTGCTCGCCGACAAAGCGGTACAGCACCACCTTGCCGTCGCGCCAGATTTCCTCGCGCTCGGTCACCCCGTAATCCACGTCTTCCACGCCGGGCAGCAACTTGAGCCCTTCGCGCAGCTTGCGCTGCATCGACAGGGTTTCCTGCATCAGGTCTTCGGCGCTGAATCCCAACGGGCCTTTCATGCCTGCGCTCCCCGTGGCTTGCGTGCGACCGGCGTGCCGGGGGATGTGCCGCCGGAACGCCTGGAGGTGTTTTTCGACACCTTCGTGTCTTTCGTATCTTTGGCCGGGGCGGTCTTCGCCGGCGATTTCCTGGCGGCCGGCGGCTGGGGCGCAGTGTCCGCCCTGGCTGCCGGGGCGCGCTTGGCCGTGGCCGGCGCAACCGGGTCAGCCGCCGCTGCAGCGGGCTTGCCGGCCGGGCTGGCCGCGGTGCGCAGCAGGCGCCGCACCGCACGTTCCAGCTCGGCGATGCGGCGGTGCGCGGCGTCCATCTCCGAACGCGTGGGCATCCCGAAACGTTCGCTCAGCTGCTCCACCTCTTCCTGCAGCGCGGCGCGCAAGCGCATATGCGCATTGGCAAAGCCGCCGTACACCTCGCGAAACTGGTCGGATAGCGCGACGTCGGCATACGACTCTTCGGCAGCCTCGATCCACAGGTCGAACAAGGCACGCGCGCTGGTCAGCTGACTGCCGCTGCTTTCGTGCTCGCCCAGCTTGGAGGCAAACCGCCCGAATGCCTGCTCGATGGCCGACTTGAGTTGTTCGCCATAGGCCTGCGACTGCGCCTGGTATTCCTGCTGCGCACGGGCCAGCGTCTGCAGGCGCGCCTGGTGATTGCGGTTCAGGCCGAACGCCGGCATGTCCAGCCACGGCGCGTTTTCCTCCCGCCACTTTGCCAGGGCCTGCGCGGCGTCCTGCAGCCACGGGTCGAAGCCGCCCGGGCTGCCGCCACGCAGCGAGCCCAGCGTCCATTGCATCAGCTGCTCGCCCTGCCCCTGCACGGCGCGCCGCCAGGCCTCGGAGACCTCGGTGGCCGAGGTGTCGCGCCCGGCAAACTGCGCGGCCACCTGCTGCATGGTGCCGAACCAGTCGCCGGCCTGATGACGAAAGCGGTCGATCGCCTCCTGCGCCTGCGGTGCGGCCTGGGTGGGCAGCAACTGCGACCACCAGTCCATCGCCTTGCGCCAATCCTGCGGTGGCTCGGTGCCCGGCCCCATGCCGGGAACGGCGCCGGGCTGCGCAGCGGCGCCGGACTGGCCGTGGCGCATGGCATCTCCCCAGGCGCTCCAGTACTGGCGCGCCTTGTCTTCGAAGTTGCCGTTGTCCGAACCGCTGGTTGCCATGATCCCTTCCCGTGACTGTCCACCAGCCATCCTACCGCGTGCGCCCGGCTATACCGGTCAGGGTTTGGGGATCCGCAACGTCTTGCTGATCATCAGCGAGCCGGACACCGCAAACAGCAGCACCAACGGGTGGAACTGCCACGGCCCGAGCTGCCATTGGCCCCACCACAAGGTCTGGCCGATATGGCCACTGCTGGCGGCCACCGCCAGCAGGATCACCAGCAGCAGGCTGGTGGGAATCGGGGTGCCTTCGAAGTACGGCACCTTGTCGGCCTCGCCGGCGATCTCTTCGGCGGTGACGTTGTAGCGCGCCAGCCGGCTCACGCCGCAGCAGACGAAATAGCTCAGCACCAGCCAATCCCAGCCGCCGCGCATGCCGCAGGCATAGCCCAGTGCCGCCGGCGCCACCCCGAACGAGATCACGTCGGCCAGTGAATCCAGCTCGCGGCCCAGGGTCGAGGACGCCTTGCGCCAGCGCGCCACGTGCCCGTCCAGCGCATCGAACACGAACGCCAGCGGGATCAGCGCCATGCCCAGCAGCAGGTCGCCGCGATGGCCTTCCTGCAGGAAGCGCATCGACGCAAACACCGCGCCGGTGCCGCAGAAGGCGTTGGCCAGGGTGAACCAGTCCGCCAGTTGGAAATCGCGCAGCATCGAGAAATGGCGTTTCATGCGGAACCTGAGAAGTGCAAGGCACAAAGGGTAACGCGCGCACGCCATGCAGGCGACCGTTTCGCGCCATGGGCTAGTCTGGCGGTCGACGCGGCCGGTCCGGCCGGGCACGATCAACGACGAGGACAGCATGAAGCGCAGCATCCTGATCACCGGCGCAGGCAGCGGCATCGGCGCCGGTATCGCCACCGAGCTGGCCGCCGGCGGCCACCACCTGATCGTCAGCGACATGGACCTGGCGGCGGCCGAACGCACGGCGCAGGGCCTGCGCGCGACCGGTGGCTCGGCCGAAGCGCTGGCGCTGGACGTCACCGACGAGCACAGCATCGCGCAGGCATTGGCAAGCGCGACGCGTGCGCCGCAGGTGCTGGTCAACAACGCAGGGCTGCAGCAGGTGTCGGCGCTGGAAGACTTCCCGATGCAGCGCTGGACCTTGCTGGTGGATGTGATGCTGACCGGCGCCGCACGGCTCGGCCGCGCGGTCCTGCCCGGCATGCGCGCGGCCGGCTACGGGCGCATCGTCAATATCGGCAGCATCCACTCGCTGGTCGCCAGCCCGTACAAGAGTGCGTATGTCGCCGCCAAGCACGGCCTGGTTGGCCTGGCCAAGGTCATCGCCCTGGAGACCGCCGACTGCGACATCACCGTCAACACGCTGTGCCCGAGCTACGTGCGCACCCCGCTGGTGGAGCGCCAGATCGCCGACCAGGCGCGCACGCGCGGCATCGCCGAAGAGGCGGTGATCCGCGATGTGATGCTCAAGCCGATGCCCAAGGGCGCCTTCATCGACTACGACGAACTCGCCGGCACGGTCGCGTTCCTGATGTCGCATGCCGCGCGCAACATCACCGGGCAGGCGATCGCCATCGACGGCGGCTGGACCGCGCAGTAAGCACGGCTGGCGAAATTTTCACCAGCCGACGTGGCGGCCTTGCGCCGCAAGGCGCGCACGCAGTTGTCCACAGACTTGCGCAGGATCCATCCACAGCGGGTGTGGAGAAATGCGTGGAGACGAATGCGACCGGCATGTGGCCACAGCGTGCAACGCCCGCTTGCGCTTGCGCTCGCCAACCTTGTCCTGCGTGCATTGCCGTCACTGACCGAACTACACGGTCTAGGGAAGACAAGAAACAGTGCGCAGGCGCAGGAAGACACCGGCGGCCATCCGGCTGCGGCCGCGCTCGCCTGACGACTGCACCTGACTGGATCGCCACTCAGACGCGCGAGTACGTCCACGACTGCATGCGTCCGTCGCGATACGGCATCACGCCATGAAACGGGCGCGGGTCGCCATCGAAGACCAGCGGCAGGAAATTGCGGTCGCCCTCCCACATCGGCACCTGGTCCATGCGGTCGATCGCCACCCATTCCAGCGTGCCTTCCGGGTTGGAGGCCTGAGGCTCGCCTTCGAAGCTGTGGATCAGGAACACGAAGCCCAGCCAGTCCTCGCCATGCTTGCCGAAGCCCGGCCAGCTGATGGTGCCGCGCAGTTGCATGTCGCCGCACTCCACACCGGCCTCTTCGCGAATTTCGCGGCGCATGCCGGCCAGCACGTCTTCGTCCGGCTCCACCTTGCCGCCGAGCCCGTTGTACTTGCCCAGGTGCTGATCGCCGGGGCGGGCGTTGCGATGGATCATCAGGACCTGGGTGCCGTCGGGCGACAACAGGTAACCGAGCGTGGCGACGATGGGGGTATAGGGCATGGCGGGCGATCTGACATCGAGCGCATCAGTATGACCGATGCCGCCCAAGCGGCGTGGCGCAGACTCAGCCGGCCGCGGCCTGCGCACCGGGGCGCGGTGGCGCCACGTACTCGGCATCCAGGCGCAAGGTGGCCACGCCATGGCCGCGCTCGGCCAGATAATCCAGCCACTTGCCCAGGAAGGTGTTCATGCGCATGCGGTGGCTGATCAGCTCGGCCGGCGGCGGGAACAGGCCCATCACGTCCTGCCAGCGACGGCCGACATAGCAATGGGTGGTCTCGGCCTGGCGGGCATCGCGGTACAGCCGCACATAGGCCGACGGGTCCGGCTCGCCGGTCACCGGGTCGCACAGGTCGTAGGTCAGCCGCAGCTCGACCGTGTAGCGGTGGCATTCGATCACGTCCAGACGCAGGTCCAGGCCATCGCCGATCGAGGACACGTAGGAGCCCGGAGCGAGGTCGGCCGGTGCGAACAACCGGGTCAGGTGCTGGAAGTTTTCTGCGTACAAGCCCATCAGCCAGCCGAACCGGCTCAACTTGGGGATGCGTTCGAGTTTACTCAGTGCTTGCGCCATGAACCGATCCTACACGCTGCGCTGCCGCACGGGCAGCATTGACGACCGGCCACCGGCAGGCCTACCTTGGCGGAGCACTGCCCCGCCCGCTGTGTTTCCTTGACGCTTGCCGACAAACCCTAATTACCCCACGGCAAACCGGGATCCTGAACGCGCTACGCAGCGCCCTAATCCCCAATCCCGCCACACCAATCCCCGCCTCAAAACATCTCGCGTTGCAGCCCCAGCGTGGACAACACCTTGCTGGAAATCTCCTCGATCGAGGTATTGGTGGTGCTCAAGGTCGGAATGCGCTCCATCTGGAACATGCGCTCAGCGGTGGCCACCTCGCGCCGGCAGGTCTCCGCCGCGCTGTAGCGTGAATTGGCACGCCGCTCCTGGCGGATCTGCTGCAACCGCTCCGGGTCGATGGTCAGGCCGAACAGCTTGCTGCGGTAGTTGCGCAGGCGCGGAGGCAGGCGCTCGTTTTCCAGGTCTTCCTCGGTCAACGGATAGTTGGCGGCGCGGATGCCGTAATGCAATGCCAGGTAGATGCAGGTCGGCGTCTTGCCGGCGCGCGACACCGCCACCAGGATCACGTCGGCCTCGTCGTAATTGAGTGCGATGCCGTCATCGTGGCTCAGCGCAAAGTTCATCGCGTTGATGCGGCGGTGATAGGTCTCGAAATCCACCATGCCGTGCGCACGCCCCACCCGCGAATGCCGCGGCGCATTGAGCTCGCGCTCCAGCGGTTCGATGAAGGGCGCGAACACGTCCAGCATCAGGGCGCCGCTTTCGGCCAGGATCATGCTCAGTTGGGGGTCGACGCAGGAATTGACCACCACCGGGCGCACCTGGTACCGCTCGCCTGCCGCGCGCACGCGCAACGCCGCATCGCGCGCTTTTTCTGCATCATCAATGAACGACATGCGGTCGGTGACGAAGTTGAATCCGCTGAACTGCGTGAGCAGGCTATGCCCAATCGTTTCAGCGGTGATACCGGTTCCATCGGAGACGTAGAACACCGGCCGAATTGTTGACATCAAGACCACCTCTTTGAACTGGTGTCCAAAACTTACGGGTTCATGCTTGTGCAGATTCCGCTGTGCACTGCATCATAGCGGCTTCTTCCTACGGACGCGGCCATCCAGCCCGCTCGGGCGATGGCCATACGGAGCATCGCGCTTGAACGAGAATATCCTGTGGTTGCATGAGCTACGCCTGGCCGATCTGGCCCGCGTAGGCGGTAAGAATTCCTCGCTCGGCGAGATGATCGGCAACCTGGCCGGGCTTGGCGTTTCGGTTCCCGGTGGATATGCGACCACTGCCGAAGCTTTCAAGGACTTCATCGCGCATAACGATCTGTCCAAGCGCATCTTCGACAAGCTTGCAACGCTGGACGTCGAAGATGTTGGTGCCCTCACCATCGCCGGCAAGGAAATCCGCGGCTGGGTGATCGATGCGCCGCTGCAACCGGAACTGGACCGCGACATCCGCACCGCCTACGCACAGCTGTGCGCGGAAAACGGTGGCGGCGAGGTGGCCGTGGCGGTGCGTTCGTCGGCCACCGCCGAAGATCTGCCCGATGCCTCGTTCGCCGGTCAGCAGGAAACCTTCCTCAATGTCACCGGCGCCGACGATGTCGTGCACAAGGTCAAGGAAGTGTTCGCCAGCCTCTACAACGATCGCGCGATCGCCTATCGCGTGCATCATGGTTTCAAGCACGAGGACGTGTTCCTGTCGGCCGGCGTGCAGTTGATGGTGCGCTCGGGCGTCGGTGCGGCCGGCGTGCTGTTCACGCTGGACACCGAATCGGGCTTCCGCGATGTGGTGTTCGTCACCTCCAGCTTCGGCCTGGGCGAGATGGTCGTGCAGGGCGCGGTCAACCCGGACGAGTTCTATGTCTACAAGCCCACGCTGACCGCGGGCAAGCCGGCAATCCTGCGCCGCTCGCTCGGCAGCAAGGCGATCCGCATGGTCTATTCGGACGTGCCCGGCGAGCGCGTGCGTACCGAAGACACGCCGGTGGAACTGCGCAGCACCTTCTCGATCAGCGACGAAGACGTGCAGGAGCTCTCCAAGCAGGCACTGGTGATCGAAAAGCATTACGGCCGCCCGATGGATATCGAGTGGGCCAAGGACGGTGTCAGCGGCAAGCTGTTCATCGTGCAGGCGCGCCCGGAGACCGTGAAATCGCGCAGCCATGCCACCCAGATCGAGCGTTTCTCGCTGGAAGCCAAGGATGCCAAGGTCCTGGTCGAGGGCCGTGCGGTGGGCGCCAAGATCGGCAGCGGCGTGGCCCGCGTGGTGCGTTCGCTGGACGACATGAATCGCGTGCAGGCCGGCGACGTGTTGATCGCCGACATGACCGATCCGGATTGGGAGCCGGTGATGAAGCGGGCCTCGGCCATCGTCACCAACCGTGGCGGCCGCACCTGCCATGCAGCGATCATCGCGCGCGAACTCGGCGTGCCGGCCGTGGTCGGTTCGGGCAACGCCACCGACGTGATCAGCGACGGCCAGGAAGTGACGGTCAGCTGCGCCGAAGGCGATACCGGCTTCATCTACGACGGCCTGCTGCCGTTCGAGCGCACCACCACCGACCTGGGCAACATGCCGCCTGCCCCGCTCAAGATCATGATGAACGTGGCCAACCCCGAGCGCGCGTTCGACTTCGGCCAGCTGCCCAACGCCGGCATCGGCCTGGCACGCCTGGAAATGATCATTGCCGCGCATATCGGCATCCATCCCAACGCGCTGCTGGAGTACGACAAGCAGGACGCCGACGTCCGCAGGAAGATCGACGCCAAGACCGCCGGCTACGGCGATCCGGTGAGCTTCTACGTCAACCGCCTGGCCGAGGGCATCGCGACGCTGACCGCCTCGGTGGCGCCGAACACGGTGATCGTGCGCCTGTCGGACTTCAAGTCCAACGAGTACGCCAACCTGATCGGCGGCACGCGCTACGAGCCGCATGAAGAGAACCCGATGATCGGCTTCCGTGGCGCCAGCCGCTACGTCGACCCGTCCTTCACCAAGGCCTTCTCGCTGGAGTGCAAGGCGGTGCTGAAGGTGCGCAACGAGATGGGCCTGGACAACCTCTGGGTGATGATCCCGTTCGTGCGTACGCTGGAAGAAGGCCGCAAGGTGATCGAGGTGCTGGAACAGAACGGGCTCAAGCAGGGCGAGAACGGCCTGAAGATCATCATGATGTGCGAGCTGCCGTCCAACGCGTTGCTGGCCGATGAATTCCTGGAGATCTTCGACGGTTTCTCGATCGGCTCCAACGACCTGACCCAGCTGACCCTGGGCCTGGACCGCGATTCGTCGATCGTGGCGCATCTGTTCGACGAGCGGAATCCGGCGGTCAAGAAGCTGCTGTCGATGGCGATCAAGTCGGCGCGCGCCAAGGGCAAGTACGTTGGCATCTGCGGCCAGGGGCCGTCGGATCACCCGGAGCTGGCCGAGTGGCTGATGCAGGAAGGCATCGAGTCGGTGTCGCTGAATCCTGACACCGTGGTCGATACCTGGCTGCGTCTGGCCAAGCTGAAGAGCGAGAGCTGATGGGTATGCTGGGTGCAGTGGCGGCGGCGGCCAAGGCGGCGGAGCCGGCGTTCAACTGGGCAAACATCCCATGGGCGCAGTACGTGCTCAACTGGGGACTGGCCCTGCTGATCGTGGTGGTCGGCATGTGGCTGGCCAAGCAACTCAGCCAGTGGCTGCACCGTGCGCTGACCCGCGCGCGCGTGGAGATCACGCTGACCAACTTCCTGCGCAATGTGCTGTATGCGTTGTTGCTGGTGCTGGTCTTCGTCACTGCGTTGAGCAAGATCGGTGTGCCGCCGACCTCGCTGATCGCAGTGCTGGGTGCAGCCGGCCTGGCGGTTGGTCTGGCGTTGAAGGATTCGCTGTCCAATATCGCTGCAGGCGTGATGCTGATCGTGCTGCGGCCGATGCGCGATGGCGACCACGTGGTGATTGCCGGCCAGGAGGGCATCGTCGACGAGATCCGGATCTTCCAGACGCGGATCCGTTCGTTCGACGAGCGCATGATCACCCTGCCCAACAGCACGATCACCACCTCGCCGATCGTCAACTACAGCACCCTGCCCAACCGGCGCCTTGAAGTGACGGTGGGCGTGGGCTACGGCGACGACCTGAAAAAAGCCCAGCAGCTGTTGCTGCAGATCGCCAAGGACAACCCGAACCTCCTGGAGTCGCCGGCACCGTTCGTGCAGGTCACCAATCTGGGCGAAAGCACGGTGGACCTGATGTTGTTCGCCTATGCGACCAACGGCAATTTCGGCGCCGCCAAGAGCACCACGCTGGAACAGATCCGCAACCAGTTGCTGGAGAACGGGCTCAATATCCCGTATCCGCAGCGCGACCTGCACGTGTACCACCACGATGCCGACGGCAAGCCGATCTCCGACTTGCTGCTGAGAGGCATCGCCGACGATGGCGACCTGAGCAAGGGACCGTCGCTGGCACGCTGACGCGCTGGATGGCGTGATGGAAAGGCAAAAGGCCGCCTCGGATGATGCGGCCTTTTTGCTGGATGCGCTGGCACCGTGTGCGTCTGGCTACGCGGTCAGCGGCGAACCCGCGCGCTGCTCGGCGCACGCAGGTCGCAACTGGACACCGTCAACACGCCACGCCCACCGCGTGCAACACCGCAGCCAGCGCTCAGCCCTGCGCCTTTGCCTGGGAATCGCCACCCAACGCGCCCATGAACTGGCGGTAGTGACGCAGCTCGTCGATCGAATCGCGCACATCGCTCAAGGCGGTGTGGGCCGAGCTCTTGGCAACCCCATTGGCCACCGTCGGCGCCCACCGCCGTGCCAGCTCCTTGATGGTGGACACGTCCAGGTTGCGGTAATGGAAATAGCGCTCCAGGCGCGACATCTGGCGGTGCAGGAAGCGGCGATCCTGGCAGATCGAGTTGCCGCACATCGGCGAGGCACCGGCGCGGATCCACTCGCCCAGGAAGGCCACCGTCTGCGCTTCGGCCTGGGCATGGGTGACCTGGCTGTCGAGCACACGCTGCCACAGGCCCGAACGGCGGTGCTGGTTGCGGTTCCATTCGTCCATGGCTTCCAGCGTTGCCAGCGGATGGGCGATGGCCAGTTCCGGCCCTTCGGCAAGCACGTTCAACTGCGCATCGGTCACGATGGTGGCGATCTCGATGATGGAATCGCGATCGGTATCCAGGCCGGTCATTTCCAGATCGATCCAGATCAGTCGGTCGTTGCCTGCAAGGGTGTCTGCCATGTCGCCGTCCTGTGGAGGGCCGTCGCCGGCCAGATGCTGAAGGGCGCGCATCATACCGCGGCCGCGCCGCTCAGGGCGCGAGGGGCGGCTTGCCACGCTTGGCCCTGAAGTAATTGGTCAGCCGCAGCCCCGCCTCGGCGGCCAGGACGCCACCGCTGACCTGCACGCGGTGGTTGTGGCGCGGGTCGGCGGGCAGGTCGAACACACTGCCGCAGGCGCCGGTCTTGGGGTCGCTGGCGGCGAACACCACCCGCGCGATACGCGCATGGATCATCGCCATTGCGCACATCGCGCACGGCTCCAGCGTGACGTACAACGTGCAGCCGATCAGCCGATGGTTGGCCAGGCGGCGGCCGCCTTCGCGCATGGCCATGATCTCGGCATGCGCGCTGGGATCGTGGCTGGCGATATTTAAGTTCCAGCCTTCGCCCAGCACGTTGCCCTGCGCATCGATCAGCAGCGCGCCGACCGGGATCTCGTCAAAGTCGCGTTCAGCACGCTCGGCCAGCTGCAGGGCGCGTTGCATCCACTGTCGGTCGATAAGCGCCTGCGCCGCGTCGACCGACGTTTCCACCGGCATGCTCACGCGGCGCTGCCGCCCTGGCGATCCAGGAAGGCGGCGAACGCGGCGACGGTGGCTTCGCTGACATGGTGCTCGATGCCTTCGGCGTCGCGGCGCGCGGTGGCCTCGTCGATGCCCAGCGCGAGCAGGAAGCGTTCGACGATCTGATGGCGCTGCCGGCTGGACGCGGCCAGCGCCTCGCCGGCCGGGGTCAGGAACACACCACGATACGGGCGCTGCACCACCCAGCCGTCGCGCACAAGCCGCTTGAGCATCTTGGCCACGGTCGGCTGGGCCACGCCCAGGCGCGCGGCGATATCGACCTGGCGCGCCTCACCGCCGTCGACCAGCAGATCGGAGATCAGCTCCACGTAGTCCTCGACCAGCTCGGCGCGACGCGCCTCGCGCACCTGACGGAAGCTCTCCATGTGCACCTGCGCGTCGATCAGCGCCGGCGCGGCTGCTTCCAGCTTTTCGCTCTTGCCCACCCTCATCCCCGTCATCACGTCCGGCGCCAGTGCCGGGATGCGTAGTTTGAAGCACGCAGCCGATCATTACGATTTAAATTGCCAATGCTCAACAGCATAGCAGTTGCTATATCATCCGTGTGACCCTAGCCAGCCTGCCCCGCATGTCCGCCGATCTCCGTCCCAACGCAGCCCTGCCCCTCCCCTCGCCGGCAGCGGCCCATGGCGGGCTGGGCGACCACCACGCCAGCGTCGCCGTGCCCAAAGGAGGCCATTGGTGGTTCCGGCTGCTGGCATTTCTGGGCCCGGGCTACATGGTGTCGGTGGGGTACATGGACCCGGGCAACTGGGCCACCGACCTGGCCGGTGGCTCGCAGTTCGGCTATCTGCTGCTGTCGGTGATCCTGCTGTCCAACCTGATGGCGATCGTGCTGCAGAGCCTGTCGGCACGGCTGGGCATCGCCACCGGGCTGGATCTGGCACAGGCCTGCCGGGCGCGTTACCCGCGCGGGGTGAACCTGGCGCTGTGGGGCGTCTGCGAACTGGCGATCATCGCCTGCGACCTGGCCGAAGTGATCGGTACCGCCATCGCGTTGAAGCTGTTGTTCGGCATTCCGCTGACCGTGGGCGCCATCATCACCGCGGTGGACGTGGTGCTGGTGTTGCTGCTGATGAATCGCGGTTTCCGCGCGCTGGAAGCGTTCGTGATCGCGCTGCTGTTGATCATCTTCGTGTGCTTCGGCATCCAGATCGCGCTGGCGGCACCACCGATCGCAGCGGTGCTGGGCGGCTTCATTCCGCATGCGCAAGTGGTCACCGACCCGCATGCGCTGTATCTGGCGATCGGCATCATCGGTGCGACGGTGATGCCGCACAACCTGTACCTGCATTCGTCGATCGTGCAGACGCGTGCGTACCCGCGCACCGATGTGGGCCGCAAGTCGGCGCTGCGCTGGGCGGTGACCGACAGCACCGTGGCGTTGATGTTCGCGCTGTTCATCAACGCCTCGATCCTGATCCTGGCGGCGGCGGTGTTTCATGCGCAGGGCCGTACCGATGTGCAGGAGATCGAACAGGCCCATGCCCTGCTCGCACCGATGCTCGGCGTGGGCCTGGCCTCGACGCTGTTTGCCGTCGCGCTGCTGGCTTCCGGCGTCAATTCCACCGTCACTGCCACGCTGGCCGGGCAGATCGTGATGGAAGGCTTCCTGCAATTGCGCTTGCCGCCGTGGCTGCGCCGTCTGCTGACGCGCGGCATCGCCATCGTGCCGGTGGTGATCGTGACCTGGCTGTATGGCGAGGCCGGCACCGCGCGGCTATTGGTGCTGAGCCAGGTGGTGTTGTCGATGCAGCTGCCGTTTGCGGTGATCCCGCTGGTGCGCTTCGTGTCCGACCGTGCGTTGATGGGCGCGCTGGTGGCACCGCCCTGGCTGGTGCGCATCGCCTGGGTCATTGCGACGGTGATCGTCGGCCTGAACCTGAAACTGCTCTGGGATACCGCGCTGCAGTGATCCATCCTAGCGACCCGCCGCGGTGATCCGCCCGTGCGGTCGAGGCTGATGCGCTGGCGGCGCCTCGCAGATACCGAATGCACAACGGCCGACGCCGGACGCCGCAGCTTTCTCATCTCCGGCACGGCCACCGTGGCAGCGTTGCCGCTGCCGGGCTTGGCCAGTGCTGCCCCGGCGTGACGCACTCACCCCACCGCCCCAACCGACCAACAACGGAGTCAAGCCGATGTCCAATTTCGTCACCCGCCCCGACGGCGCCACCATTTTTTACAAGGACTGGGGCAAGGGCCAGCCGGTCGTGTTCTCGCACGGCTGGCCGCTCAGCGCCGATGCCTGGGATGCGCAGATGCTGTTCATGGGCCAACAGGGCTTCCGCGTGATCGCGCATGACCGCCGCAGTCATGGCCGCTCGTCGCAGACCTGGGACGGCAACGACATGGACACCTACGCCGACGACCTGGCGGCGGTGATCGAAACGCTGGACCTGCAGGACGCGATCCTGGTCGGCCATTCCACCGGCGGCGGCGAAGTGGCGCATTACGTCGGCCGCCATGGCAGCAAGCGCGTGGCCAAGGTGGTGCTGGTCGGCGCGGTGCCGCCGCAAATGGTCAAGAGCCCGACCAATCCCGGCGGCCTGCCGATGAGCGTGTTCGACGGCATCCGCGACGGCGTGGCCAAGGACCGCTCGCAGTTCTATCAGGACCTGACCACCCCGTTCTTCGGCGCCAACCGCGACGGCCACAAGGTCACCCAGGGCATGCGCGACGCGTTCTGGCTGCAGGGCATGCTGGGCGGCCACAAGGGCCAGTACGACTGCATCCAGCAGTTCTCCGAAGTGGACTACACCCCGGACCTGGAGAAGATCGACGTGCCCGCACTGGTGGTGCATGGCGACGACGACCAGATCGTGCCGATCGACGCATCCGGCAAGCTGTCGGCCAAGATCATCAAGAACGCCGAACTGAAGATCTACGCCGGCGCTCCGCATGGCCTCACCGTGACCCACGCCGATCAGTTCAACCAGGATCTGCTGGCGTTTGCAAACGCCTGACCTGGTTCGATTCGGGTTACTGAGCCGACTCGCGAGAGTCGGCTTTTTCGTGCGCTCCTGCTTCGCATCGCCCGTTCGAAGTGCGCAAGATCCACTACGCCGTTTTTTTTCTGCTCACGCCCATTCCGCCGCGACCTGCAACAAGGTCGAGCCTGCTTGAACGCCCGGTCACATGGCACACCCGCCGCGCTGCCAAATCGATCGCCTTGAGCTATCGTATGCACCGCCAGCGGCGTGGGGGCCGCTTCAGCATCGTGTACAACCGCCGATAACGGCTAGGTCCGACCGCTGCCGGGGGGCTGCGGCGCACTCGATCCAATCACTAAACGCGTTCAGGGGAATTGCGATGCTTCGTCACTCTTTGCGGGTGCGCCTGCTGTTGCCGGTGCTGGCCTTGGTGCTGGTCGTGGTGGCGGCACTGACGGTCATTCTGGCCATTACCGAAGCGAACCGGGTCAGGTTCGAGGCCGGCGACGCGATCGAGCGCCAGTCGGTGTCCCTGCAGACCTTGTTCTCGGTCACCCGCGCGATGATGCTGGACCGCGTCAATTCCTCCATGCGCCAGCTGCGCAAGGAAGCCAACGCACACGGCGCTGCAAGCATCGGCAACGAAGTGCGCGTGGGCGAGCGCAATGCCAACGACCTGCTGCTGGGCCAGAAGGCGCAGGCCAACGACTTCGACATGCTCGACGATGTCACCGCCATCCACGAAGGCACCGCCACGCTGTTCTCGCGTACCGGCGATGACTTCGTGCGCATCTCCACCAACGTCAAGAAGGACGACGGCAGCCGCGCCATCGGCACCGTGCTCGATCCCAACGGCCAGGCCGCCGCCAAGCTGCGCAACGGCGAAAGCTTCTACGGCGTGGTCGACATCCTCGGCAACCCGTACGTCACCGGCTACGAGCCGATCTTTGCGGGCAACGACAAGCGTGTGATCGGTGCCTGGTACGTCGGCTACAAGGCCGACACGCAGGCGCTGGAAAACGTGGTCAGCAGCCGTCGCGTGCTCGACTCCGGCTTCATCGCCGTGTTCGACAGCAAGAACACGCTGCGCTTCCAGTCCACCACCGGTGCCACCACCGACACCGCCACCATCGAACGGATCGTCAAGGACACGCCGGACGACTGGGTCGTGACCAAGCAGGAAGTGCCGGACTGGGGCTTCACCCTGGTCTCGGCCTACCCCAAGAGCGACGTCAATGACGTGATCGTGCGCCAGTCGCTGTGGATCGCCGGCATCGGCCTGCTGGTCTGCGCCTTGCTGCTCGGCCTGCAATGGGCGTTGATCTGGAGCCGCGTGCTGCGCCCGATCCAGCACCTGACCACCGTGGCCGAAGAGCTGAGCCTGGGCAAGTGGAACCACACCATCGACGAGGTCAACCTCAAGGATGAAATTGGTACCCTGGCGCGCGCCATTTCCCGCCTGTCCAACAGCGTGCGGCTGGCGATGGAACGGCTCAGCAAACGCTGAGCCCCGCGCACCCACTTCGTACCAGATGATGCAAGGAAGACGCCATGTCCACTGAATTCCGTCCGCTGATCGACGTGCTGCGCGAGCTCAAGGCGCTGGCACTGAAGAAGGCGTCCGGCTTTCTGTTCGTCGTCACCGAGGAGAACCACTCCTGCATCGTCCGCCTCAACGCCGGGCAGATCGAAGAAGTGGTGTTCCGCATGTTGCGCAATGACGAGGCGGTACAGCGCCTTACCATGGTCAACGCGGCCAAGGCCCGCTTCCAGGCCGACCCCGGTGCCGGCATGGGCAAGCCGTCGCTGCTGAGCGACGACGCGCGGCAGTGGTTGATGGGCGGTTTCGAACAGGATCTGGGTGGTGCGCCGACACCGCCGCGCGCACCGATTGCATCGGCGCCGGCACCGGTCGCTGCAACGCAGGTCGCCGCAACGCAGGTCGCCGCACCGAGCGCAACATCTGCATCCGCGGGAGCGGGCTTGGCACCCGACGAGCGGGTGCGCGATGCGCTGGAAAAGGTCGCGCTGAATTATCTTGGCCCGATCGCCGGCATGCTCTGCGACGAAGCCTGGGACGCATCGAGCGACATCGAGCAGGTGCTCAACCAGCTGGGCGCCAACCTCTCCACGCCGCAGGAAACGCAGAAGTTCATGGCCGATGCCCGTGTGGCGCTGGCCAAGGTGCGCTGAAGAAGATCGGCGGCGGCGCGGCGCAGCACAATCGACGTCGACATCTTCAAGCGCTACGCACTGCTTTCCAGTACGGCGCGCAACTGGCGATGTACCACTGAACGCAAACCTGTCGGCTAACTGCACGCCCTGACGAAAAGGCGCCTCACGGCGCCTTTGTCGTTCAACTCATTCCCACTCGATCGTCGCCGGCGGCTTGCCGGAGATGTCGTAGACCACGCGCGAGACGCCGCGCAGTTCGTTGATGATGCGGTTGCTGACCGTGCCAAGGAAGTCGTACGGCAGGTGCGCCCAGTGCGCGGTCATGAAGTCGATGGTTTCCACAGCGCGCAGCGCGATCACCCATTCGTAGGCGCGTGCATCGCCGACCACACCCACCGACTTGACCGGCAGGAACACCGCAAATGCCTGGCTGGTCTTGTCATACAGATCGGCCTTGCGCAGTTCATCGATGAAGATCGCATCGGCCTTGGCCAGCAGTTCGGCGTATTCGCGCTTCACTTCGCCCAGGATGCGCACACCCAGGCCCGGACCGGGGAACGGATGGCGGTACACCATCGTGCGCGGCAGGCCGAGTTCGACACCGAGGCGGCGCACTTCGTCCTTGAACAACTCGCGCAGCGGTTCGACCAGGCCCAGCTTCATGTGCTCCGGCAAGCCACCGACGTTGTGGTGGCTCTTGATCACGTGCGCCTTGCCGGTCTTGCTGCCGGCCGACTCGATCACGTCCGGATAGATCGTGCCCTGCGCCAGCCACTTGGCGTTGGCCAGCTTGTTGGATTCCTCGTCGAAGATATCTACGAACAGGTTGCCGATGATCTTGCGCTTGGCTTCCGGGTCGCTGACGCCTTCCAGCTTGGCGAAATAGCGGTCGGCCGCGTTGACGCGGATCACCTTCACGCCCATGTGCTCGGCGAACATCGCCATCACCTGGTCGCCTTCCTGCCAGCGCAGCAGGCCGGTATCGACGAACACGCAGGTCAGCTTGTCGCCGATCGCCTTGTGCAACAGCGCGGCGACCACCGACGAATCGACGCCGCCGGACAGGCCAAGAATCACTTCGTCATCGCCCACCTGCTCGCGCACGCGCGCGATCTGGTCATCGATGATGTTGGCCGCCGTCCACAGCGTCTGGCAGCCGCAGACATCGACCACGAAGCGACGCAGCAAGGTCTGGCCCTGCAGCGTATGTGTCACTTCCGGGTGGAACTGCACGCCGTACCAGCGCTTGTCCTCGTTGGACATCGCCGCCACCGGAATGCGGTCGGTCACTGCGGTAACGGTGAAGCCCGGCGGGACCTGCGACACGTGATCGCCGTGGCTCATCCATACATTCAGTCGCGACGCGCCGGCATGGTCGGTCAAGCCTGCGAGTAAGGCATCGGCCGCCACCACATCGACTTCGGCATGGCCGAATTCGCGTTGATCGGCCGCTTCCGTAGCACCGCCCAGCTGCGCCGCCAGCGTCTGCATGCCGTAGCAGATGCCGAACACCGGCAGGCCGCTGTCAAACACTTCCTGTGGCGC
The DNA here is from genome assembly GCF_003993495.1 of Xanthomonas sp. BRIP62418. Taxonomy (NCBI): domain Bacteria; kingdom Pseudomonadati; phylum Pseudomonadota; class Gammaproteobacteria; order Lysobacterales; family Lysobacteraceae; genus Xanthomonas; species Xanthomonas sp. BRIP62418. The sequence continues at coordinate 83,458 of NZ_QEZG01000024.1, forward strand.
GACCGGCGCACCCGGCAAGGTAGTCGACTCGGGACCACCGGACAGGATGATGCCCTTGGCACCGAAACCGGCAATCTCCGACGGGTCGTGATCCCAGGCCCAGATCTCGCAATACACCCCGATCTCGCGGATGCGCCGCGCAATCAGCTGGGTGTACTGCGCGCCGAAATCGAGGATGAGGATCTTGTCGCTATGGATGTTGGTCATTGAGAGCCGGGATTGGGAATTCGGGATTGGGGATTTGCAACAGCGGAATGGCAGCGGTGCACCGCGCCGAAGGAGATGCGGCGGGCTGTTACGAATCCCCAATCCCGAATCTCCAATCCCGCGGATGGGCATCAGCCCATCCGGTAATTCGGCGGTTCCTTGGTGATCTGCACGTCGTGGACATGGCTCTCGCGCTGGCCGGCACCGGTGATGGTGACGAACTTCGGCTTGGTGCGCATTTCCTCGATGGTTGCGCAACCCACGTAGCCCATCGTGGCGCGCAGGCCGCCGATCAACTGATGGACGATGCCGCCGACCGGGCCGCGATACGGCACGCGCCCTTCGATGCCTTCCGGCACCAGCTTGTCGGCATCGCTGGAATCCTGGAAATAGCGGTCCTTGGACCCCTTCTCCATCGCGCCCAGGCTGCCCATGCCGCGGTAGCTCTTGTAGCTGCGGCCCTGGAACAGCTCGACCTCGCCCGGGGCCTCCTCGGTGCCGGCGAACAGGCCGCCGACCATCACCGTGGAGGCGCCGGCAACCAGTGCCTTGCCGATGTCGCCGGAATAGCGGATGCCGCCATCGGCGATCAACGGAATGCGGTCCTGCAGCGCCTCGGCAACCATGTCCACCGCGGTGATCTGCGGCACGCCGACACCGGCGACCACGCGCGTGGTGCAGATCGAGCCCGGACCCACGCCGACCTTGACCGCGTCGGCACCGGCGTCCATCAGCGCCAGCGCGGCATCGCCGGTGACGATGTTGCCGCCGATCACCTGCAGCTGCGGATACGCCTTCTTGACCCAGGCCACGCGATCAATGACGCCCTGCGAATGGCCGTGCGCGGTATCGACGATGACCACGTCCACGCCCGCCGCAGCCAGCAGTTCGATGCGCTGCTCGGTATCGCCGCCCACACCGACCGCCGCGCCGACCAGCAGGCGCGTGGACCCGTCCTTGGCGGCGTTGGGGTTGTCGGTCTTCTTCTGGATGTCCTTGACCGTGATCAGGCCGCGCAGCTCGAAGCTGTCGTTGACCACCAGGATCTTTTCGATGCGGTTGCGGTGCAGCAGCTCCAGCACTTCCTCGTCACTGGCGCCTTCGCGCACGGTGATCAGGCGATCCTTCTTGGTCATGATATGGCGGACCGGATCGTCGAGCTTCTTCTCGAAGCGCATGTCGCGGCTGGTGACGATGCCGACCAGTTCGCTGCCATCCACCACCGGCACGCCGGAGATGTTGCGCGCGCGGGTCAGCTTGAGCACTTCACCGATGGTCGTGTCCGGGCTCACCGTGAACGGCTCGGTGATCACGCCGGATTCGAACTTCTTGACCCGGGCGACTTCGCCGGCCTGCTGCGCAGGAGTCAGGTTCTTGTGGATGATGCCGATGCCGCCCAGCTGGGCCATGGCCACCGCCAGGCGGTGTTCGGTCACTGTGTCCATCGCGGCCGAGAGAATCGGCAGTTTCAGGCGCAGATCGCGCGTCAGCCGGGTTTCCAGGCTGACGTCCTTGGGCAGGACGATCGAATGGGCGGGGACGAGGGAAACGTCGTCGTAGGTGAGAGCTTCAGCCTGGATGCGGAGCATCGGCGGACCCGAGTTTGGGGAAGCGCGGCATTTTACCCTGAAAGCCTTCACGAAGACACAACGCGACTGCAATGCAGCGTTACGCGCGCGCCTCAACCAGCCGCGTCGGCCGCTTCCAGCGTGTTCTGCATCAAGGTGGCAACCGTCATCGGCCCCACCCCGCCCGGCACCGGCGTGATCCAGGCCGCACGTTGCACGGCCGCCTCGAACCCCACATCGCCGACCAGGCGGCCATCATCCAGTCGATTGATGCCGACATCGATCACCACCGCGCCCGGCTTGACCCATTCGCCCGGAATCAGGCCCGGTCGCCCCACCGCCACCACCAGGATATCGGCATTGCGCACGCTGGCTTCCAGCACTGCGGGCGGGGTGAACTTGTGGCAGCTGGTGACCGTGCAACCGGCGATCAGCAGTTCCAGCCCCATCGGCCGGCCGACGTGATTGCTCACGCCCACGATGGTCGCATTGCGGCCGCGCACCGGCTGGTCGGTGTGCGCCAGCAAGGTCACGATGCCGCGCGGCGTGCACGGACGCAGGCCGAATTCGCGTAGCGCCAGATGCCCGACATTCTGCGGATGGAACCCATCGACGTCCTTGCGCGGATCGATACGCTGGATCAGGCGGTTGGCATCGGGGATGCCGGGCAACGGCAGCTGGATCAGGATGCCGTGAATCTTGGGGTCGGCATTGAGCTGGTCGATCAGCCGCGCCAGCTCGGCCTCGCTGGTGCCTTGCGGCAAGTCGTAGTCGAAGGCCTCGATACCGACCTTTTCCGCCGCACGCCGCTTGTTGCGCACATATACCGACGAGGCCGGATCGCCACCGACCAGTACCACCGCCAGCCCGGGGCGCGTCCTGCCGGCGGCCAGGCGCGCATCCACGCGCAGCTTCAACCCGTCGAGCAGTTCCTCGGCGATGCGGCGACCATCGAGAAGGCGGGCCGGAGCAGAGGCAGCTGGCGCGGAAACGGTCATGGGGCGTCAGGTGTAGAGTCGAAGGCCGTCTATTGTCCCCGATTCCGCCATGACCGACACCACCTCGACACACGATTCCACCACCACGTCCATCGAAGCGGCCGCATTTCGCCGTCTGTTGCAGCATCTCAACCAGCAGCGCCCGGATGTGCAGAACATCGACCTGATGATCCTGGCCGGCTTCTGCCGCAACTGCCTGGGTGACTGGTACCGCGAAGCTGCCGAAGCGCAGGGCCAGCCAATGAGCAAGGAGCAGGCGCGCGAAGCGGTGTACGGCATGCCGTTTGCCGACTGGAAGCAGCGGCATCAGAAAGACGCCACGCCCGAGCAGCTGGACGCCTTCGCGGCCGCTCAACGCCGGCACGGCTGAGTCAATCGGTCTGTCCCCCAGGCCGGCACCTCGGCGCCGGTCGCTCAATTCCCCGAGGCGTTCTCGACCGGCTACGACAACTGCATCGCGACGCCGGATCTCGCGGGCAATGGCGGCGGCCTCGTCCACGCCCAGCTCGACCAGCGCCGCCTGCCCGAACGCCAGCGCCGACGCGAAGGTTTCGCGGCCCTGGCAATCCACTCCGACGGCGACCAACTGCGCTGCGTGCTCACGGCCGCAGGCGCGCACCAGCACGTTGGCCCGCCGTGTCGATCACCAACGGCACGGCGTTCTGGCCAGCAAGGGCCCAAACGACGAACGACGCCAGATGGCGTCGTTCGTGGATGCAGGCGATGGTCAGGCAATCAGCCGCGCGCGTCGGCCTCGGCCAATGCGGTGCGCAGGATTTCCTTGGCCGGCCCGCCATGCTTCTCGTGCTCGAGCGCGAAATGCACGGTGGCTTCGATCAGGCCGATATGCGCGCCGCAATCGAAACGGCGGCCTTCGAAGCGGTAGGCATCGACGGTTTCCTGCTGCAGCAGCCCGGCAATCGCATCGGTCAACTGGATTTCGCCGCCAGCGCCGGCGCCGGTCTCTTCGAGCAATTCAAAGATCTTCGGGTTGAGCACATAGCGGCCGACCACGGCCAGATTGCTCGGTGCCACTTCCGGCTTGGGCTTTTCGACGATGGCGTTGATGCGGCCCTTGCGGCCATCGAACGCATCGGTGGCCACGATGCCGTAGCTGGCGGTCTTGTCGTGCGGCACATCCTCGACGGCGATGACGCTGCCACCGGAGGCCTCGGCCACATCGGCCATCTGGGTCAGTGCACCGGCGCCGCGGTTCCAGATCAGGTCGTCCGGCAGCAACACCGCGAACGGCTCATCGCCGACGACGGCCTTGGCACACAGCACGGCATGGCCCAGGCCAAGCGCTTCGGCCTGCGTCACGAAAATGGCGCGCACGCCTTCCGGCAGGGCATGCCGCACCAGCTCCAGCTGCTCGAGCTTGCCGGCGCGCTCGAGCTTCTGCTCCAGCTCGTAGGCCTTGTCGAAGTAGTCGGCGATGGAGTGCTTGTAGCGATTGGTCACGAAGATCAGCGTGTCGCAACCAGCCTGGATGGCTTCGTCGACGGCGTACTGGATCAGCGGTTTGTCGATGATTGGCAGCATTTCCTTCGGAACCGTTTTGGTTGCCGGAAGAAAGCGGGTCCCAAGACCTGCGACGGGGAATACGGCCTTGCGAATACGCTTGCTCATTAAAGTCTTCTGACCTCACGTGCGGGGAATGGAACGACCGTATCAGATCGCGCGTCGACTTTCCGTCGAGCCGCCGCAAAATCCGGCATCAGGCTGCCCAGCACAGTCTCCATCGCCTTGATGTCATAGCGGTTAACCGCCTCACGCAGGCGCGTCACCAGCTGCAACACCTGCTCGTGCGAGAACTCGCGCACGCCGGCCTCCAGAATCTTGGGATGCGCGGTGGGGCGATAGTCCTCGTCGGAATAGAACAGGGTTTCGTGCAGCTTCTCGCCTGGACGCAAGCCGGTATAGAGGATCGCCACGTCCTTGCCGGGCTGCTTGCCGGCGAGACGAATCATCTGCTCGGCGAGCAGGCGAATCGGCACCGGCTCGCCCATGTCCAATGTGTAGATCGCCCCGTGCGAGGCGGAGGCGGCGGCCTGCACCACGAGCTGGCAGGCTTCCGGAATGGTCATGAAGTAACGTGTCACATCCGGGTGCGTCACCGTGACCGGGCCGCCCTGGCGGATCTGTTCGCGGAACAACGGCACCACGCTGCCGGCCGAATCCAGGACGTTGCCGAAGCGCACGGTGATGAAGCGCGTCGGCGCATCGCGCGCGTCGAGACTCTGGCAGATCATCTCGGCGTAGCGCTTGCTCGCGCCCAGCACATTGACCGGCTCGACCGCCTTGTCGGTGGAGATGAAAACGAAGGTCTCGATGCGTGCACGCTGGCAGGCGCGCGCCACGTTTTCGGTGGCCAGTACGTTGTTGCGTACCGCCTCGCGCAGTTGCTCTTCCAGCAACGGCACCTGCTTGTAGGCGGCGGCATGGAACACCGCATCCGGCGGTGCGGTGTTCAAGGCATGCGCGACCACCGCCGGGTCGCCGCAGTCGCCCAGCACGCGCACCACTTCGATATCGGGGAACAAGCGGCGCAGGTCCGAATCGACGGTCAGCAATGCCAGCTCGTCGATCTCCAGCAGCACGATGCGGCGTGCGCCATGACGGGCGCACTGGCGGCAGACTTCCGAACCGATCGAGCCACCCGCGCCGGTCACCATCACCGTCTTGTTGGTCAACCAGTCGCGTATCAGGCGCCAGTCCGGGGTGACCGGCTTGCGATTGAGCAGGTCCTCGATTGCGACCTCCTTCAACTCGCCAGGCAAGGAGCGCCCTTCCAGCACGTTGATCAGCTTCGGCACCATGCGGAACGGCAGCCCGGTGCTTTCGCAGATGGCCACCACGCGCTGCATGCCGGAGGCATCCAGCGACGGAATCGCAATGACCAGCAGCTTGGCAGCCGTCTCCTTGGCGATGGCTGCCGCCTGATCCAGGCTGCCCAGCACGTTGAGACCCTGGATCTTGGCGCCATGCAGGTTGTTGGCATCGTCCAGATACCCGACCGGCACAAATGCACCAGTGCGGCGCAGATCGCGGACAAGACCCTCGGCAGCGCGACCTGCGCCCAGGATCAATACGCGCTGCGCGGCGTCGCCGGAGTGTGCAATCTGGTAATCCTTCCAGGCGCGATACAGCAACCGTGGCGTGCCCAGCAGTGCCGACAGGGCGAATGGGTAGACGACCAGCACCGACAGCGGCACCCCGTCCAGGCGGTCATAGGACAGCGCCAGCACGATCGCGACTAGGCCGAGGAAGCTCGACTTGAAGATGTTCCACAGGTCCGGCACCGACGCGAACCGCCACAGCCCGCGATACAGGCCCATCTTCCAGAACACCAGGCCTTGCGCGACCAGGACGACGCCGGTGCGCCAATCCCACAACGGCAGATCGGGGGCGTCGCGCAGCATCGAGTAGCGGCCGGCGTGCAGCAGCTGCCAGCACACCCACACCATCAACAGGTCGTGCAGCACCACCGCTGCTTGCGGCAGGGCCTTGGTCAAACGATCACGCCAGGAAATCATAAGAGTCCATTACTCACGAATTGCGCACTCCATCGCGCAGAAAAAACCAGATTGCGGTGGCACCCAGGCCCCATGCCAGGGCTCCGGACACTTGCTGCCAATTTGCATCATGACGAAGTAACACATACAAGCAGACGGCAGCGACGCTGAAAGCGAAATAAATCCCGGTTACCGGAACGTGTGCCTCAAGCCTGCGCGCCAGCCGCTGATAGAGATGTTGGGCGTGCGGCTCCCACCAACGTTGTCCGTCGAGCATGCGAGACAGCAGCGTGAAGCCGGCGTCTACAAGAAATGCGGTCAGCGGCAGCCAGCTGATCCACCAGCTCACTTGCCCGCTCGCCACTGTCAGCGCTAGCAACGCCGCCAGCACATAGCCCAAGGCACCACTGCCGCCGTCGCCCAGAAAGATGCGCGCACGTGGAAAGTTGAACGGCAAGAATCCCAGGCAGGATGCGGCCACGGCAAGACCGGCCCACGCCCAGGCGCCCGGCACGACCGCGGCAAACGCCAGGGCAGCCAGCGCCGCCTGGCTGCTGGCCAGGCCGTTGATGCCGTCCATGAAATTCCAGACGTTGATCAACACCACCGACGCCATCGCGGTGAGCACGCCATCCCACAGCTTGCCGGTGTGATGGCTGACCAGCCAGCCCAGCAGGACCGATGCCAGCAGATGGATCGCAAAACGCAACCTGGCCGAGAGCGGACGATGGTCGTCCCACCAACCGACCCCGGCCACCAGCACCAGACCTGCGGCGAACCAGCTGATGACCAGGCCTGCCGCCGGCCACAACACGCCTGCCACCACGCACCCCGCCAGCATCGCCGCTACGATTGCCATGCCGCCGCCCCGTGGTGTGGCGACCACATGGCTGCGGCGTTCGCCCGGATGATCGAGCAAGCGCCGATGCAACGCATAGCGCCGCAACAGCCAGGTCCCCAGTGCCGCGACCGTCAGGTGCAACAGACACCACCACAGCCAGGCCTGCGGCATCAGACCACCGCGTAGTTCAACAGCGGCTTGACCGTGCCCCATTCCTTGCAGCTCGGGCATTGCCAGTGGTGCGTCTTGGCACCGAAACCGCAGCGGGTACAGCGGTAGCTCGGGTTGCGCACCAGCAACTGGTCGGTGATGTGCTTGAGATCCTGCAAGGTGCCGACCGGGTCGCTGCCTTCGGCCAGGGTCAGGTCGATCAATGCCGATTCGCCGCGGACCGATGGCCGATCCTTGAGCTGACGCCCCAGGTAGGCCAGCGCCGGCGCTACGCCATCCTGCGCTTCCATCAGCTGCGTCAACGCCAGCACCGGCGCGATGCCGCGATAGTGCTCGGTCATCTCCGACAGGAAATTACGCGCACCTGCGATATCACCCACCCGGCGATAGGCCGCCATCAGTGCAGGGATGATTTCAGGCAGGTATTCCGGATCGTGCCGCGCCGCACGTTCGAACGCGCGGACGGCCGCTTCGTCGTGTCCGCGCTCGGCTTCGATGCGTCCTTCCAGAATGCCCGCACGCACCGAGGTGCCATCGGCCTGGTAGGCGCGCGCGACCGCCTGCAGCGCTTCGTCGGGCTTGCTCAAGCCGCGGTAGCGATCGGCAAGCTCGCACTCGAATTGCGAAATCAGCTTGCCCATCGGCTCGCCGGTGACTTCTTCGTAACGGGTGGCATTGTCGATCGCCTTTTCCCAATCACGCTCGGCCTGATAGATGCCGATCAGATGACGCAACGCCTGCGGCGCACGCTGATCCAGTTGCGCCAGCTCGGTGAATACGGTCTCGGCACGATCCAGCAGGCCGGACTTCATGTAGTCCTCGCCCAGCGCCAGCAAGGCCTGCACGCGCTGTTGGTCGGTCAGGTCGGCGCGTTGCACCAGGCCCTGGTGCAGCCGGATCGCGCGATCGACCTCGCCGCGACGGCGGAACAGATGTCCCAACGCGACCTGGGTCTCGAAGGTTTCCTTGTCCAGTTCGGCGATGTGCAGAAACAGCTCAATCGCCTTGTCCGGCTGCTCGTTGAGCAGATAGTTCAGCCCGCGAAAATAGGTGCTGGACAAGCGACTGACCTGGGTATCGCCATGGCGCTGGCCACCGCGGCGGCCAACGACCCAGCCCCCCAACGCTGCCAACGGCACGAACAGGAAGAACCAGATCCACTCGGTCAAAAAGTCCATACGCGCTTACAGTCCATCAAAGGGGCGCGGCTCGACTGCGGCAGGCGCAATCGGCCTGGCATCGGTGCGACTGACTGCAACGGCCTTGTTGGCCTGGCGCAGTTTGGAATAGAGGGGAATCACCACACTGACCAGCACCATGCCGGCACCGATCAACACACCGACCAGCAGCGCGACGATGATCGCGATCCCGGAGGTCGTATGCACACTGGAGAAAAGGAAGTCGAGAGTGACGTCCTGGGAATTGACCGCGCCGATGATCAGACCGACCAGCAGGAAGGCCAACATCACCAGCAAACGAAACACCTTCATGGCCGGACTCCGTCGAAAGAGGCTTAGCTTAACCGAGCCGACATAAACGCAGCGGCAGAACGAGCGTCAGTCGGTCGCATCAAGCAGATCGACCGGGACCACGGAGCTGACACGCTCACGCAATTCCTTGCCAGGCTTGAAGTGCGGAACATGCTTGCCCGGCAACGCGACCGACTCACCGGTCTTCGGATTACGGCCCAGACGTGGCGGGCGGTAGTGCAACGAGAAGCTGCCGAACCCGCGGATTTCGATCCGATCACCATCGGAGAGCGCCTGCCCCATCATTTCCAGCAGCGATTTGACTGCCAGATCCACGTCGTCCGCCTTCAGATGCGCTTGACGTCGCGCCAGGATTTCAATCAATTCGGACTTGGTCATGGGAAGACTTGCTTTTTCGACTGACACATCGGAATCGGCCCGGGCAAGCCCGGGCCGATCCATCACGCTCTTGCGAGCGCTACGCGCTTACTCGGACTTGTTGCTGTTTAACTGTGCACGCAGCAGCGCGCCCAGCTGAGTCATGCCGCCCGACGCAGCGGAGGACTGGTATTCCTCCAGCGTTTCGCGCATTTCGGCATCGTCCTTGGCCTTGATCGACAGCTGCAGGGTGCGGCCCTTGCGGTCCATTCCCACGAACTTGGCTTCGATCTTGTCGCCGACCTTCAGGTGCTGGGTCGCATCGTCCACGCGCTCGTTGGCGATGTCGCGTGCAGCGACGTAGCCTTCGATGCCATCGGCCAGGTCGATCGTGGCGCCCTTGGCATCCACTTCACGCACCACGCCTTCGACCTTCGAACCCTTCGGGTTGGACGCCATGTATTGGCCGAACGGATCCTGCTCCAGCTGCTTGACGCCCAGGCTGATGCGCTCACGTTCCGGATCGACTGCCAGCACGACGGCTTCCAGCGTGTCGCCCTTCTTGTAGTTGCGCACGACGTCTTCGCCGGTGGTGTTCCAGCTGATGTCGGACAGGTGGACCAGGCCGTCGATGCCGCCGTCCAGACCGATGAAGATGCCGAAGTCGGTGATCGACTTGATCTGGCCGGACACCTTGTCGTTCTTCTTGTGGGTGGCAGCAAAGGTTTCCCACGGATTGGCGGCAACCTGCTTCATGCCCAGCGAGATGCGGCGACGCTCCTCGTCGACATCCAGCACCATCACTTCGACTTCGTCACCAACCTGCACGACCTTGGACGGGTTGACGTTCTTGTTGGTCCAATCCATCTCGGAGACGTGCACCAGGCCTTCGACGCCCGGCTCGATCTCGACGAATGCGCCGTAATCGGTGACGTTGGAGACCTTGCCGAACACGCGGCTGTTGGCCGGATAACGACGGGCGATGTTGTCCCACGGATCTTCGCCCAGCTGCTTCAGGCCGAGGCTGACGCGGTTACGCTCGCGATCGAACTTCAGCACGCGCACGTCCAGCTCGTCGCCGACGTTGACGACTTCGGACGGATGGCGCACGCGCTTCCAGGCCATGTCGGTGATGTGCAGCAGGCCGTCGATACCGCCCAGGTCCACGAACGCGCCGTAATCGGTCAGGTTCTTGACGACACCCTTCAGGATCGCGCCTTCCTGCAGCTTGTCCATCAGCTGCTCGCGCTCTTCCGAGTGCTCGCTCTCGACCACGGCACGACGCGAAACCACCACGTTGTTGCGCTTGCGGTCCAGCTTGATCAGCTTGAACTCGAGTTCCTTGCCTTCCAGGTAGGCCGGGTCGCGCACCGGGCGCACATCCACCAGCGAACCAGGCAGGAACGCGCGGACATCCTTGATGTCCACGGTGAAACCACCCTTGACCTTGCCGCTGATGCGGCCGGTGATGGTTTCGTTCTTTTCCAACGCCTCTTCCAGCTCGTCCCACACCATTGCGCGCTTGGCCTTCTCGCGCGACAGCACGGTCTCACCGAAGCCGTTCTCGATGGAATCGAGGGCAACCTTGACCTGGTCGCCTACGCCGACATCGATCTCGCCAGCGTCATTACGGAACTGCTCGATCGGCACGATGCCTTCGGACTTCAGGCCAGCGTTGATCACCACCACGTCGCCGCGCACTTCCACGACGGTACCGGTGACGATCGAGCCCGGCTTCAGCTTCGCCAGATTGGCTTGACTGGCTTCGAACAGTTCAGCAAAAGATTCTGTCATTTGAATTTTACTCAGTTGAACACACGGGCGTTGATCGTCGAATGCGACAGATGCCAAGCGCCCAGCCTGTTGGTCGACTCCGGACAGCAAGTCGGTTAAGTAGTCATAGAACCACCACACGGGATGTGCGACGGAGCCTTGGAACGCCTTACGGTCGGCGGGACATGCCCGCTTGCGGAACGCTTACGACGACGTGCGGGCGGCTAACACCCCGACCACACGCTGGACGACATCCTCGATCCCTATTCCGCTGGTATCGATCAGCACGGCGTCTTCGGCCGGCCGCAATGGCGCCACCACCCGCTGCGCATCACGGGCATCTCGAGCCATGATCTCGCGCAGCAGGTCGTCAAAGATAACCGAAACACCCTTTTCCATCAACTGTTTATGGCGACGGCCCGCACGTTCTTCGGCACTGGCGGTCAGAAACACCTTGAAGGCGGCATCGGGGAAGATCACCGTGCCCATGTCGCGCCCGTCTGCGACCAGGCCGGGCGCGCGCCTGAATGCGCGCTGGCGCTCTTTCAGCGCGCTGCGCACCTCGGGAATGGCGGCAATTGCCGAAGCCAGCGCCCCGGTGGTTTCCAGGCGCAGCTCGCCAGTGGCATCGGCGCCGTTGACCAGTACCCGCAGCCCCGCCTCGCCCGCGTCGTCGAACTCCACCTTGGTATCGAAGGTGCAGCGCACCAGCGCGGCCGGGTCGGAGACGTCCAGATCGGCCCAGCTCGCCGCCACGCCCACGGCGCGATACAGTGCGCCCGAATCGAGGTAATGCCAGCCCAGCCGGGCGGCCACGATCCGGCTCACGGTGCCCTTGCCGGCGCCGGAGGGACCATCGATGGTAAGGACGGGCGAAAGGTCGGTCATTCAGGTTTCCGGAAGGTCATCAGCCGGTAGTGTAGCGCCGCTCGCAGCGATTGCGATGCAACCACTTGAAAGCACGACGAAAAGCCGGTTAGAATTGCCGGCTTAATTCCGGGTGCACCCTCGATTGCGGGCACTCTTCCATCGAATCCAACCGTTTACGCCGAGGTGTGCCATGAAAGTCCTGTCCTCCCTGAAGTCTGCGAAGACCCGTCACCGCGACTGCAAGGTGGTCCGCCGCCGCGGCAAGGTCTTCGTGATCTGCAAGTCGAACCCGCGTTTCAAGGCGCGTCAGCGCTAAGCCTTCGCCGCGCGTGCAAGACCCGAGAAAGCCGCCTCCGGGCGGTTTTTTCTTGGCCGATGCTTCACGCCGGCGATGGCTACATGCAGGCTGGAGTGTGTCGGGGGTATGGCGGGCTTGGCGCGGCATTCAACCTGACCGACATTCGGCGCGGCGTTGGGTAACACCGCCCTGCAGGCACGCCCGTCCTGAGTTTTTGCTGTAATCCCATCCGAATCTTGTCCACTGGGGAGTAGATGACATGCGCAACCGTTTGTTTGTCCTGCCGCTGATCGCACTGATGGGGATCAGCGCCGTCGCGTCGGCCGATACGCTGCTGGTGGACCGGGTACAGCAAAAGCCTGCCGCTGCCCTGCCCCTGCGTGGCGACAGCATGAGCCAGGTCGAAGGCCGTTACGGTGCGCCGCAGGAAAAGCTGGAACCGCGCGGCGGCCAGAAGCGCCAGTGGCCGACGATCCACCGCTGGGTGTATCCGGCCTTCACCGTGTACTTCGAAAAGAGCCGGGTGATCGACGTGGTGGCCAATCAGGCCGATGCCAACGAGATCGGTCCCAAGCCACCGATCAGGTGATCGGGTGGCGTTCGAGCGCCATCGGATGGTGGCTGCAACGCTGGTCTGATCCAATGATGCGCGGGATACGATCACTGCGCGCTTCACGCAACGGCGATGTCGTGCAGCACACCCCGGATGCAGGCAGATCGCGAGCGTCGATGCGAGTTACTCGCACGCGCCGATTTGAGGCGAGTCCCTCGCAAGCGCCCGCACATCCCTGTGCGGGGATTTGAATTAACAGCCCGGGCTTGCCTGGGCATTGATGGGTAATTTCAGGTATGACCGATAGCGTCCGCTTTCCCGCCGAGTGGGAACCTCAATCCGCCGTGTTGATTGCCTGGCCGCATGCGGGCACCGATTGGGCCGAGCGCCTTGCCGAGGTGGAAGAGACCTATATCGCGCTGGTCACGGCGATTTCCCGCTTCGAGCCGGTGATCGTGTGCGTGGCCGATGACGATCTGCAGATCTACGCGGAAGCGCGGCTGCGCTCGGCGCGGGTGGACATGGCGCGGGTGCGCTTCGTGGTTGCGGCCTACAACGACACCTGGCTGCGCGATTCCGGCCCGATCACGCTGCGCCAGGATGGCGGCTTCCGCCTGATGGATTTCCGTTTCACCGGCTGGGGCGGCAAGTTCGAGGCGAGCCTGGACGATCAGCTGGTCACTTCGCTGGATGCGGCGCAGGTGTTCGTGCCCTCGCAGGTGCAGACGGTCGACTTCGCGCTGGAAGGCGGCGCGATCGAGACCGATGGTGCCGGCACACTGCTGACCACCTGGACGTGCCTGCACGAGCGGCATCCGCAGCGCACGCGCGATTCGCTGAGTACCGAGCTTGCCGCGTGGCTGGCGCAGGACCGCGTGCTGTGGCTGGATCATGGCTACCTGGAAGGCGACGACACCGACGCGCATATCGACACGCTGGCGCGCTTTGCCGGCCCGGATGCGATCGTCTACCAGGGCTGCGATGTGGCCACCGATTCGCACTACACCGAACTGCAGGCGATGGGCGCCGAACTGGCGGCGTTGCGCACCGCCGATGGGCAGCCGTATCGCCTGTTCGTGTTGCCATGGGCCGAGCCGATCCTGGATCAGGGCCGGCGCCTGGCCGCCTCGTACGCCAATTTCCTGATCGTCAACGGGGCGGTGCTGATGCCGGCCTACGGCGACAAGGCCGATGCGAGCGCGCAGGCGGTGCTGGCCGAAGCGTTTCCGCAGCACACCATCGTGCCGGTGCCGTGCCGCCCGCTGATCTGGCAGAACGGCAGCCTGCACTGCCTGACCATGCAGCTGCCCGCCGGTTTGCTGGCGGGCTGATCCATTCCTGTTCCGGCCGGCAGGCCGGTGTTACGCCATCGCGCGCTACCTTAGTGCGCCACTTCGCTGGACCAATCGCCATGACCCGTCATCTCCTTCCCGTCGCGCTGATCCAGGAGCGCAACCACGGCGACGCCGAGGCCAATCTGGCCATCATCGAATCGCGTGTGGCCGAAGCCGCCGCGCAGGGCGCCAAGCTGGTGCTGCTGCAGGAACTGCACAACGGTGCGTATTTCTGCCAGCACGAGTCGGTGGACGAATTCGACCTGGCCGAGCCGATCCCCGGCCCCAGCACCGAGCGTCTGGGCGCGCTGGCCAGGCAGCATGGCGTGGTGCTGGTGGCTTCGTTGTTCGAGCGCCGCGCGGCCGGGCTGTATCACAACACCGCGGTGGTGTTCGAAAAGGACGGCCGCCTGCTCGGCAAGTACCGCAAGATGCATATCCCGGACGATCCGGGCTTCTATGAGAAGTTCTACTTCACCCCGGGCGATCTTGGCTTTGCGCCGATCGATACCTCGGTCGGCCGGCTGGGCGTGCTGGTGTGCTGGGACCAGTGGTACCCCGAGGCCGCGCGCCTGATGGCGCTGGCCGGTGCGGAGCTGCTGCTCTACCCCACCGCGATCGGCTGGGATCCGGACGACCAGCAACCCGAGCAGGAGCGCCAGCGCGATGCCTGGGTGCTCAGCCATCGCGGCCATGCGGTCGCCAACGGGGTGCCGGTGCTGTCGTGCAACCGCGTCGGCCATGAGCCCTCGCCGCTGGGCGCGTCGGGCATCCAGTTCTGGGGCAACAGCCATGTGCTGGGGCCGCAGGGCGAATTCATCGCCGAAGCCGGCCAGGACCCGACCGTGCTGGTGTGCGACGTCGATCTGCAGCGCAGCGAACACGTGCGCCGCATCTGGCCGTTCCTGCGCGATCGCCGCATCGATGCGTATGGCGATCTGCTCAAGCGCTACATCGACTGACCGCATGCCAGTCGAGTTGCGCAAGGCTGGCGCTGTCCGCGGCAAAGCCGTGCTTGGCGAGCTGATCGCACGCGGCAAACAACGCAGCGGTCGACCGATGATTGCGGTGATCGGCGATGCCGACACCCTGGCATCGCGACGGCTGCATGAACGTTTTGGTTTTCGCACGGTCGGAACGTTCACCGGTAACGGCCGCACGCATGGTCGCCGGCTGGACGGCGTGCAGTTGCAAGGCACGCCCGGCTCCGGCGACACCGCCCCTCCTTCTGATGAATGACCCCATGACTGAGCAGACCACCCACGTTCTGGACGATGCGCTGTCCGGCCAGCCGCATCGCATCGTCGAACGCGATGGCGTGCGCTATACCTTGCTCGGCACCGCGCACGTGTCACTCGCCAGCGTGGCTGCGGTGCAGCGGGCGATCGGCAGCGGCCGCTATGACGCGGTGGCGGTGGAACTGGACGCACAGCGCCTGCAGGCGCTCAGCGACCCGGATGCCCTCGCCCGGCTGGACTTGGTGCAGGTGATTCGCAAGGGACGGGTGGCCTTGTTTGCGGCGAATCTCGCCCTGGCCGCCTACCAGCGCCGCCTGGCCAAGCAGCTCGGCATCGAACCGGGCGCGGAGTTGAAGGAAGCGGTGAACCTGGCACGCGCGCAAGGTCTGCCGGTGCACCTGATCGATCGCGAAGTCGGCCTGACCTTCAAGCGCGCGTCCGGGCGGCTGGGATTCTTCGGCAAGATGAAACTGGCCGGTGGCCTGCTCGGTGGGCTGTTCGCGGCCGACGAGGTGGGCGAAGAGGAAATCGAGAAGCTCAAGCAAGGCGACATGCTGGAGGCGAGCTTCGGCGATTTCGCCAGCGAAAGCCCGGAACTGTACGAAACCGTGATTGCCGAGCGCGACCAGTACATGGCCACGCGCCTGCGCGAGGAAGCCAGGACGGACCAGCGCGAGATACTGGCGGTGGTCGGCGCAGGACACCTGGCCGGTCTTGCGCGCCACCTGGAACAGGACACCGACGCGCCCGGCCCATTGCGCGAGTCGCTGGAGTATGTGCAGCAGCGCAAGCGCATTCCGTGGATCACGCTGGGCATTCTGGCGGTCATCATCACCGGCATCGGCATCGGGTTCTGGCGCGGCGGCCTGAGCATGGGCGCGGACCTGTTGTTGCAATGGGCGATGTATACCGGCGGCTTGGCCGCGCTGGGCTGCCTGCTGGCCGGCAGCCACCCGCTGAGCATTCTCACCGCGGCGGTCGTGGCGCCGTTCAAGCCGTTCCGCCTGAGCGTGCCGACCGGCGCGTTTGCCGCGCTGGTCGAGGTGCACATGCGCAAACCGGCCTATGGCGATTTCCTGTCGCTACGCGACGATGCGCAGACCTTGCGTGGCTGGTACCGCAACCGCGTCTCGCGCGTGGTGCTGACGTTCCTGCTGACCAACGTCGGCAGCATGGCCGGTGTATGGCTGGCGGGCGTGCAGATCTTCAATCGCCTGCACGGGTGAGTGTGAGGGTGCCGCAGATCCGATGCTTCGCGTAGGAGCGCACCCGGGCGCGATGGGCATTATCGGTAGTGCCCGTCGCGCCCGGGTGCGCTCCTACGCATTCGGTCGCGCGCGCCGCTACGGTGCGGGCTGCGCCTGTGGCGCCAGCTGCAGGCGTACCCAGACGCCGTAGTGGTCCGAGGCCCAGCGCCCCTCGGCATACGGCGTGTCGAACAGGATGCGTGCTTCGCGGGCGAGCAGGCGCTTCTGCTGGAAGAACACGTGGTCGATACGCGCCGGCTTGTCGAAGACATGCAGGTTCAAGGTGCTCACGGTGGCGTCGCTGTTGCGATGCACGCTGCCGTAGCTGTCGCCATAGCCCTTGCGTAGCGCCTCCAGATCCAGGGCATCGGCGGCGGTGTTGAAGTCGCCGGCAATCACGACCGGTGCCTGATTGCTGGTAGAGGAAATGAAATCCAGCAGGTCCGCGACCTGGCGCGTGCGCGTGGCCGTGCCGCGTGCATCGGCACGCTCGTTGAGATGGGTGACGTAGACGTTGATCGGCTGGCCGTCGATGTCGACCTGCAGATGCGCGGCAACGCGGTAATCGTCCAGCGGCTGAAGCAGGCGCTGATGCCGGGCCAGCACCTTGCGCCGGCTCAGCAATGCGTTGCCGTAGCGCTTGGGCGCATCGACCGGGTCGACAGAGACAAAGCTGTAGGCGTACCCCAGCTTGCGCGCCAGCCAGGCGGCCTGGTTCTCCACGCTGCCGCGGCGTTCGATCACTTCCTGCAGCGCGATCACGTCTGGCGCCAGTTGCCTGAGTTCCTTGGCGATATGGGCACGACGCGCCGGCCAGTCTTCGCGGTCGTGATGGAGGTTGAGCGTGACCAGGGTCATCTCGCGCTGCACTGCGCTGGTCGATGGCACTGCCCGTGATGCGGGTTCTGCGCGATCGGGCCTGTCGACCTGCGCAGGTTGCGCGGCCTGCACGGCCCGGGTCGCCTGCGTGGCTTGTACGGCACCGGAGCACGGCAGCAGCGCCGCCAACACGACCGGCCATCCGGCACGTCGCCGCGCCGGCGCTGCCCAGGCCGGTCGGGGTGTGTCAGTCATTGCGTGGCGCGCTCGGCCCGCCGCACCGCGCTGGGCACATCGATCTGCACGTTGGCCGGCAGCTGTTGAATCCGCAATTCGCCGTTCTGCCACTCGGCCGATTCGCCATTGATGCTGGCCTTACCCGGCGTGCCCTGGTACGGCCATGGCAACACCACCCCGCCCGGCGGCAGGATCAGCCCCGGCTGCAGTTGCAGCACCAGCTGTTTGTCGGTGCGCTGCAAGGTGTAATTGAGGCGCCCATACGGGGTGCGCAATTCGGCGATGCCGATGCCCTTGCCCTCGAACCAGCGCGTCGGCGTGCCGGCAGCGATGACCAGGCTGGCGTCGGATTCGCGCCCGTAGGCGAACATGTCCAGCACCGAGCGCACGAAATCCGAGGCGACCCAGGCATGCGGCAGGTCGCCGACGAAGAACGGCGTACGCGGCGTACGCGAGACCACCTCGGCCCACTGGTTCCAGGGTTGCGGCGCGCGGTCCTTGAAGAAGAACGCGGTGGCATCCCAGGCGCGTTCGCGCCAGCCCTGGCGCACGAATGCGGCCACGTTGCGCCATTCGTAGGGTGTGTAGTCCTTCCATTCGCGCTTGCCGTCGCGGCGGTCGGAAAACTCCTTCCAGTAGCGCTCGAAGGTATTGCTCAACAAGTCCTGCGGCAGGCGTTGCTGCTCGCCCCCCGGTGCCAGTGCGATGGTGGTCGAGGTCGCATCGAAGTCGCCCAGCTCGGCCGAGCCGGGCAGGAAATCCAGGGAGTGCTGGCGCACCGTCGCACCCAGCGAGGCGATCAGGTCGCCACTGAATTCGTCGCGTGCAGTGCTGAAGCGGGCGACCTCGTCGGGCTTGTCGAGCGCGCCGGCCAGCATCACCGCGTCCTTGTAGCCGCGCAGCGCCCAGAAGTTGTCCCAGTACGAATGCACCGGCTTGGCCGAATAGCCTTCGTGGCTGATCGACACCGGCATCATTCCGTAGAAGGCCGGGTTGCGCATGAAGTTGTCTTCGGTGCGCTCGCTGGCACGCAGCGTTTCCATGTAGTCGTACGCAGCGGTCACGTGCGGCCACATCCTTTCCAGGAATGCCTTGTCGCCGGTGTAGCGGTAATACTCGGCGATGTTGAAGATCAGCTCGCCGTGGCTGTCGTTCTCCGGCACCGGGTCGCTGCCGCGGTCGTCCACGCAGCACGGCACCATGCCGTCGGCGAACTGGTATGGCGCAAACCAGTCGACGTATTCGCGCACCACGTCCTCGCGGCCGAGTCGCAGCAGGCCTTCGGAAATCATTGCGCCGTCGCGGATCCAGCTGCGCGAGTAGGAACGCGTCCCCGGCTGCAGACGCGGGCCGATGCGCGAGATCAGCATATGCGCCAGCGCGGTGCGCAAGGTGTCGATCACCGGCTTGCCTTCGGCCGGCACGCTGATGCGCACGCGATCGAGCTTGCTGCGCCACTGCTGGGCCACCTGCTGTTGTGCCTTGTCGGCATCGAAGCCGGCCGGCAGCTGCGCGGTGCCGGTCTGCGGAATCACCAGCGCCACCTCGCGCCGTTGACCAGGCTCCAGCTTCCAGCGATACAGCAGCACGCCCGAGGCCAGGCCGGTCTCGTCCTTGACCTGGGTGATCGCCGCCGGCGTGGCGGCGGTGAGATGGCTGACGTCCATGCCACTGTCGAAGGCACTGGCAAAGCCGGCATCCGGAGGTTGCGCGGCGAATACGCGCGGCTTGCCGTTGACGCTGACCTGTGCGCCCTGCACCGCCAGCTGGTCGATCCGGCTGACACCGCCCAGGGTGTTGAGGAACTGGGTCGGCGGATTGACCTGGAACGGACGCACCGCCAAGGCCAGGGTGAACTCACGCGCGTCCTTGCCGGTATTGTGCAGCTGATAGCGCGCGACCAGTTGCGCCTGATCGGGCGTGCCCTGCACGAACGCGGTGACGCGCAGGTTCATCAGGTCGTGATGCCAGTCGACGCTGGGAATCGGCAGATAGTCGTCCTGCAGGCTCTGCTCGCTGCTGACGTCGGACCAATGCAGCAGCTTGCCGCCGGTGACCACGAACGGCTCGATACTGAAGCCGCCCTTGCCCACTTCCACCGCGCCGTCCTCGCCGATCAGGCCCTGCTCGGTACCACCATCCAGGCCCAGGATGGTCCAGTACGGCTGCTCGCCGGAGAAACCGCGTGGATAGCTGCCGCGCGGCGCCTGCGCGGCCAGCGATTTGATGAAATCGTTCGGTGTGGCGGCGAAGGCCAGCGGCTGCAGCTGGACTTCCTTGATGCCGTAGCGCCAGTTGGGGCCGTCCTTGAGATCGAAGCGCAGGTAACGTGCCTCGGTATCGGGCAAGGCCAGCCAGTCGGTGCCGCCGGCACCGGCGGTGACGGTGCGCAGATCACGCCAGCCGCGCCCGTCGCTGGACGCGCGCACCACGTATTGCGAGGCCTGCAAGCCAGGAACCCACTGCACCACCGCGCCGCCGAATTCGCGCACCTTGCCCAGATCCAGCGTGACGGTCTGCTGCTTGACCGCGCCACTGAGCCAGAAGGTCTCCGGCTTGCCGTCGGCCAGGCGTTGTTCCAGCGCGGGCGCGGTGTCGGTGATGGCCTCGGCCTTCAACGGCGAGGTGTCTTCCGGCGGCAGCGGCGTGAGCGTCAGACGGTCGAAGCACACCGTGCCCTTGCCGCCGACCTTGTTGTAGATGGTGAACTCGACATCTGCGCTGCTGCGCAGTTGCTTGTCCTGGCCTGGGCCCCAGGCCTTTTCGATGTTGCGCTTGCGATAGCCGACGGTGGTCCAGTTCTTCGGGAAGTTGAAGCCGGGCCGGTTGACCCACCACACGTTGTCGCCGCTGGCATCGATCAGCTTGACCTGCAGGTCGTTGGACGGCGAATCACCGCGCAGCGAAAAGCCGATGCGGTAATTGTCCGGATAGGTGATCGGCAGGTTGCGGCGGATGCCGACATAGCCGGACACGCCATTGAAGTTGTAGTCAAGGCACAGGGCGTGGCCGCCGGAACTGGTGGCTACCGGCCGCAGCGAACCGCTGACCTGGTTGGACACCACCAGGCGCCAGGCGCCGATGTCGTTGAAGCCGTCGAGCACGCGCTCCTGCGCCTGCGCCGTGCCCGCAAACGTCGCAACAGCGGTCATGGCACACAGTCGCAGGAACACTGGTTTCACCCCTTCACACTCCCCAGCAGAAGACCTTGGATGTAGTAACGCTGCAGCGCCACGAACAATAGCAGCACCGGAATCACCGTCACCACCGCGCCGGCCATCATCAGCTCCACGTCCATGATGTGCTCGCGCGACAGCGCCGCCAATGCCACCGGCAAGGTGTATTGCTCCTGGTCGGTCAGCACGATCAGCGGCCACATGAAGTCGTTCCACGAGCCCATGAAGGTGAAGATGGTCAAGGTGACCAGCACCGGCTTGAGCATCGGCAGCACGATCTGGAAGAAGATCCGCATCTCGCTGGCACCGTCGATGCGGGCGGCTTCGATCAGCTCGTCGGGAATGCTGCGCGCGTACTGGCGCACCAGGAAGATGCCGAACACCGTCGCCAATGCCGGCACCACCACCCCGCCGATGTTGTTGACCAGATGCAGCTGCTTCATCAACAGGAACAGCGGCAGCATCGCCACCTGCGCAGGGATCACCAGCGCGGCCATCAGGATCTTGAAGATGCGCTCGCGGCCGACGAATTGCAGCTTGGCGAACGCATAGCCGGCCATGGTGTTGATTAGCAGCGAGCCGAGCGTGATCAGCCCGGACACCATCAGGCTGTTGGCGAAATTGCGCGCCATGCCGGTGCGCGCAAACAGCTCGTGGTAGTTGGCAGTGGTGAAGGCCGAGGGCAGCATCGGCGGCGGGAAGCGGCTGGCCTCGCCGGTGGGCATGAACGACACCGACAGCATCCACAGCAGCGGCGCCAGGCTGACCAGCGCCAGCATCAGCAGGCCACCGTTGATCAGCACGGCATTCCAGCGCGATTGACCGACATCACGACTCATATCAAATCCCTCTTGCGGCCAAAGCGCAGCATCACGGTGGTCACCGCCAGGATGATCAGGAACAGCAGGAACGCCACCGCCGACGCGCGGCCGAGGTTCCACCACTTGAAGCCTTCCTCGAACATGAAGTACAGCACGCTCACGGTGCTCTGCAATGGGTCGCCGCGGGTCATCACATAGGGTTCGGCGAACAGCTGGAAATAGCCGGAAATGGTGATCACCCCGACCACCATCAGCACCGGGCCGAGCATCGGCAGGGTGATATGCAGGAACTGCTTCCAGCGCGAGGCGCCATCGATGCGCGCGGCCTCGTACAGGTCCTGCGGGATCGCCTGCAGGCCGGCCAGGAAGATCACCATGTTGTAGCCGAAGTTCTTCCACACCGCGAACAGCATGATGGTCGGCATCGCCCAGCGCGGATCGCCCAGCCAGTCGATCGGGGCGATGCCCAGATGGCTCAGGCCGAAGTTCACCAGGCCGTATTTGATGTGGAACAGATAGCGCCAGATCACCGCCACCGCCACCAGCGTGGTCACCACCGGTGCGAACAAGGCGGTGCGGAACAGGGCCTTGAAGCGCGAGGCCTTGGCGTTGAGCAGCAACGCGGCGCCCAGCGACACGCCGATCGACATCGGCACGCCGAGCAGCACGAAGTACGTGGTGTTCCACAACGACTTCCAGAACAGCGGCGTCTGCAGCAGGTCGATGTAGTTGCCCAGGCCGACGAAGCGCAGGTGGCTGCTGTCGGCCAATGCATACAGGTCGAAGTCGGTGACGCTGAGCACCAGCGCGGCGAACACCGGCACGCCGAAGAACATGCCCAGCACCAGGATCGACGGGGCGGCGAACACCCAGCCGGCGACGGAATTACGCTTCATCATCGTGCCGCTCCCTTGCCTGCTGCCGGCGCTGGCGCTGCGGCGGGTGCCGCCGCAGGCATTGCTGATTCACCGGCCGGACCGACATGCCCACCCTCCTGTTCAAAGATCCAGCGGCGCTTGGCCAGAATCTCGTCCACGCGTTTATCCAGCTCCTGCACGGCGGCCTCGTGTGATTGGCCGCCACGCACCACGCGCTCGGTCACCAGGCGCATTTCCTGCACGATGCGCTCCCACTCCAGCACCTTGGGCGTGGCCTTGACCCGCTCCAGCTGGTCGCCGAAGGCATGCGCCAGTTCGTCGTTGGCCAGCGAGGGCAACTTCCAGGTGCTGCGACGCGGCGGCAGGTCGCCAATGATGGCGTGGAAGCGCGCCTGCACCTGCGGCTGCGACAGGTATTCGATCAGCTTCCAGCTGGCGTCCTTGTGCTGTGACGACTTGAAGATCACCAGGCTGGAACCACCGGCGATGCCCGCGCCCAGGCCATTGGGCCCCGGCAGCGGCGCGGTGCCCCACTTGCCTTCCATGCCCGGCGGCTGGCGCAGCTTGAACTCGCGCACGTTCCATGGGCCGGACAGGTAGAACGCGTAATAGCCGTTGAAGAACTCGTACCAGACATTGGAGACCTGGGTCTCGGAGACCTTCGGCGCCCAGCCCTTCTGGTACATGGTGTCGTAGAAGCCCAGCGCCTTGCGGAAGCCTTCGCCGCGGAAGTTGCCGTAGTTGTCGTGGTCACGCAGCAGGCGGTCGTCCTGCTGCAGTGCGAACGACAGCTGCTGCTCGAACTCGTTGAGCGGCATCAGGATGGCGTAGCGGTCCGGGCCGACCTTGCGCTTGATCGCCGCCATCACCTGTTCCATCTCGGTCCAGGTCTTGGGCATCTGGCTGTAGCCGGCATCGCGCAGCAGGTCCTTGCGATAGAACAGCAGCCGGGTGTCCACGTACCACGGCACGCCATACAAGGTGCCGTCGACCAGGTTGGTGTCCCACACGCCGGGGAAATAATCCTGCGGGTCGACGATCCTGGAACGCGCCACGTACGGCTGCATCGGTTCCAGCGTGTCCAGCAGGGCGAACTCCGGCAGCCAGGTGTTGCCGAGCTGGCACACGTCCGGCAAGCCGTCTGCGGCAAAGGCGGTCAGCAGCTTTTCGTGCGCCGCCGTCATCGGGATGTTCTGCACATCCACGTGGATGCCCGGGTTCTGCTTCTCGAAGTCGGTCACCAGCTCGGCGACCACTTCGGCCTCCTTGCCCATGGCCCAGAAGCGCACGGTGGTCTTGCCTGGATCGGAGCGTTCGCATCCGGCCACACCCAGACAGAGTGTCGCGGACAGTATCAACAGTTTCAAAAGGCGCACGGATTACTCGGGTTTGGGGCGTTGCGTGGAGTTTTGGCGTTGCGAGGGGTCTTGCTGGGCCTGGGCAGCGGCGGCACGCGACTCGGCCATGCCCAGCGAACGCGCGGCGGCCTTCTGCTCGTCCTTCTGCGGCGCCGGCTGCGGCTCGCCTTCGGGGGTGAGCCAGCCGCCGGTGAAGCCAGCGCGTTCCAGACCGGCCCGGATGTAGGGGTTCTTCTTCATCACGGTCCAGACGAATTCGTTCTGGTAATTGGCGATCATCGCCAGGATCGGGCCCTGGTCGATGGCGATGTAGTCGCTGGCCACCCAGCCGCGGTCCGGCACCATGCGCCCGGTCTTGAGCGGGATGTCGTAGTTGAAGCTGGGATTGAACGAATCCAGAAAGCCGTAGCTCGAGTACAGGAAGTCGCCATAGCGCTTGTGCATCTCCTCGGTGGCCGGGATCACCACTTCCGGGGCGAACACGATCGAGGAAATCGCCGCCGACGGCACGATGGTGCCGTCGTCGAAATTCTCGCGCAGGCCGGCGCCACGCGAGGAGTAATGGCGGAACTGGCGCTGCTCGCCACGGTATTCCTGGCTGGTGTTCTGCGGGCCGTCGCCGGCGGTCAGACCCCAGACGTTCTCGCCGTAGTCCTTCCACTTCATCGGGTTGTCGATGGCGTAGTCGCGCTGGGCCAGGGTGGCGCGGCGGCTGTTGAGGAAATAGTCGATGCCGCGTTCGCGCATGTACTGGTCCTGGATATCGCGGAAATCGATCCAGACATGGCTGTATTGGTGACCGAACAGCGGGCCGAAGGACAGGTATTCCTGGCCCTGGTAGACGCCCCAGTCGTTGTTGTAGGTGCGGGTCCAGCTGGTCCACGCATCCACATCCACGCCGTGGGTCGGCGAGCCGAGCGCGAGGATGTACAGCATCATCGCCTCGTTGTAGCCCATCCAGTCGTGGTCGATGAAGCCGCTCTCGGGGAACCAGCCCATCGAGATCAGCGGTGCGCGTTGCTGCAGCCAGCGCCAGTCCACGCGCTTGTACAGCGTATCGGCGATCTGGCGGATCTCCTTTTCGCGCGGGTCGTCGCCGTCGTAGTACGACTGGGTGAACAGCACGCCCATCATCAGCAGCGCGGTATCCACGCTCGACAGCTCGACCCAGCTGTCGTAGCGGTTGCCCTGCTGCATGTCCAGAAAGTGGTAGTAGAAGCCCTTGTACCCGGCCCTACCGGTCCGCTGCGGCCCCATCGGCGCATCGCGGAAGAATTTCAGTGTGGTCAAGGTGCGGTCGATCGCCTGATTGCGACTGACCCAGCCATTCTCGATCCCGATCGGATACGCGGTCAGCGCGAACCCCACCGAGGCAATGCTGGCGAACGGGCGCGACGGAAACCGGTCCGGCGACAACCCATTGAGTTCGTTGGTGGTGTCCCAGAAAAACTGGAAGGTGCGACGCTCGATGTCCGAGAACAGCGGCGGAAGCGCCGGTTTGACCGGCTTGGGTGGCAGCTGTGCTTCCACCAGGATGACTTTCACCGGTGCCTTCTTTTCGGCCACCTTGGGCTCCTCTGCCTGTTTGCAGGACGCCAGCACCAGCACGCCCAGCAATAGTGGAATCGTCAACCAATACGAAGTCCTGCCCCTGTTCATCCGCCCCCCACTCGTGTAATCGATTACATCTCGCACGCCAACCTACCCTATCCAAGCGCCGAGTTCGACCGCCCCGGCAACTGCCGGGGCGGTCGGGTACCTCACCAGTTCAGGCCGAAGGCCAGACGGAAGGTACGCATCGGCGACGCCAGCACACCGGTCGGGGTGCCGTAAGCCGTGTTCAAGTCTCCCAGTGTCCCGGTCTCGCCGTTAAAGTTGGCGTAGTTCACCCAATTGAACACGTTGAGGATATCCGCACGCACGTTGAATTTGACACCGCCGCCGGTATCCCATTCTTTATTGGCGGCGATGCTGAACTCCTTGTAGCCCAGCGTGCCGTCCGGCTTGAACTGGACGATGTAGCACTGGTCGTTGCCGGCCAGGCAATTCTGCCCGTAACGCGCGGTCTGGCTGGCCAGCGACAGCTTGCCGGACAGTTTGACCTCGTAGGGCAGCTCGTAGATGCCGGTGACCACCAGGCGGTTCTTCGGAATGCCGCCGGCCTCGCGCCAGCCATAGTCCTCGATGCGTTCGCGATCCAGTGCGTAGTGCTCGCCGAACTGGCGGTTTTCCTTGGCATCGGAATAGGTGTAGGCCACGGTCAGGCCCCAGCCCGATTCCTCGTCGAACGGCTTTTCGACCTGCAGGGCGAGCTGGTTGTTGCGGGTTTCCACGCCGTTGGTCCCGAGCACGATGGCGCTGTAGCCGTCCGGGCCGTCGGTCGGCGAGCCGGAGGTGGTGCCCGGCTGGAAGAAGGAACCGTCCGGCAGGCGGTTGCCGCGCACGAACGCGAAGCCGTCATGGCTTTCGATACGGCTCAGGGTCACGTCGGTGAACCAGTCCTGGCCCCACAGCGGCACCATGTTGCGCATGCCGATGCTGAACTGGTCCGAGTACGGGGTCTTGATGTTGTTGTCGATCAGGTAGACCTCGCGACCGCCGCCGCCGGTGCTGCTGCCGGTCAGGGTGTTCAGCCCTTCCTGCGTGCCGTAGGCCGGATTCCATGCCGTGCATGGGTCGCCCAGGCAGGCCTGGTTGTTGGCGCTGGTGAAGTAGTAGCTGTAGGAATTGAACGAGTTGTTGAGCTGCTCGAGCGCCAGGTAGTCGAAGATGTTGCGGTCGTAGGCGCGGCCGGCACCGCCGTAGATCACGTGGGCCTGATCGCCGAACAGGTCATAGGAGGCACCCAGGCGCGGCTGCCAGGCATTCTTGAACGCCTTGCGGTTGTTGCCGGTGCTGATGAAGTTGTTGATGTCGTAGTTGGCGTTGCGCAGGTTGGTCCAGTTCTGCAAGGCACCGGCGACGTCGGACGGGGTGACGAAGTCCAGGAATGCCGGGGTTTCTTCGTAGTCGTAGCGCACGCCCAGGTTCAGGGTCCAGTGCTCGTTGACCTCCCAGTCGTCCTGCAGATAGATGCCGTACTGCTTGTTCTCGGACACCACCGAGCCGCCACCTTCGACCAGCGGCGCACCGAAGCGCACCCGGTACGGCGTTTCCACATCGCTGAGGATGTTGTAGTAGTACTGCGGGTTGGCCGGGTTGAACTGGGTGGAGTCCAGATCGATGCTCTTGAACTTCACGCCCATCTTGACGGTGTGCGCGCCATGCCATTCCAGGCTGTTCAAGGTCAGGTCGTCCTGGAAGGTCCAGCCCTTCTGCCCCTTGCGCTGGAAGCTGCTGCCGGCGCCTGCGGCAAGCACATCGGTCTCGTTGCCGCGGTTGGGCGTGTAGCTGAGGATGTAACCGTTGCCGTTGTTGATCGGCGCCTGGTTCCAGAACGCGCTCTCATAGCTGAGGTTGGCCTCGTTGAGGAAGTTGGCGCCGCTGTACTGCCAACGCAGGTTGGCGCGCTTTTCTTCCTGGCCGTTGATGCTGCCGTGCTCAAGGGTCGAGGTGCCGCCGACGTCGTTGAGCTCGTCTTCCTTGCGGTACTTGCCACTCAGCTCGAACAGGCTGTTGTCGCCGATGGTCCAGTCGATCTTGGCGAAGTACAGGTCTTCCTTGAACGGCGTGCTGTAGGTGGCGACCAGCGGCTGCAACTGCGCAGGCAGCTGATCGACGCGGTCCGAATAGATCGAACCGGGGATCACCACGTTCGGGGTGGTGTATTCCTTGGCTTCATAGGCGACGAAGAAATGTGCCTTGTCCTTGAGGATCGGGCCGCTGAAGGTCGCGCCGTACTGGGTTTCCTCGAAGTCGTCACGCACGCCGGCGCGCTTTTCCAGCGGGCTCTCTTCACGCCAGCTGTCGTTGCTGGTATCCCAGAAGAAGCTGCCGTGGAAATCGTTGGTACCGGACTTGGACGAGGCCACGATGGCCGCGCCGCTGACCTGGTCGAACTCGGCCTTGTAGTTGGAGGTGATGACCTTGTATTCGCCGATCGCCGACTGCGGGAACGGATTGCCGCGGCTGGAGTCCTGGCCGCTGACGCCGCCGGTGAGCACGTAGTTCTTCTGGCTGACGCCGTCAATATAGACGTTGGTGCCTTCGGCCGAGGTGGCGCCCGAACGGACCTTGGTGGTGCCGTTGGCATCGCGGGTGAACTGCACGTTCGGCACGGTGTCGGCCAGTTCCAGGAAGTTGCGCGTGGCACGCGGCAGGTTCTGGATCTGCACGTTGGAGATGTAGGTGGCGTTCTCGGAGGTACGGGTTTCCACTAGTACCGGCGGCGCCTTGACCTGCACCGCGTCCAGCGTGGTGGCGTTACCACCTTCGGCCGTGGCCGGTTCGCCGCCGACGCCCAGGTTCAGGGTCGCGGTCTGGCCGACCTGCACGGTGACGTTCTGCGAGGTGGTCTGGCCGTTGGCGGTGACGTCCAGGCGGTACGAACCCGGCGGCAGGCCGCCAAGCGAGTAGCCGCCGTTGCTGACCTGTACGGTGCGGGTCAGGCCGGTGGCGAGGTTGGTCGCGGTGACCTGCGCCTGGCTGGCAGGTGCCGAGTCGACGGTGACCTGGCCGCGGATCGTCGCGGCAGCGCTCTGCGCGAAGGCCGGGGCGGCGCCCAGCAGCAGGCAACTGGCCAGGGCGCAGCTGAGCAGCTTGCGCGCCGGACTGGCGGAATGGGGGTAGTGGTGGCGCATTGGTCCCTCCAGGGATCGGTACAGAATGTTGTTGTGGCGTTGCGGCTTGCAGGAACGACCGCTGCGGGGGGCAGCGGGAGCGGACAGGACGTCCGCGAAAGGGTCAGGGGTTGGAAACGTCAGAGGCCGGGCTCGCCGGCGCCGCAGGAGGCGCGGACCACCAGCTCGGGCGTGAGCAGTTGGCGGATACCGTCGTCGTGGCCGGGCTGGTCCACCAGCCGCATCAGCCGGCTCATCGCCTGTTCGCCCAGGCGCGCGATGCTGACCCGCATCGTGGTCAGCGCCGGATGGACGAAACGGGCCAGCGGAATATCGTCGAAGCCGGCCAGTGCCACGTCGCCGGGTACCGAGACATCGGCCTGGGCAAAGGCGTACAGGCAGCCCAGTGCGGTCATGTCGTTGGCGGCGAATACCGCGTCGGGCAGCGCGCCGTCGGCCAGCATCGCCTGCCCGGCACGGTGGCCGGAGGCCTCGTCGAAGTCGCCAGGAAATTCGATGCCCTGCGCGGTGTCGCCGTGTGCGGCAATCGCATCGCGGAAGCCGCGCAGGCGTTCGCGCGCATCGAAGTTGAGCGCCGGCCCGCCGATGAAGGCGATGCGCCGATGCCCGGCCGAGAGCAGGTGTTCGGTCATCGCCATCGCGCCGGCATGGTCGTCGATGCTCAGCACCGGATAGGCGTCGCCCGGGACGTGCGCGTTGATCAGCACCGTAGGCAGCGCCTGCGGCAGGTTGTCGGTGAGGAACCCGGGCTGCTCGGCATACGGCGACAGCACCAGCAGGCCATCCACCCGCCCGCGCATGGACTGCAACGCCCTGCCCTGCGCTTCGGGGTCGCCGTGGTAACTGGACACCAGCAGATGCTGGCCGGCAGCACGCGCCGCGCCGTCGATCCCGCGGATCAGCTCGGAAAAGAATTCGCCGTACAGATCGGGCAGTACCACGCCCAGGGTCTGGGTGCGCCGGCTGCTCAGGCTGCGCGCCGCCGCATGCGGGCTGTAGCGCAAGCGTGCGGCCACGTCCTGCACCAGCTGGCGCACCGGCCCGGCGACGTTGTCGTGCCCATTGAGCGCACGCGACACCGTTGCGACGGAGACCTGTGCTTCCCGAGCGACATCTTTGATGGTGACCGCACCCTTGGCCATTCGTGTCGCCCTCCGCGACCGAGTCCCAAAACTGGCGCGGACTGTAAGCGTTTTCATACAAGGGCGTAAACCCCTGTCTTCACGCCCTTGAAAACGCTTACAGATCAAGCATCTGCAAGTGATGAATACGTGAAGCACCGTGTTGCGACGCAACAAATACTACTCATATGTCCACGGATGAAGGCCGACGGCGATCACGGTTGGGGCGGTTTGGCCCGCTGCGCATGGACCCCGTAGGAGCGCACCCGGGCGCGACGGGCCTTACCGATAACCTGCGTCGCGCCCGGGTGCGCTCCTACTACGCAGTTGGCGGATTCAGTTATTCGGCCTCGCCTGGCGTATCGATATTACGAGTGCGAGCGCCAATCGGGTTGCCAGTGACGCGGTTTCGCTCGGGCGCGCCCCTGCGATAAAGCCAGCCTTCAGCCATTGCGCCCGGTTGTCGGATGTCCACCCCGGCAATGCCTGCCCGTAGGAGCGCACCCGGGCGCGATGGGCCTTAGCGGTAACCTGCGTCGCGCCCGGGTGCGCTCCTACGGCGGCGGCTTGATCGGCCTGGTTACCTCGCCTCGCCTGGTGCGAAGGCCTCGATCGACAGCGCGTGGATATCGGTCTGCATCATCTCGCCGACCGCGGCATAGACCGCGCGGTGACGTGCCAACGGCGGCTTGCCGGCGAAGGTGGCGCTGACCACGCGCACATTGAAATGCCCCCGCCCGTCGCGCGCACCGGCATGCCCGGCATGGCGATGGCTGTCGTCCACCACCTCCAGCTCGGTCGGCGCAAGGGCCGACTGCAGCGCGGCGCGGATCCGCTCGACCCGGCTCATGGCAGCACCCGGCGGAACGGGCGGACCTCGGTGCGCACATACACGCCCGCCTCCACATACGGATCGGCATCGGCCCAGGCGCGCGCGTCGTCCAGCGCGTCGAATTCGGCGATGACCACGCTGCCGCTGAAGCCGGCCGGACCCGGATCCTCGGCATCGATCGCCGGGCACGGGCCCGCCACCAGCAAGCGACCTGCCGCCGCCAGCGCCTGCAAACGGGCCAGATGCGCCGGTCGCGCCTGCTGCCGCGCCGCCAGTGCATCGTCCCGGTCATACCCCTCGATTACGTACCACATCGACCACCTCGCCAAGAACCTGAAGATCAGCCGTGGGATTCTAGCCGCCTCGGCGCTGGACACTGGCCCCGCGCACGCATTACCCTTGACACCACTGCACACGCAATCGGACGCAGCGGCCCGTCGGCCCAGGCCCCACGCCTCACTCGACGACCGATTCGCTGCCCACCGCCGACCCGCGTAGACGACCTCCTCGCTGTCCCGTCGCCGCATGCCACGCGGCGCACGTTGTATGTGGATTTGTAGGATCGTGCCGGCACGGGCACGACATTGATTGCAATAACTCAAGGCAAAGCCCTGCAGGCGCGGCCCAGACCGCGGCCGGCGACCGTAAGACCCGATGTCGACCTGATGAATTCCGAACTCGCGCACGACGCGAATCCGCCAGCCACGAGCGCGCCGCCACAGCAGCAGGAAATGCCGCTGGCGGTGGTGCATGGGCAACCGGTGCTGCAGATCCCGCAGGATCTGTATATTCCGCCGGACGCGCTGGAAGTCATCCTGGATGCCTTCGAAGGTCCGCTGGACCTGCTGCTATACCTGATCCGCCGCCAGAACCTGGACATCCTGGACATCCCCGTCGCCGAGATCACCCGGCAGTACGTGGCCTACATCAACGTGATGCAGGAGCTGCGCTTCGAACTGGCGGCCGAATATCTGGTGATGGCCGCGATCCTGGCCGAGATCAAGTCGCGCATGCTGTTGCCCCGCCCGCCCAGCCAGGAAGGCGAGGAAAACGATCCGCGCGCCGAGCTGGTACGCCGGTTGCAGGAATACGAACGCTTCAAGCAGGCCGCCGAGGATCTGGACACCCTGCCGCGCATGGGCCGCGACAGTGCGCCGGTGCAGGCGCATCTGCCCGAGCGCGCCGCGGTCAAGCTGCCGCCGCCGGTGGAACTGAAAGAAATGCTGATGGCGCTGTACGACGTGCTCAAGCGCGCCGAACTGTTCACCGGCCATGCGATCAAGCGCGAGGCGCTGAGTGTGCGCCAGCGCATGGGCGATGTGCTGAGCCGTCTGGACGATGGCAGGTTCTATCGCTTCGAATCGCTGTTCACGGCCGAGGAAGGCAAGCTCGGCGTGCTGGTCACCTTCCTGGCGCTGCTCGAACTGGCCAAGGAGCAATTGCTGGACATCGTGCAGGAAGCGCCGCTGGCGCCGATCTACGTGAAGTCGCTGGCCTTGGGCAACACCAATGCGCCGTTGCAATTCTCCAGCGAATTCGATGACAGCGATGCCGCCAACGAACCTATCTGAAGCCGATCACCGAATGGATCAAGCGTTGATCACCCGCATTATCGAGGCCGCCCTGCTGGCGAGCAGCCAGCCGCTGACGCTGGCACAGCTGCAGGGACTGTTTCCCGAAGAAGAGCCGGCGCCGCCCGGCAGCGTCGAGCGCGCGCTGGAACTGCTGCGCGAGGGCTGCGCCGAGCGCGGCGTGGAACTGGTCGAGGTGGCCTCGGGCTTCCGCTTCCAGGTCAAGGCCGAGGTGCATGGCTGGGTTGCCCGGCTGTGGACCGAGCGCCGCACCAAGTACACCCGCGCCACGCTGGAAACCCTGGCACTGATCGCCTACCGCCAGCCGATCACCCGCGGCGAGATCGAACAGGTGCGCGGCGTGGCGGTCAGCAGCAACATCATCCAGGCGCTGGAAGAACGCGAATGGATCCGCGTGGTGGGCCACCGCGACGTGCCCGGCAAGCCGGCCCTGTTCGGCACCACCAAGGGCTTCCTGGATTACTTCGGGCTCAAGCGATTGGACGAGCTGCCGCCATTGTCTGAGTTGAAGGACATCGCCGAGCTGGAACCGCAGCTGCCGCTGGACCGCGACGGGCAACTGGATGGCGCGGTCCCGGCGTCGGCAGCAATGGATGCCGAGCTTGCCGAAGCAGGTCCGGCTGCGGACGCCGATGCACAGATGGCGGTTGCAGACGGCGCTGGTGCGGCGACCACCGCTGCGGCTGGCGTGGAGTCGGAGGGTGGCACTGACGCCGATGCCGGCCCGAGCGACGCTGCGCCCGAACACCGCGATGCAGACGGTCTGCCGGCAGCGGACAGCACGGTCGACGCAACCGGCGACACCGATGATGCAATGCACGTCGATGGCGATGTCGATGTCGAAGATCAGACTGCCGGCACCGTAACTGCCGTCGACGAAGAAAACGAATACCACGCCGACGCGGTCGATGACCGCGCCAGCGCCGATGAGGCGAGTGACCAGACAGCGCAACGCGCCGGGCATGCCTCGGCACAGGACACGAACCCGTTGGACCCAGATGACGCCCGTGAGGGCGACCCCGACACCGCGCCGGGAACGCGCGCGGAAGCAGTGAACGAAGACGAAGACAACGCCGTCGCGACGACGACCGTGGCTGTTGACGAAGCCGATTCCGACCCAGAGGCCGACCCGCAACGCGTCGGCCGGAGCCAGACACATGAGTGACACCCCCCGCAAGCTGTCGTTGAACAAGCTTTCCCTCAAGCGCGACAGCGCGCCCGAAGCGCCCAAGCTGGAAGAGCGCCTGCACAAGGTGCTGGCCCAGGCCGGCCTGGGGTCGCGCCGCGCGCTGGAACAGCGCATTGCCGATGGCCTGATCAAGGTCAATGGCGCCGTCGCGCAGACCGGCATGTCGGTGCGCAGCGGCGACAAGATCGAGCTCGATGGCCGCAGTTTCGTGGCCAGCGCGCTGACCGAACCGGCCCGCGTGCTGATCTACAACAAGCCCGAAGGCGAAGTGACCACGCGCGAAGATCCCGAAGGCCGGCCGACCGTGTTCGAGTCGCTGCCGGTATTGAAGGGTTCGCGCTGGATCGCGATCGGCCGCCTGGACATCAACACCACCGGCCTGCTGCTGCTGACCACCGACGGTGAGCTGGCCAACGCGATGATGCATCCCTCCTACGAGGTCGAGCGCGAATACGTGGTGCGCGTGCGTGCGCCGGAAGGCGAGGACAAGGTCTCCGACGCGATCATCGAGCGCCTATCGCGCGGCGTGCTGCTGGAAGACGGCGGCGCCAAGTTCGACGAGATCGAACGCATCGGCGGCACCGAC
This sequence comes from Xanthomonas sp. BRIP62418, assembly GCF_003993495.1. NCBI lineage: Bacteria > Pseudomonadati > Pseudomonadota > Gammaproteobacteria > Lysobacterales > Lysobacteraceae > Xanthomonas > Xanthomonas sp. BRIP62418. Next base: position 117,266 of record NZ_QEZG01000024.1, read on the forward strand.
TCGCACGACTGGTTCCGCGTGGTGGTCAAGGAAGGCCGCAACCGCGAAGTGCGCCGGCTGTGGGAGTCGCAGGGCTGCCAGGTCAGTCGCCTCAAGCGCAGCCGCTACGGCAAGATCTCGCTGCCGCGCGAGCTGCTGCGTGGGCAGTCGATCGAAGTGGCGCAGGACAAGGTCGATGCCCTGCGCGCCGAACTCAAGCTGGAAGAAGGCGCGCCCTCGGCATTGACGCTGCAGCCGGTGATCGGCCAGCGCCGCGCCGCCAAGTCCACCGTGCACGTCTCGCGCGATGGCCGCAGCAATGCCTATGTCAACGGCCAGACCTCCGGCGCCGACGAAGGCCGTGAGCTGCGTCGCTTCGACAATCTGCGCGAGGATCGCGGCGGCCGTGGCCGTGGCAAGCCGGGCGGTTTCCGCGGCGGCCTCACCGTCAGCGGCGAAGCGGCGGCCAAACAGTCGCAGCAGCGCCCGTTCAAGCAGCGCGCTCCCGGCAAGGGCGACCGTGCCCTGCCGGACGGCAACCCGGCCGCGTTCCGCAGCTGGTACGTGCCCGATGGCGTGAGTACCGGCCCCAGCGGTCACCGCAATGCCGGTCCCAGTGGCCCCGGCACCGGCCAGGCGCGCCCGTATGCGAAGAAGGGTCCGGGTGGCGCGCGTCCAGGCGGCGGCCCGGGCAATGCACGTCCCGGCGCAGCTGGCCAGGGGCGTGGCGGCGCCGGTGGCGGACAGGGCCAGTCGCAGGGCCAAGGCCAGCGCAAGCATCCCTATGGTCATCCGGGCAATGCGCCGAGCTTTCCGTCCGACCACGCCAACCCGGGCTTCAGCCCGTATGGCGCGGCACGTCCGGCAGCCGGCCGCCCGAGCGGCGCACGTGCAGGCGGCCCCGGTGGCAACCGTGGTCCGGGCGGCAATCGCGGTCCGGGTGGTCCCGGCGGCGCGTCGCGTGGCCCCGGCGGCCCGGGTGGTCGTCCGCCGGGTGGCGGCAATCGTCGCCCGCCAGGCGGCGGTAATCGCGGACGCTAAGCTGGCAAGACGCACATGAAAAACGGCCCTGCGAAGGGCCGTTTTTCGTTGCTGCTCAGAGCACGCCCGACGTCCAGGTCAAAGCGCGGATGGGTCGGTGTGATCTGCCCTGCTCGATGAAGTCACCGCGGGTCGCGCGAGCGGCGAGGCACCGCGCGCTCGACCGGCGAATTACTTGCGGCGCTCGATCACGAAGTTGCCGACATTGACACCCAGATCCACGCCCTCGCCGGTTCCGGCCAGTGCCAGCGAAATGTCGCCCTTGGTGACCACCTGTGCGGTGCTGGACTTGACGATGCCGGCATGCGCTTCGGCCGCTGCATAGGTGCCGAATAGATCATTGAGGCTGTAGGCGCCGGAGAAGCTGCCGCGGCCACCGACGATCTTGGACTTGCCGACGGTCAGGCCACCGCCCTTGCTGGAGATCTTGACCGGGATCACCGCGCCGTTGTCGCAGGTGATGGTGCCGGTGCCGCTGGCGGTCTTGTAGAACACCGACCAGCCCGACAGGTTGAACGACAGCTGGCAGTCGATGTTGCCGGCGGCCTGCGCCTGCGGTGCCAGCGTGGCGGCGCCCAGCAGCGCGAGAAGGGAAAGTGACTTGATCATGCGGGCATTCCGGTTGGTGAACGTGGCGCCGAGCCTAGCAGCGCCGATGTGGCAGCCGCGACAACATGCCGGCACCGCGCAGGCGACCGTTCAGCGAATGATTATTCGCCGCTGGCTGCCTGCGCCATGACGGTCTGCAACCGCGGCGTGGGATGATCGCCACATGCCACGAACTGCCTACAGCCTGCTCCTCGCCGCCCTGCTGCTGCCTCCGCTCGCCCATTGCAGCGACGCCGTCCCGACCCAGGGCTATACCGTCGTGCGCACTTATCCGCACGACACCGCCGCCTTTACCGAAGGCCTGTTCTATCTCGACGGGTTCCTGTACGAGAGCACCGGTGAGTTGGGCCGCTCCAGCGTGCGCAAGGTCGAGCTGGAGACCGGCCGCGTCCTGCAGCAGGTCACGACACCGTTGCCTTTTTTTGGCGAAGGCATCGTGGCCTGGCACGACCGCCTGATCCAGCTGACCTGGCGCAACCAGCGCGGGTTTGTCTACGACCTGGCCACGCTGACGCCGCGCACGCAGTTCAGCTATTCCGGCGAGGGGTGGGCGCTGACCCGCGACGCCAGCAGCCTGTACATGAGCGATGGCACTGCCCGCATTCGGCGGCTGGATCCACAGACGCTGCAGCAGGTCGGCAGCATCAAGGTCACTGCCGGCGGCAAGGCGCTGGACAATCTCAACGAGCTGGAATGGGTGAAAGGCGAGCTGTTGGCGAACCTCTGGTTGACCACCCGCATCGCGCGCATCGACCCGGCCAGCGGCAAGGTGATCGCCTGGATCGACTTGCAGGCGCTGGTACCGGACGCCGACACCCTGACCGACCCCGGCAACGATGTGCTCAACGGCATCGCCTACGACGCCGAGCACGATCGCCTGTTCGTCACCGGCAAGCGGTGGCCGAAGATCTACGAGATCAAGCTGGGTGAGTAGACGGGATTGGGGATTGGGGATTGGGGATTTGGGATTCGCAACAGCGGGCAAACGGATAGCTATGCCTTGCCTGCTTGCACCAATCCCCAATCCCTAATCCCGAATCACAAATTCATCGGCATCCAGCATCGCAGGGAAGCGTGCGCGATGTTCGGCCAGGGCGGCAGCGCTGAGGATGGTGGTGACCACTTGCGGCTGCTCGCGGATTTCCACCTGCGGCTGGCCGAGGAAATCGATCACCGCGCTGTCGCCGGCGTAGTGCAGCTGATTGCCATCGACGCCGACGCGGTTGACCGCCGCCACGAAGCACAGGTTCTCGATCGCACGTGCGCGCAGCAGCGTCTTCCAGGCATAGGCGCGCGCGGATGGCCAGTTGGCAACGAACAGCTGCAGATCGAAATCCAGCTGGCCCGGGCGCTCGACATCGAAGCGATTGCGGCAGAACACCGGAAAGCGCAGGTCGTAGCAGACCTGCGGATTGATCCGCCAGCCCTTCCACTCCACCGTCAGGCGATCGCGCCCGGCCGCGTAGCGCAGGTGCTCGTTGCCGAAGCGGAACAGATGGCGCTTGTCGTAGGACTGCAGCGCCCCGTCCGGCGTGGCCCACAGCAGCCGGTTGAACACGCCCTGCCCGGTGCGCAGCTGCACGCTGCCGGTGACCGCCGCCCCCAGCCGCGCAGCCTGCGCACGCAGCCAGGCAACAGTCGGCCCGTCCATGTCCTCGGCCTTGTCGATGGCATCGTTGGAGAACCCGCTGGTGAAGGTCTCCGGCAGGACCACCAGATCGGTCTGCCCGGCCAAGGGCTCCAGCAAGGCACCGTAATAGTCGCGATTGCCGGCCGGGTCATGCCAGCGGGTGTCGCCTTGGACAAGCGAGATGCGGAGGTCGTGCATGCTGAGGCTCGGAATGGAGAATAGGGAATAGGGAATAGGACAGCGGTTTGGTGAGGGCGTCATGTCATCGGGCCAAGTGCAGATCAGGTAAAAAAGCGACCAACCGCTCTTACGATTCCCGAATCCCCATTCCCGAATCCCAGCTCGTCAGAACTGCTGCAACCGCGCGATCGCCGCATCCAGCGTCGCATCGTTCTTGGCAAAGCATAGCCGGGCCAGTCGTTGTCCTTGCGGCGCCGTCTGGTAGAACGGCGACAGCGGAATTGCGGCCACGCCCTTCTCCACCGTCAGCCACTTCACGAACTCGGTGTCAGGCAGGTCGCTGACCGCCGAATAGTCCACCAGCTGGAAATAGCCGCCGGGCACCGGCAACGGCTGCAGGCGCGTGGTCAGCAACTGCTCGCGGAAACGATCGCGCTTGGCCTGGTAGAACGCGCCGAGTTGCTCGTCGTGTTCGGGTTCGTCGCGGATCATCGCGGCAAATGCATGCTGGGCCGGGCCGAAGCTGGTGAAGGTGTTGTACTGGTGCACCTTGCGGAACTCGGCGCTCAATGCCGGCGGCGCGATGGCGTAGCCGATCTTCCAGCCGGTGCAGTGATAGGTCTTGCCGAAGCTGGAAATCACGAACGCACGCTCGCGCAATTCCGGCCAGCGCAGCACCGATTCGTGGCGGCGGCCATCGAACACGATGTGTTCGTACACCTCGTCCGAGAGCAGGAAGATGTCGCTGCCGCGCAGCAGCTCGGTCAGGGTCTGCATGTCGTCGGCAGACAGCATCGCGCCGGAGGGATTGTGCGGCGAGTTGATCATCAGCAGGCGCGTCTTCGGCGTGATCGCCGCGCGTAGCGCCGGCCAGTCGACGGCGAAGGTCTGCGGGTCCAGCGCCACGTGCACCGCGCGCGCGCCGGCCAGGTCGATCGCCGGCTCGTAGCAGTCGTAGGCCGGGTCCAGCACGATGACCTCCTCGCCGGCACGCACCACCGCGTGGATGGCGTTGAAGATCGCCTCGGTGGCACCGCTGGTGACGGTGATCTCGCTGTCGGCATCGACCTGCGCGCCATAGCAGCGCTGCGCCTTGCCGGCAATGGCCTGGCGCAGGGCCACCACGCCGGTCATCGGCGGGTACTGGTTGTGGCCGGCCGCCATGGCCTTGGTCAGTTCATCGACCAGCCGCGACGGCACCGCGAAATCGGGAAAACCCTGGCCCAGATTCACCGCGCCGTGTTCGGCCGCCAACTGCGACATGACGGTGAAGATGGTGGTGCCCACCTTGGGCAGCTTGGTCGTGAGGGGCATCGGGCCTGTCCAGGCAGCAAACGGGGGACCGCGAGTGTACGCAAAGCCGCCAGGTGGGTGCGCCCGGGCGGTGCAAAACAGCGTTCCCGGACACATCACGCCGCCCGATGCGCCCCGGCAGCGGGCCATCGTCGCTACAATGCGCGCCCTGCCTCACAGCGTGTCGTGCCAGCTGCTTCCCCGCGATGGCACGACACCGCTCGCCCACCCCATGCCGTCCTGCGACGGGAGCCCGCTGCGCCGATGATCGAACCGCTGCACACTGCGCCACCGCTGCTGGCGGCGCGCGCGCTGGCTTTCAGCCGCAACGAGGAGCCGGTGTTCGGCCCGCTGGATTTCCATGTCGATGCCGGCGAAGCGCTGCTGGTGCAGGGCGACAACGGCGCCGGCAAGACCACGCTGCTGCGGGTGCTGGCCGGGCTGCTGCATGTGGAGCGGGGGCAGATCCAGATCGACGGCAAGACTGCGCGGCGCGGCGATCGCAGCCGCTTCATGGCCTATCTGGGCCATTTGCCGGGCCTGAAGGCCGATCTCAGCACGCTGGAGAACCTGCACTTCCTGTGCGGCCTGCATGGCCGACGCGCCAAGCAGATGCCTGGCAGCGCGCTGGCCATCGTCGGCCTGGCCGGCTACGAAGACGCATTGGTGCGGCAGCTGTCGGCCGGCCAGCGCAAACGCCTGGCGCTGGCGCGGCTGTGGTTGTCGCCGGCCCCGCTGTGGCTGCTGGACGAGCCCTATGCCAACCTGGACCTGGACGGCATCACCCTGGTCAACCGGATGATCTCCGCGCACCTGCGCGGTGGCGGCGCGGCGCTGGTCACCACCCACGGTGCCTACGCGGCGCCGCCGGTGCGCACGCGCATGCTCACGCTGGAGACGGCGGCATGAGCCTGCATTCGCCACAACCGTCGCTGTGGCAGGCCGCGCGTGCACTGCTCAGCCGCGACCTGCAGCTGCTGTGGCGCCGTCGCAGCGATGCCTTGCAGCCGGCGTTGTTCGCCCTGTTGATCGTGGTGTTGTTCGCGCTGGGCCTGGGCGGGCGCCCCGACCTGCTGGCGCAGGCCGCGCCGGCGGTGCTGTGGCTGTCGGTGCTGCTGGCCGGCCTGCTGTCGCTGGATGCGCTGTTCCGCAGCGATGTGGAAGACGGCTCGATGGAGCAATGGCTGCTGGCGCCGGTGCCATTGGCGTGGCTGATCGCGGTGCGCGTGCTGCTGCACTGGGCCACCAGCGCGCTGCCGTTGATCGCGGTGACCCCGCTGCTGGGCGAATTGCTGCACCTGCCACATGACCAGCTACCGGTACTGCTGGCATCGTTGGCACTGGGTACACCGCTTCTGAGTCTGCTTGGCGCCGTGGTCGCGGCGCTGACGGTGACGATGAAACGCTCTGGTATTCTCGTGGCGTTGCTGGCGTTGCCGTTGTACGTACCGGTGCTGGTGTTCGGTGCCGGCAGCGTGGCGGCCAGCGGCCAGGGCCAGGATGCGGTGGGTGCGTTGTTGTTGCTGGGCGCCGGACTGGTGATCGGCGTGGTGCTGGCACCGCTGGCTGCGGCTGCCGCGATCCGGATTTCGTTGAGTTGAGCCGTGCGGTCGATGCGCTGTCGATAAGACGCTCCACTCACTGCGTTGTTGCTGTTTCGAGAGCCAATGCCATTCCAAAGGCCGTTGCCATCGCATGAACGTCGTCGTCCGCTGGTTCCATCAACTCGCCTCGCCCCCGACCTTCGACCGTTTCACTGCGCGCTGGGCGCCGTGGTGCCACGCGCTGGCCGCGGTGTTGCTGGGCGCGGGCATCTGGCAGGCCTTGTTTGCGGTGCCGGCCGACTACCAGCAGGGCGACAGCTTTCGCATTCTGTATATCCATGTGCCAAGCGCGTGGATGAGCCTGTTCGTGTTCGGGTTGATGGCGGTGTACGCGGCGATCGCGCTGATCTGGCGCATCAAGATCTGCGAGATCCTGGCAATGGCCTGCGCGCCGATCGGCGCGGCGTTCACCGTGATCACCCTGCTGACCGGCAGCATCTGGGGCAAGCCGATGTGGGGCGCCTGGTGGGATTGGGACCCGCGCCTGACCACCGAGCTGATCCTGCTGTTCCTGTATCTGGGCGTGATCGGCCTGTACCAGGCCATCGACGATCGCCGTCAGGCCGCACGCGCGGCCGCCTTGCTGGCGATCGTCGGCGTGGCGCTGCTGCCGGTGATCCGCTATTCGGTGGTGTGGTGGAACTCGCTGCATCAGGGCCAGAGCATTCGCCTGCTCGGCCCTTCCACCATCGATGCGAGCATGCTGCTGCCGCTGTGGCTGATGGTGATCGGCACCAAGTTCTGGTTCGCCGGTTCGCTGCTGACGCGTGCGCGCGCCGACAACCTGCGCCGCGAGGCCGGCAAGGCCTGGATCGTGCGCGATGCGCCGGAGGGCGTGGCATGAGCTACCTGCCCTACGTCATCGCCGCCTACGCGGTGTTCGTGCTGGTGCTGCTGTGGGACCTGATCGCCGGCCGCTGGCAGGTGCGTCGCGCGTTGAAGATCGCGCAGGCGCGGCGCCTGCGCGAGCGCAAGCGCGCGGTGCCCAGCGATGCGGAGCTGATCCGGTGAACCCGCAACGGCGCCGCCGGATCTGGCTGGTGATTGCGCTGGTACTGGCCGGCGGCCTGGCGACCACGCTGGTGGCAATGGCACTGCAGCGCAACGTGGCCTATCTGTACACACCGTCGGAAGTGCTGCGCGGCGACGCCGGCGAGCACGCGCGCTTCCGGCTCGGCGGCATGGTGGAGAAAGGCTCGTTCCAGCGCGCCTCCGGTTCGTTGGAAGCGCAGTTCCGCGTCACCGATGGCGATGCGCAGTTGCCGGTCCGCTACGACCGCATCCTGCCGGACCTGTTTCGCGAGGGACAGGCGGTGGTGGCGACCGGTCGCATGCAGCACGGCGTGTTCGTGGCCGAAGAGATCCTGGCCAAGCACGACGAGACCTATATGCCGAAGGAAGTCGCCGACAAGATGGGCAGCGCGCACCGCAAGCACGATGTGCCGGCGGCCGCGGACCAGGCCGGAGCGCTGCGGTGATGTCAGGCATCACGACGTTCGCGTTGCTGCACGGTGTTGGCGTGCAAGGTGCTTGCGCGGCCGACGCCGTCGCTGCGCGCAGGCAGGCGCAGGCAGATGCTGCATGGATGCCGCCCCTGCCTTGCGCCCGTATTCGTTGCCCCACTGCATGCTCACCAATACGCCGACCCGATGCTGCCTGAGCTCGGTACCTTCCTGCTGATTCTGGCGTTGCTGGTGGCCCTGCTGCAGGCCGCGTTGCCGCTGGCCGGTGCGCAGCGCGGACGCAGCAGCTGGATGGCCGTGGCGCGGCCAGCCGCGTTGGTGCAGCTGGGCCTGATTGCGGCGGCCTTCGCGCTGTTGACGCATGCATTCCTGGTGCAGGATTTTTCGGTGCGCTACGTCGCCGAGAATTCCAACAGCCTGCTGCCGGTGATGTATCGCTATTCGGCGGTGTGGGGCGCGCACGAAGGTTCATTGCTGCTGTGGACGCTGGTGCTGGCGCTGTGGACCGGTGCGGTGGCGTTGTGGTCGCGGCAGCTGCCCGCGCACGTCATCGCGCGCGTGCTCGGGGTGATGGCCCTGGTCAGCATCGGCTTCCTGGCCTTTTTGCTGTTCACCTCCAACCCGTTCGCGCGCTTGTTGCCGGTGCCGCTGGAAGGCGCCGACCTCAATCCGCTGTTGCAGGACCCGGGGCTGATCATCCATCCGCCGATGTTGTACTGCGGCTATGTCGGCTTTGCGGTGCCATTCGCCTTCGCCATCGCCGCGTTGCTGGAAGGCCGCATGGATGCGCGCTGGCTGCGCTGGACGCGGCCATGGACCAATGTGGCCTGGGCGATGCTCACCGTCGGCATCGCGCTCGGCAGCTGGTGGGCGTATTACGAGCTGGGCTGGGGTGGCTGGTGGTTCTGGGACCCGGTCGAAAACGCCAGTTTCATGCCGTGGCTGGTGGGCACCGCGTTGCTGCATTCGCAGGCGGTCACCGAAAAGCGCGGCAGCTTCGCCAGCTGGACCCTGCTGCTGGCGATCGCCGCGTTTTCGCTATCGCTGCTGGGCACCTTCCTGGTGCGCTCGGGCGTGCTGACCAGCGTGCATGCGTTTGCGGCCGATCCCTCGCGCGGCCTGTTCATCCTGGTGTTCCTGCTGGCGGTGGTGGGTGGCTCGCTGGTGCTGTACGCGATCCGCGCGCCTCGCTTGTCGCTGGTCGATGATCCGCGCCGCGCCTTTGCCGGCAGCTCGCGCGAAACCTTGTTGCTGTTGAACAACCTGTTGCTCACCTGCGCCTGCGCGATGGTGTTGCTGGGCACGCTGTATCCGCTGCTCGCCGACGCCTTGGGCCTGGGCAAGCTGTCGGTCGGCCCGCCCTACTTCGGCACCTTGTTCGTGGTGCTGATGGCGCCGTTGGTGGCGCTGCTGCCGTTCGGTCCGCTGACCCGCTGGCAGCGCGAGCAGGCCTCGCGCCCGGTGGCGATGCTCGGGCCCTGGGCCGGACTGGCGGTTGCCGCAGGCGTATTGGCCTGGTTCGCCGCGCCGCAGGGGCAGTGGAAGGCGGCGATCGGCGTGGCCGGCGCGGCTTGGGTGCTGTTGGGCACGCTGCGCTTTTTGTGGACACGGCGCGCCGCCAAGGGCCGTAAATTCACCGCCGAAATGCTGGGCATGGTGCTGGCCCACCTGGGCGTGGCGGTCTTCCTGGCCGGTGCGTTGCTGGTGGAATCGCTGAGCCTGCAGCGCGAGGTCGCGCTGGCGCCCGGGCAGCAGATGCAGATCGGCCGCTACATGCTGCACTTTGATGACGTCGAAGAACTGCGCGGGCCCAATTACGTTTCCGACCGTGCCAACCTGCAGGTGTTCGAGGATGATGTGCCGGTCGGCCTGCTGCACGCGGAAAAACGCCGCTACGCCAGCGGCGGGCAGACCCTGACCGAGGCGGCGATCCGCCCCGGCCCGTTCGGCGACCTGTATGTCGCCCTTGGCGAACCGCTGGGCAATCAGGCCTGGGCGGTCCGCGTCCACCTCAAACCGTTTGTCCGCTGGATCTGGCTGGGAGCGCTGCTGATGGCGCTCGGCGGCCTGGTTACCGCGGCCGACCGGCGTTTTCGTCGTTCTCCGGAGATCCAAGATGGTTGAGTCACGTTCACCCCGCCTGCCCACTGCGGTTCTGGTGGGTGCCATCGTGCTGCTGCTCGCACTGGCAGCGCTGCTGGTCTATGCGGTGGTGCGCTCCGGTCAGGACGATCGCGATGCCCTGCCCTCTGCGCTGATCGGCAAGCCTGCGCCGGAGTTCGCGCTGCCGCTGCTGCACGACCCCAGCATCGTGGTGCACGCGCGCGAACTACGCGGCGCACCGTACATCATCAATGTGTGGGGCAGCTGGTGCCCGGCCTGCCGCGAAGAGCATCCGGTATTGAGCCGCTTTGCGCTGACCAAACGCGTGCGCGTGATCGGCTACAACTGGAAGGACGAGCGCACCGATGCACTGCGCTGGCTCGAGCAACTGGGCAACCCGTACCTGCTGGTGGTGGCCGACAAGGATGGCCGCACCGCAATCGACTTCGGCATCGCCGCGGCGCCGGAGACCTTCCTGGTCGACGGGCGCGGCGTGGTGCGCTGGAAGTACAGCGGCATGCTAACCCAGTCCGTCATCGACACCCAGCTGATTCCGGTGCTGCGCAAGATCGAGCGCTCGCCCAGTGCCGCACCGGACCTGCACGCCAAACAATGATACGAGCCTGGCTGCTGACGCTGCTGCTGTTGCCCTGGCTGGCCCTGGCCCAGCCGGCCGGCGACCCGGCGCCGCTGCGCTACGCCTCGGCCGACGAAGAGGCGCGCTTCCATGCGTTGACCGCCGAGCTGCGCTGCGTGCAGTGCCAGAACCAGTCACTGGCCGATTCCAATGCGCAGATCGCCCAGGACCTGCGCCGCGAAGTGCTGGCATTGATGCACGAAGGGCGCAGCGATGCGCAGATCCGCCAGTTCCTGGTGGAGCGCTATGGCGAGTTCGTGCTGTACCGCCCGCGTGTGGAATCGCGGACCTGGCTGTTGTGGTTCGGTCCGCTGCTGGCGCTGTTGATCGGCGGTGGCGCCGTCGCGTTGGTGGTGCGTCGACGTAGCGTGGCTGCGCCCGCCTTGCCCGCCGATGAGCAGGAGTGGTGATGGTCGGCTTCGTCATTGCCGTGGTGGTGCTGGCCCTGGTCGTTTTCGGCGTGGCGCTGCGGCCGCTGTGGCGCGATGCGCGCGGGCTGACTGCCGGCATCGCGGTGTTGCTGCTGGCCGCGAGCGCGGCGCTGTATTGGCAGGTCGGCACGCCGGGCGCGATCCGGGCGCCCGCCGAGCGACCGGCCACGCCACGCTCGCTGGATGAAGCCATCATGCAGCTGCGCGCGGCACTGGCGCGCGATCCCGACCAGGCCGAAGGCTGGGTGTTGCTGGGGCGCTCGCTGTCCAGCCAACAGAAATTTGCCGAAGCGCGCGATGCGTTTGCGCGCGCGGTCGCACTGCGTCCGGACGAGCCGGACGTACTGGTGGCTGCCGCGCAGTCGCGCATGCTCGCCGACGACAGCGGGCGCCCGGATCCGCAGGCCATGCGTCTGCTGGAACACGCGCTCAACGTGCAACCGGACCATCAACGTGCACGCTGGTTCCTGGGTGTGGTGCAACGACAGGCCGGCCAGCCGGCCAGGGCCAGCGAGACCTGGGAGCCATTGCTGCGTGTGGTCGATGCCCCGACCCGCCCCGGCCTGCTCGAACAGATCAACGCCGCGCGCCAGGAAGCCAGGCTGGCGCCGATCCAAGCGCCGGCTGCAACTGCCATCGATGCAGCCAGCGGAAAACGCATCAAGGTGCGGGTGACGCTGGATGCCGAGTTCGCCAAACGCGCCGGAATGCCCGGCGATACCGGCGTCTTCGTCATCGCACGCGCTGCAGACACCCCGATGCCGGTAGCAGTGGAAAGACACACGCTGAGCGAGCTGCCGTTGACCATCACCCTGGACGATGGCGACAGCCCGATGCCGACACGTGCGCTGTCGTCGCTGGATACCGTGCAGGTGTTGGCGCGACTGTCGCGCAGCGGCAACGCGATACGCCAGGCCGATGATGTCGAGAGCGCGCCGGTGATGGTGGAACTGCCCGCCGCCGCGCCGGTGGAGTTGGTGATCGGCCACTGATTGCTCGCCGCATGTCGTTGCGACGCAATCAACGATGACACTGCACCGGAGTGCGTCGGTTGCACTGTTGAAACCCACGCACACCGACCATCTCGACTGGTCCTTGCGCGCTCACCGTCGCGGGACCTTGAGCGGCATGGATGCCTCGCCGGAGCCTACATGGACGTACTTGCGGCGTGTCCTGCGATGGTGGGCGGGCAAGGGCTCTGCAGCAAACCCGCAGCGTCGAGAGCGCGGTGCCCTCACCGCTTGCGGGACACGCCGTGAACCCGTCCCTGGGGGCTCGGTGGCGGCATCCATGCCGCCACACGGTCC